>NZ_JBICXB010000001.1:111146-481265 GCF_043200055.1 Streptomyces sp. NPDC048496 | reverse complement strand
TCCGATCGTCGCGGGCTGGATGCAGTACTACGGCCGGTTCTACCGATCGGCCTTGTATCCACTTCTGATGCGCATCAACGCCTACCTGGTGCGCTGGCTACGCAACAAGTACAGACGGTTTCGCGCGATGAGGAAGGCCATCGCGGCCTTCCAGAGGGCAGCCAAGCGCCGCCCGGGGATGTTCGCGCAGTGGAGATGGACCAGCTCCCCCTCCCTGGCCTGGTGATCAGGACGACAAGAGCCGTATGACGAGAGATCGTCACGTACGGATCTGTGGGAGCCGGAGGGTGTGACTCCCTCCGGCTACCCGACTTTACTTGTGCCTGGAGGAAAGTGACACACCGTGATTGTCAGTCCGGTCTCGGCTGCCAGGGCGGCCAGTTCGCTCTTCCAGACCCGGTAGCGGTAGCCGTTGGAGCCGCCCGCGTCCGAGGTGATCAGCAGCCGTGACGCCTTCGGGTAGTCGAGGCTGCCGCGACAGCGCCACCAGCGGCGGATGGACTCGACCGCGAAGACTGAAGTGTCGTGATCGACACCCACGTTGACCCAGCCGGTGTTGCGGACGATGTCGTAGATTCCGTACGGAATCGCCTGCTGAACATCCGGGCCGCTGAAGAAGAAGTGGTGGTCCTCCACCTCGACCGGCTCGCCCTTGGGCCGCCACTCCCGGCCGGCCATCGGCAGCCGTCCGATCTGCTCCCGCTTCTTCGTGTCCACGCTGATCACCGGCTCGCCGTCGCCCTGGTGCTGTTTCACCTGCTCGTTGATGTAGCGGAACTGGGCATCCCGGTCGGGATGTTGGGAGCCCTCAAGGGTCTTCACATTCGCCTGCAGACTGAAGCCCTCTTGCTTGAGCAGCCGTCCCACTGTCGGCGCGGACACCGGGTGCCCCTGCCGGGTCAGCTCCTCGGCCAGGTTCCGCAGCGACTTCGTCGTCCACCGCAGCGGCGACATCGGATCCCCCCGCTCGTCCGGTTCGACCAGGCTCAACAGGGCTTTTAGCAAGGCAGGATCGTTGGCTTCGGTCCGCTTGCGGCCCCCGCCTGGCGCACGCACCCGGCCGCCCGGCAGCGGCCCGGCCCCTGCTTCCAGCTCCAACACCCCACGACGCACGGTCGTCTCGCTGACCTGCGCAATCCTCGCCACCGCCCGTACGCCGCCATGCCCGATCAGGCGGGCCTCGGTAGCCAAGGCCAGACGCCGCTGCCGCTCGTTCAGATGCGGCAATAACACCGAGAACCTGCAATGAAGTTGGGAACAGATATCCTCCGGAACCGCCATACCCTGACAACGAGCCCACACCTGTAAAGCAGCACCTTGATTCTTTACGGCTTCAATGAAAGCGACAGCGCTGCTAGGCGGCGCCGAGCATGACCTTGCGGACCGCCTTGACCAGCCCGGAGTGGTGGTCGCCGATGACCAGGCGGACCCCGGTCAGGCCGCGTTCGCGCAGTGAGCGCAGGAACTCGCTCCAGAAGACTTCGGTCTCGCTGTCGCCGACCATCAGGCCGAGGACCTCGCGTCCGCCGTCCTCGGTGATGCCGGTGGCGATGACGACGGCCTGGGAGACGATCTGGTGGTTCACCCGGGCCTTGCAGTATGTCGCGTCGAGGTAGATGTAGGGGAAGCGGGTGTGGTCCAGGGGCCGGGTGCGGAACACGATCAGTTCCGCGTCGAGGGCGCCGCAGATTCTGGAGACTTCGCTCTTGGAGATGCCGGTGTCGCCGCCCAGGGCCTTGACCAGGTCGTCCACGCTGCGGGTGGAGATGCCCTGGACGTATGCCTCCATGATGACGGCGTAGAGGGCCTGGTCGATGCGGCGCCGGCGTTCCAGCAGGCTGGGGAAGAAGGCCCCGGTGCGGACCTTGGGGATCGCCAGGTCCAGGTCACCGGCCTGCGTGGTCAGCACCTTTTCCCGGTGCCCGTTGCGCATCGTCGTGCGGGTCTCGGTGTGCTCACCGTGCTCGGCGCCGATGTGGGCGGTGGCCTCGGCCTCGATGAGTTCCTGCAGGATCCGCTGGGCCAGGACCCTGATCAACTCGATTCCGTCCGCCGTACGCAGTGACTCCATCAGGCGGAGTAAGTCATGCTGGGACAAGGCCATCGCGTCACCTCTCACTTCAACGAGCTTCGCTACTCGGAGAGTTGCGCGATGGCCGCCCCATGACCAGGGGCTATGCAGAGATCGCTGTTACACCACCTCGTGGGACACCATCGCGCGCGTCCACTCCCCCGTGCCAGGGGGCGACGTGCGGCATCCAGCCACGCCCGTCCTGGTCGCGCAAGGCATCGACCATCTCATTGATCGGACGTACGTGGGGGGCGTAGCGCCCCTGCTCCTGCTCTATCCGGAACGTCTCGTCACGCATTCGTCTCGCCATACTTCCTCCAACACCGGCTCACACCATCGCGGGGACCCTACCGGGAACGTCTGACACTGCAGACTGCTCGATCGACCCTGCCCACAGATGCCGGAGGACGAGTAGCGAAGGACACGACGGAGGCTGCGGGCAGCTTCTGCTGTCGATGGGAAGTCCTGAGCATCACAGAGAGCTACACGCCACCTGGCGGTAGCTATTACGAGAACTGGGCCGAGGACTGTCAGATGCGCCTGGCACGATGCCTGGCATGAGCCCAACAGCAGAGCTGACGCAGAGGACCCTGACCGCACGCGGCTTCCGCGGCTTCGTGCCGTTCCGTGAACTGCCCGACAGCAATGTCCCCACCGGGCACGGAATCTACGTGGTGATCCGCACGAACACCTCGCCCCCGTCGTTCCTCCCCACCAGCCCTGCCGGACACCTCAAAGGCCGCGACCCATCCGTGACCGCCGACAAGCTCGGCGATGCCTGGGTGGACGGGGCAACGGTCGTGTACATCGGCAAGGCCGCGGGCCAGGACGGACTGAATCAACGGCTTGCCGACTACCGCCGCCACGGCACCGGTCTGCTGGCTGGCCATTGGGGCGGTCGCTACATCTGGCAGCTGGTCGACTCGGACGCACTGCTCGTCGCCTGGCGGCCGATGACCGAGGACGACGCGGGTGAGGCCGAGCAAGACCTGATCGACGAGTTCAAAGAACTCCACGGAGGAGCTCTGCCCTTCGCCAACCTCAGGAACAACGCCCGAAGGGCTCCAGGGATGGACACCAACATCGACTAGGCCGTGGAACCGCGCTGGGCCAGAGGAACGAGTAGGCGGCGAGGCCGACGATGTCACCGGCTTCGTCCTCGACCAGGAGCGCGGACGCCAGGGGTGGGGAGCCGAAGAGGGCCTCCTCCACTTGGGCCCGGCGTTCCTCGAACGGCTGGATCTCCGTCGAGCTTGGTGGCGTCGTGGCCACATCAGCGACGGCGTCAACCGGCCGCTCGGGTCAGCAACACTTCTATGCGGGAGCGGATGGACGTGGCCCGGGGGTCGGTATAGGGGGTCAGGTGGGTCAGGGCCTCGATCCAGTGGCCACGGGCAGTCTCGGGGTCCTCCGGGTGAACGACTGCGGCCAGGTGGTCGAGTTCCAGGGCGAGTTGCCAGGTGTCCCCTAGGTCGCGGTGAACGGCCGCGGCCTGGCGGTGGAAGGTGGTGGCCTCGCTGTGGCGGTCCATCACGGCATAGGTCTGGCCCGTGCCGCGCCAGGCCAGGGCTTCGCGGCTGCGGTCGCCGAGGCGTCGGTGGAGCATGGCGGAGCGCTGGTAGGAGGTCAGGGCGTCGCCGTGTTGGGCGGCGGTGCGCTGGATGTCGCCGAGGGTGAGGAGCCAGAAGCCTTCCCGGGTGTGGTCGCGGAGGGCGAGCGCGATGTCGAGCGCCTCGTCGATGGATCGCCGGGCGGCATCCGTGTCGCCCTCTTCGAGTCGCAGGGCGGCTGCGATCCGAAGGAGGTTGCCTTCACCGCCACGATTGGCCAGGGCCCGATGCGCAGCAAGCGCCTCGTCGATGACCGAGGCGGCCTCGGGCAGGCGGCCGGCGCTCAGGCGAGTGCTGGCGATGTTGGACAGTGCGGTGGCGGTTCGTTGACCGTTTCCCAGGTCTCGGAAGACGAACATGGCCTGCCCGAAATGCGCGTCCGCCAAGTCGAGTTCGCGCTGTCGTAGATGGATCAGGCCCATGAGGTTGAGGGCCTGGGCCTCGTCGAACCGGCTCTGCGAGCTGCGAGCCGACGTGACGGCTCGCTCCAGAGCGTCCAGGCCCTCGGAGAAGTTGTTCAGAGCCCTGTGCGCGATGCCCGTGTTGATGAGCAGCCGTGTCTGCGCTCTCTGGTCCTCTCGTCTTGTCGCTGCCTCCAGTCCGATTCGGCCCAGTTCCAGCCAGTCCCGCTCCGACGAGGAGGCGGGACGTGCGAACCACAGGATGGTGGCCAGCTGCCAAGCCGTCTCGTCCATTCCGTTTCGGGCGGCGTCGCGCACGACGGGGAGGAAGTTGCCCTGTTCCCGTTCGGACCAGTCGACGGCGGCGTTGTAGTCGGTGAAGACGAGGGGCGTGACTTCCGGCATGGGTCCAGGCAGTGGCAGGTGGTCCTCTGCCGGATACAGCCACGTCTGGGCGGCGTCGGCGGTGTGGAGGTACCAGCTCAGGACACGTCGTCGCGCAGCTTGCCTTTCGTCGGACGACTCCTCCGCCTGCGCAAGGTCGGTGGCGTACGCGCGCAGAAGATCATGGAATTGGAACCGGTCCGGAGCAGTCTGCTCCAGCAGGTGGGCCCCGACCAGATCGTCGAGTAGCTGGCGCGTTCGGCTAAGTGTGACTTCGCCGAGAGCGGCGGCAGCGGGGAGGCTGAACGCCGCTCCAGGGTGCAGGCCAAGGAGACGGAAGAGGCGGGCCGAGTGCGTGGACAGAGCGCGGTAGGACCAGGTGAAGACCGAACGGATGGCTTCGGCCTCGTCATCGATGCCGGTGCTGAGGGCGTCCCAGAGGGCGGACTCGTCACGCAGATCGCTGATGAGATCGTCGAGTCGCATGTGCGGGTGGCTGGCGGCCCGTTCGGCGGCGATCCGCAGGGCAAGCGGCAGACGGGCGCACAGGTGCGCCAGTTCTGCGAGTTTGTCGCCGTCGTCCTCGGGTCGATAGCCCCTCGTGACCGCGCGCAGCAGAGCGACCGCCTCCGGCTCCGGAAGCGTGCCAAGGGTGATCCTCTGGGCGCCGTCACGCACCGAGAGACCCGCCAGGCGGCTGCGGCTGGTGACCACAACGAGGCTGTCTCCTGCGCCGGGGAGCAGCGGCCGGACCTGGCTGACCGTGGCCGCGTTGTCCAGGAGGATCAGGACCCGGCGGTCGGCGATCAGTGAGCGGTACATCGCTGCTGCGTCGTCGACGTCCTGAGGAACCTCGGCCGGGGACACGCCCAGGGCCCGCAGGAAGCGCTGAAGTGCCTGCGCGGCTGTGACTGGTTCTCCGGGATCGTACCCGCGGAGGTTGACGAAGAGCTGGCCGTCGGGGAACTGGTCCTTGACCTGGTGCGCCCAGTGCAGGACCAGCGAGGTTTTGCCCGCGCCCGCCGTGCCGGCCACCACGTGAACGGAGACGACGACGCGCCCGCCGTTTCGGTCGGCAAGCACCGCGTTCAGCTGTCCCAGTTCGTCGGAGCGGTTGACGAAGGTGTTCACGTCTGCTGGGAGCTGGCGTGGGACGGGCCCCGATTGCCCCGAGGCGGCGACGTGGTGGAAGTGGATGTCACCAGTGACGCTCCCGGCCTGTACGACGTCGCGAGACGACCCGGAGAGGTCGTTCTGCGAGTCTCCGGGTCGCCTGTTGTCCTCTGTAGGCACGTCGATCGATGCGCCCTGGTCAGGCCGCGGGCGGCGGAGGCAGGTCGGCTACGGCACGGTCGAAGTATGCCTGGACGTCCTCCGCAGCCGCGTACAGTTCCCGCAGATGCTCCGCCCAGTTCCTCACGGTGCTGGGATCGGTGAAGCGAATCGCCCCGTCCGGTTGACCGGCAGCGGTGTACAGCACACGGTAGAGAACCCGACTGTCCAGAAGGTTCAACTCCGGCAGCAGCGCATCGCCCTCCGCGGCGGCGAGCGCGGAAGCAGGCAGGACGCGAACGGAATGCCCGCATTCCGCGCTCAGTCGCAGCCAGTGCAGCTCCCACTGCACATACGGCGTCAGCGGCTCCTCAACCACACGAATACGATGAAAGACCGCCCCGCGCGACACTTCGTCCCTGGCCTTTCGAACCAAGGCGTCGCGGTCGGCCTCGAACAGCCGCAACACTGCTGGCCAGTCCCCCTGACGCAGCGCCTCCCGGCTGTCGTCGTTCGTCTCCTCGAAGTGCTGCAACCGCTCCAGTTTCCAGGACTCCCCGTCGCGGATCGCGGCGCGCCGCTCCCGGAAGTCCCGCTTGTAGTCCTCGCGTGTGAGCCGCTCACCCAGCTCGTCCGGGAGCCCAGGAGCGAGGAGATCAAGCATCGGGAATGTCCGCCTTCGCCGCACTCAGCATGTTGCCCGGGATGACGACCAACCGCTCGTCCGGCCCCAGGTTCACCTCGTCCGGCAGGCACGACCGGTAGTGCGCGGTGAGATCGCGGCCGATCACGGCAACGTCACCGTTGCTCAGCTGCCAGATGTCCGGGCACTCGTCGTCGTCCTTGGAGTTGCCCAGCTCCGCCGCCGACTTACCGAGGCGCTTGACGAATAACGCAGACGGATCGGCTTCCCACGCGCGGGCCACGACTGCCTCCAGTATCCACGACATCACTGACAGTGTCCTCAACGATACCGGGCACACCTGGATGCGTACATCAGGAAAACCGCCAGTCCACGCAGCACTCCCCCAGCGGACGCGCCGACGTCCTGAGCTACCACTCAATACCGCACCACGGGTGATCCGCGTCATACAGATGATGGGACGCAACCCCCTGCGTCGACGGCATCCGAACCGGGGCCGTTCGGGACGTCGCAAGGGTCAGCCGAAGCCTTCAACTCTCCCGCGCGGGAGGAGCTGCAGGACTGTTGAAGGTGATGCCGGAGAAGTCCCGACCCTGGATCACCGGACCATACTGGGTACCGCCACTGACCGTGTTGGTCACCGAGCCCTCAGCCAACGCTGGAATCCGGCCACGCCACGAGTCCAGCGCGGCGGCGAACTCCGGGTCAACGGCCGCCCGCGCGGCGAGGGCACCACTCAACGCTTCTGCCCGTGCCGGTTCGCCTGGCGCCTCGCTCAGCGCCACCAACTCGGCCTCCCCGGGCGCCGGGGCTCCCGCCTGCCTGCCGAACGGTCTCCGCACCAATTCACTCAGCGTCGCCCATGCCTGCCGCCCCAGCTCGCCCCCGGCCCCGCCTGCCAGCGCCGCCAACACTCCCACCGATACCGGATCCAAGGCGTCTCCTCGACTACACGTTCCCGGTCTCATTTCGACTGACCCACGGTAGAGGCGCAACCATCCTCACCGCAGCCCGAATCTCTGAACCTTTCCAGACGCCGCTCAAATGAGCCGAGTCAGACCACCCGACGCTGTCCGGGGCAGCAGACGACTGCACCGAGCCCGAGACGATGCCGCGCAGGCCCTGCGCACGGCCGGCAGTCCAGCCGGTGACATAGCCGAGCAAACCGCTAGTAGGCGGCAAGGCCGTGACGCTCGCTTCGGTCATCGTCCTGGTTGCCATCCCCCTGCTGGCGCCCCAGCCCCAGCAGCTTCAGCAGGTCGGCCGTCACCACTCGGTAGGCGTTCCCGAGCCGCAGAACCCTGACCGGGTATTCCCCTTGCTTGGCGAGTCCGTAACCGGTGGATCGGCCGATCATCAACGCCCGGTTCGAGGTGTCGAGGTCGATCACGGCAGGAAGGGCAAGCAGTTCGTCGCCCGTCAGCCCTCGCGCCTCACGGACCAAGCCAGATGCCGTCATGATGCCCTCCAGGTTAATTTCTAGGTGCCGTGGTGACGCCAAAGATGTATCACGTAGTTGCAGCGGCGCTTTGTTGCTGCGTAAAGTGTCACCATGACCCCTGATCAATGGCCGACAGCGTTCACCGGTCGGATCGCCCAGCGCTTGCGGGACGCGCGCAAGGCCGCCGGCCTCACCATGGCCGAAGTCGCCCAGGGCTGCGCCGACCGCGGCTTGCCGGAGTTCACCGAGCACTCCATGAAGAACCTGGAATCCGGGCGTAAGACGAGCATCACCGTCGCGGACTTCGTCGTCCTGGCCGACGTGCTCGGCGTCCCACCAGTGGCCCTCCTCTTCCCCCTCGGTTCCTCGGCCACGGTCGAGGTCCTCCCGGGCAGGGAAGTGTCCACCTGGGACGCCGTCGCGTGGTTCACCGGCGAGACCCCCCTGAACGAGCCCGCCCCAGAAGGCACCGCCCGCGAAGTCCTCGACGTCTTCCGCCACCACGGAGACCTGGTGGCCGCCGCAACGTCCTCCCACGCCCTGGCCAGGGACCGGCGACGAGCGGCGAGCACCACCCTGGACCGGACCCGCAGAGCCACCCTCCTGCAGCGCGCCGAGGGCTACGAGGAGCACGCCTTCGAGGACTGCCAGGAACTGCGCGCGTTCCGAGGCCGGATGCGCGAGCGCGACCTCACGCCTCCGGCCCTTCCCGACGAGCTGGCCTTCGTCGACCAACCGGAAACACCGACCCACCCAGAGGACAGCGAGTGAAGACCGGCAACCTCATACGGCGGTGCCGCTGCATCGACCCGAAGACCAAGAAGGAGTACGGCGCCTCCTGCCCCAGGCTCAAGTCCTCCCGACGACACGGCACCTGGATCGCCTCCCAGGAACTCGACCCCGCACAGGACGGCCGCCGCAGGCGGTTTCGTCGCAGCGGCTTCGAGACCTCCGCCAAGGCCCAGGAGGAGCTGGACAAGGTCCGTGCCCTCATGGGCATTCCCGAGGAGGACGACGCCTGGGGCAAAACCCAGATCAGCGACCTCCTGGAGAACTGCGTCAAGGACAAGGACCCCGTCCCGGACTACGACGAGACCCGCCGCCGGTTCAAGACCGGGCAGACCCTCAACTCGAAGACCACCGTGGCGGAATGGCTCGACACCTGGCTCACTGGCCGCAAACGCCTGCGGCGCGGCGGGGCCACCCGCTACGAGCTGGATATCCGGGTCCACCTCAAGCCGCACCTGGGCCACCTTCGGCTCGACAAGCTGCGCGTCCACCACGTCGACGCGATGTTCAACGCGATCAACGAGCGCAACATCGAGATCCAGGAGCAGAACACCCAGCGCCGCTCGGTTCGCGACGAACTCAACGCGACCCCGTGGAAGGGCGCGGAGAACCGGGCGCGACGCAAGTGGCTGCAGGCACAGCTCGACGCCATGCCGCCCTTCCGCCGGATCACCGGCCTCAATACCCAGCCGCATATCCGCGACACCCTGCGCGCCGCGCTGAACGTCGCCATCGCCCAGCAGGTCATGCCCGCTTTCAATCCCGCCGCCCACGTCGAGCTGCTGCCCGGCGCCAAACCGAAGGCCACCATCTGGAGCGACGAGCGCATCGCCCGCTGGCAGGAGACCGGCGAGAAGCCCTCACCGGTCATGGTCTGGACCCCCGAACAGACCGCCAGGTTCCTCGACTCGGTCGCCGACGACCGCCTGTACCTGTTCTGGCGGCTCATCGCCTTCCGGGGTACCCGGCGCGGCGAGGCATGCGGCGTCCGCTGGCAGGACCACTCGGCGAAAGCCCGCTCCCTGGCCATCGCCACCCAACTCGTCCAGGACAACTGGGAGGTCCACGAAGGCGCGCCCAAGACCGACAGCGGCGTCCGTCTCATCGCCCTCGACGACGAGACGCACCAGCTCCTGCTCGCCCACAAAGCCCGTCAGGAGCAGGAACGGGAAGTCTGGGGCGAGGGCTGGCAGGAGTCCGGCCGGATCTTCACCCAGGAGGACGGCTCCCTGCTCCACCCCGGCAAGGTCAGCGACCTCTTCGAGCGCCTCGTGGACGCCGCCGGCCTGCCGCCGATCCGCCTTCACGATCTTCGCCACGTCGCCGCCACGCTCATGCTCGCGGCCGGGGTCGACGTCAAGGTCGTCTCCGAGACCCTCGGCCACTCCGACACGCGCATCACCCGCGACACCTACCAGTCCGTCCTGGACGACCTTGCCCGCGACGCCGCCGAGAAAGTCACCCAGCTCGTCCCGCACACCCGCAAGACCCTCTCCGTCGTCAAGGACCAAGAACCGGTTACCGGCACCCGCAGGCCCCGGATGATCCCGCCCCGCAAGGGCAGCCCAGCAGAAGACGAACGCACCGCCTGACCACCACCAGGCAGCAAGGAGCCCCGGCCAGCAGGAATCTGGCCGGGGCTCCAGCATGTGTGGCATCACTTATGCGAATTGGCGGCCTCATCACCATCGCACAGCGTGACAGCGCAGGTCGCGCCCCTGCGGCCGGCCCGCCGCGCGGCGGCCCATCGCGGCCCGGGACAACGCACGTTGCGCCCCCGCCGGATGACCACACCCGGTCTTCGGCAAGCACCACGACCACCAGCCGCTCGGTCAGTCCAGCCCGCCTTGCAGGAACGCCCGGCTCACCGATCAGCTCCTGCTCGTTCCAGCCACGGCGGAGGCGGGCCGCTTCTGGTCCGCAGCAGCCAGGCCGCTCAGGCTGCTGCGGACCGGCACCGAAGAAACCCTCGCCCAGGCGCTTTGTAGGAACCCGACAGCATCTCAGCCCGCTCCACATGCACCCCGGCCACCGCCGCTGCACGCCCGCTGCACAAATGGCCACCACTCGGCCACCGGAGGCCCCTGAATGCTGCCCCGCGAGGGGGCCAAGGACAGCCCAGAGGCCGCAGAAAAGGAAAAACCCCAGGTCACGGCGAGTGAGTCCCAGGGTTTTCCGGAGCCGCCTTCGGGATTCGAACCCGAGACCTACGCATTACGAGTGCGTTGCTCTGGCCAACTGAGCTAAGGCGGCACGCCCTGTCGCACTATGGTGCGAGCAGCAGCGTCGCTAAGTTTACACAGTTTCGGAGGGTGCTCCGCACCACCCGCCGCCGGAGCCGAATGCGCAGGTCAGGTGGGTGGAGGGAGCCGCAGGAGGTCAGGAGCACTTCGTGCCGTCGGCCGGCGGGGTGCCGTCCAGGAGGTACGTGTTGATCGCCGTGTCGATGCAGCGGCTGCCGCGGCCGTACGCGGTGTGACCGTCGCCCTCGTACGTGAGGAGCCTGCCCGAGGAGAGCTGGGCGGCGAGGGACTGGGCCCACTTGTACGGGGTCGCCGGGTCACGGGTGGTGCCGACCACGACGATCGGGGACGCGCCCTTCGCCGTGATGCGGTGCGCGGTGCCGGTGGGCGCGGCGGGCCAGTGGGCGCAGTTCAGGGCAGCCCAGGCGAAGGCCTTGCCGAAGACCGGGGAGGCCTTCTCGAAGCTGGGGAGGGCCTGCTCGACGGCGTCCGGGCCGGTGAAGGCCGGGGGCGCGTCCAGGCAGTTCACCGCGGCGTTGGCGAACATCAGGTTCGCGTACGTGCCGTTCGGCTTGCGCTCGTAGTAGCTGTCGGACAGGGCCAGCAGGCCGGACCCGTCGCCCGCCCGGACGCCGGCCAGGGCGCTACGGAGCTGGGGCCAGGTCCCCTCGTCGTACATGGCGGCGATGACACCGGTGGTGGCGAGGGACTCGCCGAGCTTACGGGAGCCGCCGGCGGGGACGGGCTTGGCGTCGAGGTCGGTGAAGAGCTGCTTCAGCCGGGTCGCGGCGTCCGCGGTGGAGGTGGTGCCGAGCGGGCAGCCCGACCTCTTCACGCAGTCCGCGGCGAAGGCCTGGAACGCGACCTCGAAGCCCGCCGTCTGGTCGCGGTTCATCTCCAGCGACGGAAGCGACGGGTCCATCGCACCGTCGAGGACGAGACGGCCGGTCCTGCCGGGGAAGAGTTCGGCGTACGTCGCACCGAGGAAGGTGCCGTACGACGCCCCGAGGTACGTCAGCTTCTCGTCGCCGAGCAGGGCCCGCAGGATGTCCATGTCGCGGGCCGTCTCGACGGTGGAGACATGCGGGAGGATCGCGCCGGAGCGCTGCTCACAGCCGTCTGCGAACCTGTCGAAGGCGGTGCCCAGCTCCGCGACCTCGGCACGGTCGTCGGGGGTCTGGTCGACCTGGGTGTACGCGTCCATCTGCGGGCCGGTGAGGCATTCGACGGGCTCGCTGCGGGCGACGCCGCGCGGGTCGATGGCGACCATGTCGTAGCGGGCGCGGACCGGGGCGGGGTAGCCGAGGGCCGCGTAGTTCTGGAGATAGCCGATGGCCGAG
Organism: Streptomyces sp. NPDC048496; assembly: GCF_043200055.1. Lineage (NCBI taxonomy): Bacteria > Bacillati > Actinomycetota > Actinomycetes > Kitasatosporales > Streptomycetaceae > Streptomyces > Streptomyces sp. NPDC048496. Next base: position 469,071 of record NZ_JBICXB010000001.1, on the reverse strand, counting down.
CCGCCGGGGCCGCCCGGGTTCACCAGCAGGGAGCCGATCCGCTTGCCCGGACCGGTGGCCTTCTTCCGGGAGACGGCCAGCTTGATGTCGCCGCCGTCCGGCTTCCGGTAGTCGCGCGGCGCCTTCATCGTGGCGCACTGGAAACCGGAGACGCCGCAGTCCCGCCAGTTCAGATGCTGCGCGTAGTACGGCTGGAGCGCCGCGGGTGCGGCGGACGTCGGGCCCGACGGGCTCATCGTCGAACTGCCTTTGCTGCAGCCGGAGACGAGTAGGCCGGTCGTGCCGAGCACAGTGGCGAAGGTACGGAGCAGACGCCTGGTATCCATGCCCGGAGCGTAACCCTCAAGGGGCGACTGGCCCGTTTCGTTACCCATTCGGATGAATCGGCGGTGCGCGACGAGGACCGCCGACGGATCAGCCGGCGCGCAGAGCCATCGTCATCGCCTCCACTGCGAGCAGCGGCGCCACATTGCGGTCCAGCGCCCGGCGGCAGGCGAGCACCGCCTCTATCCGGCGCAGCGTGCGCTCGGGCGTCGAGGACCCGGCGATGCGGTCGAGTGCGTCCCGTACATCGACATTGGCGAGGGCGATCTGCGAGCCCAGCTGCAGCGCCAGTACGTCGCGGTAGAAGCCGGTCAGATCGGTGAGGGCGAGGTCGAGGCTGTCGCGCTGGGTACGGGTCTTGCGGCGCTTCTGCTTGTCCTCCAGCTCTTTCATCACCCCTGCCGTGCCGCGCGGCATCCGGCCTCCGGCAGCCGCGCCGAGTGCGGCCTTCATGTCCTCCGTCTCCTTGACGTCCACCTCCTCGGAAACCTGCTTCGCGTCCTCCGTGGCGGTGTCGATCAGCTCCTGGGCGGCCTTGAGACAACCACCGATGTCCTCCACCCGGAGCGGAAGCTTGAGCACGGCAGCGCGGCGCGCACGGGCCTTCTCGTCGGTGGCCAGGCGGCGGGCCCGGCCGATGTGCCCCTGAGTGGTGCGAGCGGCTGCCGCGGCCCGCTCCGGTTCGATTCCGTCACGCCGGATCAGCACATCGGCAACGGCGTCGACGGGGGGCGTGCGCAGGGTGAGGTGGCGGCAGCGGGACCGGATGGTGGGCAGCACATCTTCGAGCGAGGGTGCGCAGAGCAGCCACACCGTGCGGGGCGCGGGCTCCTCGACCGCCTTCAGGAGCACGTTTCCCGCGCCCTCGGTGAGGCGGTCGGCGTCCTCCAGGATGATCACCTGCCAGCGGCCCACGGCCGGGGACAGCTGGGCGCGGCGGACCAGCTCACGAGTCTCCTTCACGCCGATGGAGAGCAGGTCCGTACGGACCACCTCGACGTCGGCATGCGTCCCGATGAGGCTGGTGTGGCAGCCGTCGCAGAAACCGCACCCCGGTGCGCCGCCCAGCGCGCGGTCGGGGCTGGTGCACTGGAGGGCGGCGGCGAAGGCGCGGGCAGCGGTGGACAGCCCGGAGCCCGGCGGTCCGGTGAACAGCCAGGCGTGGGTCATCTTCGACCCCGTCGGCACCTGATCCCCCGCGGAATTGGCGGTGACCAGCGCATCGGCGTCCCGGGCGGCGGCACCGAGCTGCTCCTGCACCCGGTCCTGGCCGACCAGGTCGTCCCATACGGTCATCGGTCACCGCCCTTCCGGTGGTGGTCTACGGCTCCGGCTTCCCATTGTGGGGGAAGGGTCTGACATTCCCGGCGATCCGGTCCGCCCCTCACACCCCCCGGGCCACCCGCCGCGGCCGCTGTCAGCGGCGCGGGCGGCGGCCCCGTCCGGAAGTGCCACGGCCCTCGTCGTCCCGGTCGTGGTCGCCGAGCAGCTCGTCGGCCAGGGTCGGCAGATCGCCCAGCGGAGTCTCCTCGGCCCATTCCGGGCGACGGCGGCGGCCCCGGCCCGGACGCCGGTCCTCGGCTGCCTCCGGGACGGCGTGCGGATCGCTGATCTGCGGCAGCTCCCGGGTGCGCTCGTTCTCGCCCTCCGGTACGGCGTCCGCCGGGCGCTCGTCACGGAAGATGCCCCGCGGAACGCGGTCCGTCGGCTGCTCGTCACGTACGTCCCGTACCGGCGGGAGTACCGCCGTCTCGTCCGCGGAGCCCGTGACGTCCCGTACCGCAGGCCGCTCGGACGGTTCGGTGATCCTCGGGATCATCGCGGTCTCGGCCTGGTCCGAAGGCGTGTCGACCGGTGACGGCACCGGCTGCGTCACCTCGTTCGGGCTGACGACCGGCGTCGGCACCGTCAGCTCGTTGTCCGGGACGGAAGCGGACGCAGCCGCCTCCGCGCGGGCGGCCTCCGCCGCCGCGGCCGCCTCGGCCTCGGCCTGCCGCCGGGCAGCCTCGGCCCGCAGCAGCGCCTCCTCCGCCTTGCGCTGCTTCTCCAGCCGCCGCGCCTCGGCCTCCTTACGCAGCCGGGCCTCGTCCTGGGCCTGCCTGCGCAGCCGCTCCTGCTCGGCCTCGCGCGCCTGCTCCTCGGCCTCGCGCCGGACCCGCTCCTCCTCGGCGACCCGACGGGCTTCCTCGGCCTGCCGGCGGGCCTCCTCCGCCTGCCGCTCGGCCTCGCGCTGCCGCGCCTCCTCCAGCTCGCGGCGCTTGCGCTCCTCCTCCTCGGCGCGGAGCTTGGCGAGCTGCTCCTGGCGCTCGCGCTCCAGCCGCTCCTCCTCCGCCTTGCGCGCCGCCTCTTCCTCGGCCTTGCGCCTGGCCTCTTCCTCGGCTGCCTTGCGCGCCTCCTCCTGGGCCTTGATCTCGGCCTCGGAGAGCGGCAGGAGCTGGTCGAGCCGGTGGCGTACGACGGTGGTGATCGATTCCGGTTCCTGGCCGGCGTCCACCACCAGGTAGCGGGACGGGTCCGCGGCGGCCAGCGTGAGGAAGCCGGACCGTACCCGGGCGTGGAACTCGGGCGGCTCGGACTCCAGCCGGTCGGGCGCCTCGGTGAACCGTTCCCGTGCGGTCTCCGGGTCGACGTCGAGCAGCACCGTCAGATGCGGTACGAGTCCGCTCGTCGCCCACCGCGAGATCCGGGCGATCTCGGTCGGGGAGAGGTCGCGGCCCGCGCCCTGGTAGGCGACGGACGAGTCGATGTAGCGGTCGGAGATGACGATCGCGCCGCGCTCCAGGGCCGGACGGACCACCGAGTCGATGTGCTCGGCGCGGTCGGCGGCGTAAAGCAGCGCCTCGGCCCGGTTCGAGAGCCCGGCCGACGACACGTCGAGCAGGATCGAGCGCAGCCGCTTGCCGACCGGCGTGGCGCCGGGCTCGCGGGTGACGACGACCTCGTGGCCCTTGGCCCGGATCCACTTGGCGAGCGCCTCGACCTGGGTGGACTTGCCGGCCCCGTCGCCGCCCTCCAGGGCGAGGAAGAAACCGGTGGCGGCGGGGGCGACAGCCGGCTCGCCGCCGCGCAGGGCCTCGCGCAGGTCACGGCGGAGCGGCACTCCGGAACGGTCGTCCGTCTTCGCGAGGACGATCGCGGCGACCGGCAGCAGCAGGGCGCCGATGAGCATGAGGGCGAACGCTGCGCCGCCGTGCGCGAAGACGAAGTCGCCGGCCGTCAGCCGGTGGGTGCCGATCGCTGCGGCCAACAGCGGTCCCGCGACCGCGCCGAGCGCGATCAGGACCCGGACGACTGCCTGGAGGTGCTCGGTCGTCCTGGCCCGGCGGGACTCCTCGGTCTCCTGGTCGACGAGCGTGTGGCCGGTGTTGGCCGCGACACCCGCCGCGTAACCGGCGAGGACCGCGAGCAACACCACGGTCGCCGTGTCCGGCACCAGACCCATCGCGAGGAGCGCGACCCCGGTGACGGCGGTGGCGAAGGCGAGCATCCGGCGCCGCGACAGGGTGGGCAGCGCCTTCTCCGCGGTACGGATACCGGCGCCTGTGGCGCCCGTCAGAGCCAGGATCAGCAGGGCGAACGTGGCCGGTCCGCCTCCGAGGTCGTAGGCGTGCAGTGCGGCGACGGCGGCTGCGGCTGCGATCGCTCCGGCGACGGCCGCGCACGCGCCGACGAGCAGCGGGACGGCGCCGGTGCGGCCCTTGTCCGGGCCGCTGCCGGTGGACGGCCGTCGCAGACCCTCCAGGGGCGAGCGCGGGCGGGGCGTCGGAGAACCGGGGAGTTCGAGGAAGTAGAGGATCGAGATCGAGGCGGAGAACAGCCCGGCCGCGACGTACGAACCGAGAGCCGCCTGGTGGAAGGAGAACCACTCCACCCCCGAGGACAGCAATTTGCCGATCAGCGTGGCGACCAGCAGAACGGCCGCGGCGGCGGGGACGGCGGCGAAGTCCGTACGGAGGGAGAGCCTGCGCAGGGCGTCGAGGTGGTCGGGCAGCGGGCGTACCGCGGCGCCCTCGGGGGGCGGGGAGGGCAGCAGCGCGGGGGCGGCGCTCTCCTTCGCGACCGTCCACAGCCGTTCGCCGGCGCCGATGACGAAGACGGTGATGAGGATCATCATGAGCGCCCTGTCGGGCATCCAGTCGATCCACAGCGGCGCGACGACGAGCAGCGCGAGCCGCAGGCCGTCCGCCCCGATCATCAGCCACCGCCGGTCCAGCGGTCCACCGGGCGCGGTGAGCGTCGTCAGCGGCCCCAGGAGTACGGCTCCGAAGAGGAGCGTGGCAAGGATTCGGGCACCGAACACGGCGGAGACGGCAAAGGCCGCCCCGCGGTATCCGGATCCGAATGAGCCCTCAAGGACCGCCGCTTGCAGCGACAGCAACACCAGCACGAGAAGGGCGAGTGCATCGCCGATACTCCCGACGAGCTGGGCGCTCCACAACCGCTTCAGCGGGGGAACACGCAACAGGGCTCGTACGGCGCGCTCGCGTGAGTCTGCGGCAAGTGTGTCGGAGGTGGGGCTCACGACCGTTGGCTGCTCGGCTCGCGTCATCCGCCCAGCCTATCCGGAGCGGTACGGTCGGCGACGGCCCCATCCGAACATATGGGCGTCCGAGCGGCGTGCGGAGGTGCTCCCCCGCACGCCGGAGGGGCTGGAATGTCCAGCCCCTCGGGTGTTCGGGAACGCGCTGACCGCCTGTGCGGTCAGTCCTCCACGGACGACGCGGACGCCTTCTTCGCGGCCGCGGTCGTCGTCTTCGCGGCCGTCGTCTTCTTGGCGGCCGTCGTCTTCTTCGCCGCGGTCGTCTTCGCAGCCGTCGTCTTCGCAGCCGTCGTCTTCTTGGCCGTCGTCGCCTTCTTCGCGGGCGCCTTCTTCGCCGGGGCCTTCTTCGCCGTCTTCTTCTTGGCGGGTCCCTTGGCGCGCTTCTCCGCGAGGAGCTCGTAGCCGCGCTCCGGCGTGATGTCCTCGACACTGTCGCCGGTCCGCAGCGTCGCGTTCGTCTCGCCGTCGGTGACGTACGCGCCGAAGCGCCCGTCCTTGACGACGACCGGAGCACCGCTCACCGGGTCCGTGCCCAGTTCCTTCAGCGGCGGCTTGGCGGCGGCGCGCCCGCGCTGCTTGGGCTGGGCGTAGATCGCGAGAGCCTCTTCGATCGTGATGTCGAAGAGCTGGTCCTCGGACGTCAGCGAACGCGAGTCCGTGCCCTTCTTCAGGTACGGGCCGTAGCGCCCGTTCTGCGCGGTGATCTCGACGCCCTCGGCGTCCTCGCCGACCACCCTCGGCAGCGACATCAGCCTGAGCGCGTCCGCCAGCGTCACGGTGTCCAGCGACATCGACTTGAAGAGCGACGCGGTCCGCGGCTTCACCGCGTTCTTGCCGGTCTTCGGCGTGCCCTCGGGCAGCACCTCGGTGACGTACGGACCGTACCGGCCGTCCTTCGCGATGATCTGGTTGCCGGTGACCGGGTCCGCACCGAGCTCGTAGTCACCGCTCGGCTTGGCCAGCAGCTCCTCCGCGTACTCGACCGACAGCTCGTCGGGCGCCAGGTCCTCCGGCACGTCCGCGCGCTGGTGGCCCTCGGCGTCCTTCTCACCGCGCTCGATGTACGGGCCGTACCGCCCGACGCGGAGCTTGATGTCGTTGCCGACGGGGAAGGAGGAGATCTCCCGGGCGTCGATCGCGCCCAGGTCGGTGACGAGCTCCTTGAGACCGCCGAGGTGGTCGCCGTCGCCGTTGCCCGCGGCGGAGGCGGCGCCACTGATGGCGTCGTCGCCCTCGCCGAAGTAGAAACGCCTCAGCCACGGCACGGACTGGGCCTCGCCCCGCGCGATGCGGTCGAGGTCGTCCTCCATCCGCGCGGTGAAGTCGTAGTCGACGAGCCGGCCGAAGTGCTTCTCCAGCAGGTTGACCACGGCGAAGGAGAGGAAGGACGGGACGAGCGCCGTGCCCTTCTTGAAGACGTAGCCACGGTCCAGGATCGTGCCGATGATCGAGGCGTACGTCGACGGGCGGCCGATCTCGCGCTCTTCCAGCTCCTTGACCAGCGAAGCCTCGGTGTAACGGGCCGGCGGCTTGGTCGCGTGGCCGTCGACCGAGATCTCGTCGGCGGACAGCGCGTCGCCCTCGGCGACCTGCGGCAGCCGGCGCTCGCGGTCGTCGAGCTCGGCGTTCGGGTCGTCGGCGCCTTCGACGTACGCCTTCATGAAGCCGTGGAAGGTGATCGTCTTGCCGGACGCGGAGAACTCGGCGTCGCGTCCGTCGCCCGCCCGGCCGCCGATCTTCACGGTGACCGAGTTACCGACCGCGTCCTTCATCTGGGAGGCGACGGTCCGCTTCCAGATCAGCTCGTAGAGCCGGAACTGGTCGCCGGTCAGACCGGTCTCGGCGGGTGTGCGGAAGCGGTCGCCGGAGGGGCGGATCGCCTCGTGCGCCTCCTGCGCGTTCTTGACCTTCCCGGCATACGTACGCGGCTTGTCCGGCAGGTAGTCGGCGCCGTACAACTGCGTGACCTGTGCCCTCGCCGCGGAAACCGCGGTGTCGGAGAGCGTCGTGGAGTCGGTACGCATGTAGGTGATGAAGCCGTTCTCGTACAGCTTCTGTGCGACCTGCATGGTGGCCTTCGCCCCGAAGCCCAGCTTCCGGCTCGCCTCCTGCTGGAGGGTCGTCGTACGGAACGGGGCGTACGGGGAACGGCGGTACGGCTTCGACTCGACGGACCGCACGGCGAACGCGGAGTCGGCGAGCGCGGCGGCCAGGGCCCGGGCGTTCGTCTCGTCCAGGTGCAGCACCTGGCCGGAGCCGGATTTCAGCTGTCCGTCCGGACCGAAGTCGCGGCCCTGGGCGATCCGGCGGCCGTCGACCGCGCTGAGGCGGGCGGTCAGCGTCGACGGGTCGGAGGCGTCACCGGTACGGCCGGTGGCAAAGGCGCCGGTCAGGTCCCAGTACTCGGCGGAACGGAAGGCGATGCGCTCGCGCTCCCGCTCGACGACGAGTCGGGTGGCGACGGACTGGACCCGGCCTGCCGAGAGCCGCGGCATGACCTTTTTCCACAGGACCGGCGAGACCTCGTAGCCGTAGAGGCGGTCGAGGATACGGCGGGTCTCCTGGGCGTCGACCATGCGCTGGTTCAGCTCGCGCGGGTTGGCGACGGCGGCCTGGATCGCGTCCTTGGTGATCTCGTGGAAGACCATCCGGTGGACCGGGACCTTGGGCTTCAGCACTTCCTGCAGGTGCCACGCGATGGCTTCGCCCTCGCGGTCCTCATCGGTGGCGAGGAAGAGTTCGTCGGACTCGGCCAGCAGCTGCTTGAGCTTCCTGACCTGCGCCCTCTTGTCCGCGTTGACGACATAGATGGGCTGGAAGTCATGCTCGACGTCGACGCCGAGCCGACGGACCTCGCCGGTGTACTCGTCGGGGACCTCTGCGGCGCCGTTCGGCAGGTCGCGGATGTGCCCGACGCTCGCCTCGACGACGTATCCGGGGCCGAGGTAGCCCTTGATCGTCTTCGCCTTGGCAGGCGACTCGACGATGACGAGTCGGCGGCCGCCCTGTGCGGTCTCGCTGGTCGGGGACAACTTCGCTCTTCTCTCCGGTCGACACTCAGTGGGCATCCGGGCAGCGCGATGACGCTGCCGACGGTGCTGTCGCTGCGGAGTGTGACGGTACAACCCGCCCCCGTGTCAAACGGCAAAAGCCCGCAACGGCCACTCGAACGGTAACCCGACTTCCGCCATTCCTGCCGCCCGGAGTGCCCGATACGCGGCGCGCGCGGTCGCTGCCTGCGAGTTTCGCGGCGCCGTGGCGGTGCTGCGGCCGCCGGAGGAGAGTGGCGGGAAAGCCGGGCGTGTTCACGTCCCGGGCCGGGTGATCACACGGCCGAGACGCGGGTGGCGAGGCGGCAGCCGTGGATCAGATACGGGTGAAGCACCCCGCACCGAGGACGAGGAAAAGTACGCCGAACAGAGTGGCGAGTGTGGCGGAGACAACGGGGCGCACCCCGTACGCCACCGGCGCGCGGTGTGCGACGCGCGCCCCCGTCCAGACCAGCAGCGCGGTCCCGAACAGCGCGAACGTCGTTCCGGCGAATACCGCAGGTCCGCTCTCCATGCCCGTACGCCTCTCCGTGACCGCCCGGCCCGGGGCCGATGCCCGTGTCGAGTCAGGGGGAGGCTGTCACTCGGGGGCGACACCGGTGCGAACCCCGGGTGAACTCCAGTGCCGCGGTCCACGGGGCGCGCTCCGCCCGGGCCGCGCTCGTGGGCCGGATCACATCAGGTCGAGGGTCGCGCGACGCCGGCTGCCACGTTCGAACACCGCCAGCAGGGCCACGGCGAGCACCGCGTATCCGGCCCCTGTCGCCAGCTCGGCGCCGAGCCGTCCCCGGTCGAGGCCACCACCTGCGGACAGCTCCCTGGCGGCCTCGGCGGCATGGGTCAGCGGAAGGACGTCCCCGACGGCCCGCATCCACTCCGGCAAGGTCTCGCGCGGCACATTCGCCCCGGTCAGCAGCAGGAGTACGGAAGCGGCCACATTGGACACCAGGAACACATCGCGGAAACGCAGACCCAGCGCGCCGAGGGCGAGGCCGAAGACGGAGCACCCGGCCGAGGCGGCGAGCAGCACTGCGGCAAGACCGGGCAGCGCCCCAACCGGAATCCGCAGACCCAGCAGGAGAGTGGCGGCGGTGAGCGTGAAGACACTGATGAGCAGGCCGTTCAGTACGTACGGCAGGGCGCGCCCGAACCAGAGCGGAGCCCGGCGCCGAGGGCTCAGCAGCACCGCGCCGAGCGTGCCGTAGCGACGCTCGTTGGCGACGGCCATGGTGCCGCCGTAGACACAGGCGGTGGAGGCGGCGACAACGGCGTTGCCCAGCAGGTAGAAGCGGTCGTCGGCGACCCCCAGCTGCCGTCCGAGGAAGACGAAGAACAGCAGTTGCAGCAGCGGGCCGACCAGCAGGGTGCCGATGAACATGGGCGGCGTTGTCCAGTTGAAGAGTGCCCGGTAGGAGATGGCGCCGCCGACCACGACGAGTCGCAGCGTACGGACGATCCTCCGGGTGAGGGCGCGGAAGAGGGAGAGGAAGGACATGCGGGAACTCCAGGACGTCGGGGCTGTGGGGCCGTCCGGCTTCAGGCGAGGGAGAGCGTCGCCGCGGCCCGTGCCCGGCGTTCGACCCGCCCCAGGACCAGCACGGCGATCAGCGCGTACAACAGGCCGAGGGCGAGGGCCACGGCCATCGGGGCCAGCACCTCACCGGCGGACGGGCCGCCGGAGGTCGCCGCGTGCACGGCCCGCGAACCCCAGGTGGTGGGCAGCGCCCAGGAGACCGGACGCGTCCAGTCCGGCAGCACGGTGATGGGCACGAGCATCCCGGACAGCAGCCACACGGGCGCGTCCAGCGGGTTGGCGAGGGCGTTGGCGTTGCGCAGCAGCACGAACGTGGCGGCGAGGAGCAGACCCATCATCCCGAGCGACAGGACGCACACCGGTACGGCCACCAGGAACAGCAAAGGGTGGGCGAAATCGAGGGGCACATCGAAGAGCACGGCGCCCCAGATCACGGTCGCACCCATGGCGTACGTGCCGATGACGGCCGTCGCGAGCGTGATCGGCAGAAGGACGACGGGGAGCGGCGTGGGCGAGCTGACCAGCGTCTCCAGGGTGCCGAGCCAGCGCTGGTTCTGTACGGCTCCGCCCGATCCGAAGAGCACCGAGGACCAGATGCCCATCAGCCCCGCTCCGACGGCAGCCGTGAGCAGCCGGTCGGGGTCGTCCGCGGCACGGAAGAGGTAGACGGCAAGGGTCGCGTAGACGAGGGGAACGAGGACGGCGAAGGTGATTTCGAGCGGTGAGCGGCTCATGTACGAGACATGGGTACGTACACCGACGACGGTCAGGCGCAGAACCCGCGGCACGGTCATCATCGTGGTCATGCCACGACCTCCTCGGACCGGTCGGCCGCCGCGGCCCCGGCCCCACGGTCCGCACCGCTCTCCGACTCCTCGACGATCGCGATGTACGCGTCCTCCAGGGTGGGTTCACGGGTGACGACGCGTCCGATCCGGATCCCGTCGAGAGCGGCCAGGACCCGTGAGTGCAGCTCGGCGCCCCGCTCCGTCTGCACCATGACGGCCTGCCGGCTGCCGCGCTCCTCGGCCGCCACTCCGCGCACCCCGGGCAGTTCCCGGATGCGGTCGAGGTGCTCGTCGGCCGCTCCGTATGCCTCGATCTCCAGGATGTCGCGCTCCTGGACCCGGGACTTGAGCCGGTCCGGGGTGCCGAGCGCCTGGATCGTGCCACCCGCGATCACCGCGATCCGGTCGCACAACTCATCGGCCTCGGCCATGTAATGGGTGGTGAGCAGGACGGTGGTGCCACCAGTCCGCAGATCGGCGACGGTACGGCGCAGATCGCGCGCCGCCACCGGGTCGACGCCGATGGACGGCTCGTCGAGGAAAAGGACATCGGGCTTGTGCAGCAGGCCACGGGCGATGTGCAGGCGTTGCCGCATCCCGCGCGAGTAGCCCTCGACGCGTTCCTTCTCCCGGCCGGCCAGACCGACCAGATCGAGGAGTTCGGCGATCCGGCGCCTCTGGTCGCGCGGTTCGACCCCGTACAGCTCGGCGAAGTAGCGCAGGTTGTCGAGGGCGGAGAGCCGGTCGTACAGACCCCGGTCGCCGCCGAAGACGTAACCGATCCTGCGGCGTACGGCGACGGGGTCGGACGCCACGTCGTGGCCGAGGACCCGGGCCGTGCCGGAGGTGGGCAGCAGCAGGGTGTTGAGCATCTTGATGGTGGTGGTCTTGCCCGCTCCGTTGGGGCCGAGCAACCCGAACAGCTCGCCGCGCGCCACCTCGAAGCCGACGCCGCGCACGGCTTCGGTCACGGTACGGCGGGGGCGCAGAAAACCGGTGCGGCTGGTGTAGGTACGGCGGAGATTCTTCGCCTCGATCGCAAGCATGGCGGGGACGCTAGGCCTGCCCGTACCGCACCGGCCATCAATTCGGGGGCGGCCGAATCGTCGCTCACGCCCCGGTCCGGTCAGGACACGGCGCGCAGCACGTCCTCGCCCGAGAGCAGCGCGAGCAGCGCCCGGCCGGTGTCCGTCAGCTGGTAGTAGACGCTGCGCCCGACCCGGTGACGGGTGACGACGTCCGCGTCGGCGAGGACGGACAGATGCTCCGAGACCGTGCTCGGCGCGAGCCCGAGCCGGTCGGCTATCCCGGCCGTGGTGAGCGGCCCGCCGAGCTGGCGCAGCACCGATGCCCGGCCCCGTCCGAGCAGCACACCGAGCCGGTCGGTGGCCTCCGGTCCCGCCCCGGCGGGTTCGCGGAGCGCCCCCGCGCCCCGGGCCTGGAAGGAGACGGCGAGGACTTCGGGATCGTCGGTGGAGTAGAGCCGGCAGCCCTCGGCGAAGACGAGCGGTACCAGCAGGAGCCGCCGCTCGCCCGCCCGGTACTCGGCGTCGATGTGCTTGGTCAGCTCAAGGACGGGCGGCGTCCACCTGGCCCGCGCCTCCAGTCCGGTGAAGAGCGCGTCGATGCCTTCGGTCGCGAACGTCCGGGCGCGGATGAGGACTTCGTCCTCGACGAGGCGCCGCACGGTCGGCCAGTGCGGCTCCATCGCCCCTTCCCAGTACGCGGCGTAGGAATCCGCCAGCGCGGCGCAGGCCGCCTCCGGATCCTCCAGATAGGGCCGGATGCGCGGATGGTCCCCGAGTCCCGGAAAGTGCTCCTCGACCCCGGCCCGTACGACCTCGGGCGGCGTGGCCCTGATGATGTCCAGCTCCGTCTCGACGGACGAGGCGCCGACCGGCCGGGGCAGCAGGAAGTCCGGGAAACTCAGCGGGCCGTCGATTCCGTCGATCAGCAGCCGCAGCGCCGCGGTCCGGTCGTCCTCGCGCAGCACTTCACGGGCCCGCCCGACCCACTTCTCGTACGGCCAGGAGGGCGTACGGTGCGGCTTGGCCAGATGCAGGCTGCAGAAAGCGTCCCACAGCGGGCTGATGGCGATCCGGGTCGCGCCGAGCGCCGCCTCGTCCAGCTCGATCCGGATCACCCGGCGGTCACCGTCCGCTCCGCGCTCATCAGGCCGCCCCCACCGGCTCCAGGAACCCTTCCTCCACCAGCAGCCGGATCGCCTGCGGGGTGCGGTCGCGCAGCAGTACCGGGTCCTCGTTCATCAGCTGGGCGATCGCGTCCAGGATCCGGCCCGCGGGCAGCGTCCCGTCGCAGACGCCCGCGAAACCGGCACCGACCGCGTCGACCTTCGTCGCGCGCCGCATGCCGCGGTTCTGACGCAGCACCACATGCTCGGGATCCTCCGCGCCCGGCAGTCCGACCTGCTCCTGCATCACTTCCGGGGCCAGCGTGAAGTGGTCGGCGAGCAGCGCCGCGTCATCGTGCGTCCGCAGATAGTCCTGGCGCGCGAAGTGGGCCTCCACGGCCGCGCCGAGGGGCTGTTCCACCGGATGCGGCCACTCCTCGATCACGACCGACGGATTCCCGTCGGCCGCGGCCGCGGACTTCCGGAGCGTGATCCAGCCGAAGCCGACGCCCTTCGTCTTGCGGGCCTCGAACTCGTCCAGCCAGACGTCGTACCGTGCCGCGTACTCCGCGGGGTCCGTACGGTGGTCGCCGCTGTCGCGCAGCCACAGCTCCGCGTACTGCGTGATGTCCTGCACTTCGCGCTGGACGACCCAGGCATCGCAGTCGCGCGGCACCCAGGAGCGCAGCCGGTCCTGCCACTCCTCGCCCTCGACGTGCTGCCAGTTGGCGAGGAAGTGCGCGTATCCCCCCTCGTTCAGCCGGTCGCCGGCCTGCTGCACCAGCGTCCGGCACAGGTCGTCGCCGCCCATGCCGCCGTCGCGGTACGTGAGACGGGCACCCGGCGAGATGACGAACGGCGGATTCGACACGATGAGGTCGTACGTCTCGGTGTCGACCGGCTCGAAGAGCGAACCCTCGCGCAGATCGGCCGGGGCGGCACCGGACAGGGCGAGGGTCAGCCGGGTGAAGGCGAGGGCGCGTGGGTTGAGGTCCGTGGCCGTGACCCGGGTGGCGTGCTGCGCGGCGTGCAGCGCCTGGATGCCGGAGCCCGTACCGAGATCGAGCGCGGAGGCGACCGGCGTACGGACGGTGATCCCGGCGAGTGTGGACGACGCCCCACCGACGCCGAGGACCACCCCCTCCTCGTGCGAACCGATGCCACCCGCGCCGCCGACCGCGCAGCCCAGGTCGGAGACGATGAACCAGTCCTGCGCCTCGGGCCCGCTGTACGGCCGCACATCGACGGCGGCCCGCACCTCGTCGCCCACGCGGATCACCCAGCCGTCCTCGACGCACGCGTCCAGCGGGAGCACCGTGCGGGCCCGCTCGTACGGGACGGGGCGCTGAAGCAGGAAGAGCCGCACCAGCGTGTCGAGCGGGGATTCGCCACGGGTGGCCCGCAGTGCCGGAACCGTCTCGCTGCGGGCGAGCGCGGCATAGGCGGGCGCGCCGAGCAGGTCGAGGAGACCGTCGGCGGTGAAGGCGGCGGCAAGCAGAGCTTCGCGGAGCCGGGGCGAACGGTCGGGCGCGGGGAGACTGGTCGTACTCACCCGCCCATTGTGGCCGCTCCCACCGACAACGGCAGCGGCCCGGCAGCATCGGAGCTGCCGGGCCGGTCGTACCGGCGTTGTCAGGGCTTCTTGCTGGGCGACGCGGAAGCCGGCTTCTCGGGGGTCTTCGACGGTGCGGCGGCCGGCGGGACCGAAGCCGTCGGCTTCTGGCAGCCCGGCTGCTTGGCCATCGCGATGCCGACCTTGCCGGACTGGAGCTGCTTCAGCGCCTGGTCACCATTGGTGCTGATCTTGTTCAGCTCGTCGGCGATGCCCTTCAGACCGTCGGCGAACTTCGCCTGGTCCTTGATGTCGAGCGCGTCGACCTTCTTCTGCAGCTCCGCGTAAGCGGCTGAGGAGGCGTTGAGCTCCTTCACGGCCTCCTTGTGCGTGGTCTCGCCGTTGTCGACCGGCGGTGCGCCCGCCGAGTCCACAGCTGTGCCCAGCGCCTTGTACGCCTGTGAGATCTGCTGGAAGGCGGCCGAGTCGGTCTTCTGGACATCGGCGGGCTTGCTGTTGTCGGCGGTCTGCTGCTGGATGGCGGCGTTGGCGTTCGCGATCTTCTGCAGCTGGGGCTTGACCTGGTCACAGACCTTCTTGGCCCAGTCGTTGACCTTGTTGTCGCTGCCACTGTTGCCGCTGCAGCCCGACAGCGTAAGTACCAGTACCGCACCGCCGGACAGTGCGGCTGCAAGCTTCTTGTTCACCGGATCGGTCCCTTCCAAGGCTCTCGGCCCCGGAACTTACACGCCAAACGACCTCCATCCGGGTGCCGGGCGTCCGATAGATAGCCTTTTGCAGCCATTTGCACCAAGGGAAATGAGGGAGATACAACTCACGCGCGAACGGGTGAACGCACGCGGCAGACGAACGGCAAACGGGTGGGCAGCGCATCGGAATGCGCTGCCCACCCGTTCTTTGACGAGGTCATGCCCTTGCTCGATCAGGTGCTGCCCCGGGTTGACCGCGTCCCCGCGAGCTGTCGCTCTCTTCCCTGTACCCGCCTCATGAAACGGCAGCCGGATCGGTCGACTTGGCGGTCGCGCCGCCGTCGTCATCGGAGTCGTCCTCGTCGCCCACGGCGATCCCGCGACGCTTGGAGACATAGACCGCACCGACGATGACGGCGAGGGCGATCACCGCCACCACCGCCCGCACGCCCGCGCTCGCGTCCGCCCCGTAACTGAACTTCACCACCGCCGGCGCGATGAGCAGCGCCACCAGGTTCATCACCTTGAGCAGCGGGTTGATCGCCGGTCCCGCCGTGTCCTTGAACGGATCGCCGACCGTGTCGCCGATCACGGTCGCGGCGTGGGCCTCGCTGCCCTTGCCGCCGTGATGACCGTCCTCGACGAGCTTCTTGGCGTTGTCCCACGCGCCTCCGGAGTTGGCGAGGAAGACCGCCATCAGCGTCCCGGTGCCGATCGCGCCCGCGAGGTACGAACCGAGCGCCCCGACACCGAGGGTGAAGCCCACCGCGATCGGCGCCAGCACCGCGAGCAGCCCGGGCGTGGCGAGCTCGCGCAGCGCGTCCTTGGTGCAGATGTCGACGACGCGCCCGTACTCCGGCTTCTCGGTGTAGTCCATGATCCCGGGGCGCTCGCGGAACTGCCGCCGCACCTCGTAGACCACGGCCCCGGCGGACCGGGACACCGCGTTGATGGCCAGGCCGGAGAAGAGGAAGACGACCGCGGCCCCGAGGACCAGTCCCACCAGGTTGTTGGGCTGCGAGATGTCGAGGCTGAGGGTCATTTCCCCGGCCTTTGCACCCACGTCGTCGACCGCCGTGGCGATCGCGTCGCGGTACGAGCCGAAGAGCGCCGACGCCGCCAGCACGGCGGTGGCGATGGCGATGCCCTTGGTGATGGCCTTGGTGGTGTTGCCGACGGCGTCCAGGTCGGTGAGGACCTGGGCACCGGCGCCCGTGACGTCGCCGGACATCTCGGCGATGCCCTGCGCGTTGTCGGAGACCGGTCCGAAGGTGTCCATGGCGACGATGACCCCGACGGTGGTGAGCAGCCCGGTTCCGGCGAGGGCCACCGCGAAGAGCGCCAGCATGATCGACGTACCGCCGAGCAGAAACGCCCCGTAGACGCCGAGGCCGATCAGCAGCGCGGTGTAGACGGCGGACTCCAGACCGATGGAGATCCCGGCGAGTACGACGGTGGCCGGGCCGGTCAGGGAGGACTTGCCGATGTCCTGGACGGGGCGCCGGCCGGTCTCGGTGAAGTAGCCGGTGAGCTGCTGGATCAGCGCGGCCAGCACGATGCCGATGGCGACGGCGACC
The DNA here is from genome assembly GCF_043200055.1 of Streptomyces sp. NPDC048496. Classification (NCBI taxonomy): domain Bacteria; kingdom Bacillati; phylum Actinomycetota; class Actinomycetes; order Kitasatosporales; family Streptomycetaceae; genus Streptomyces; species Streptomyces sp. NPDC048496. Next base: position 452,865 of record NZ_JBICXB010000001.1, on the reverse strand, counting down.
AGGGCGAAGACCCGAGGGTCACCGCTGTGCGCGGTGATCGCGCTGTCGGTGACGCCGTCCAGGTCGGCGTACGAGGACGGGAGGTAGACGAAGACGGCCACCCCCACCAGGACGAGCGAGATCACCGCGGAGATGAAGAAGCCGCGGTTGATGGCGGTCATCCCACTGCGGTCGGCGCGCCGCGGGGCGACCGCGAAGATGCCGATCATCGCGGTGACCACGCCGATCGCCGGCACGATCAGAGGAAAGGCCAGTCCGGCGTCGCCGAAAGCGGCCTTGCCGAGGATGAGCGCGGCGACGAGCGTCACGGCGTACGACTCGAACAGGTCGGCCGCCATGCCGGCGCAGTCACCGACGTTGTCGCCGACGTTGTCGGCAATGGTGGCGGCGTTGCGCGGGTCGTCCTCCGGGATGCCCTGCTCGACCTTGCCCACGAGGTCGGCGCCCACATCGGCGGCCTTGGTGAAGATGCCGCCACCGACCCTCATGAACATGGCGATGAGCGCGGCACCGAGCCCGAAGCCCTCGAGCACCTTGGGCGCGTCGGCGGCATAGACGAGAACCACGCACGAGGCGCCGAGCAGCCCGAGCCCCACCGTGATCATGCCGACCACGCCGCCCGTGCGGAAAGCGATCTTCATCGCCCGGTGCGATACGTCGGTGAGATCCTTTTCCGGTTCGCCTTCCGCCGGAGTCGCCTCACGCGCGGCGGCGGCCACCCGCACATTGCTGCGGACGGCCAGACGCATGCCGATGTATCCGGTGGTCGCCGAGAAAAGCGCACCCACCAGGAAGAACAGCGACCGGCCGGCGCGCTGGGACCAGGTGTCGGCCGGAAGCAGCAGAAGCAGGAAGAAGACCACGACGGCAAAGACGCCGACAGTGCGCAGCTGCCGGGCCAGATAGGCGTTCGCGCCCTCCTGGACGGCTGCCGCAATCTCCTTCATGCGGTCGGTGCCCTCGCCGGCCGCCAGCACCTGACGGACCAGCAACCGAGCGACGATCAGTGCGGCGACGGCGACGATCGCGATGACGATCACGATGACGCGGTTGTCATCGGTGAGTACCGCGGCCGCGAGAGAGGTGGGTCGGTCGGAAAGTGCGGAAACTTCGGGCAGTTCTGCCAGTGGTGTGTTGATGAAGCCCGCCATACGTCCTCCTTGACGCTCAGCGCTCAAGACGTGGACGGATTGTAGGGAGCAGAACCTGATCAAAACAGTCCGCGGTAAATGTAAATCGACTTTACCCGCCGATCGATAAATGATCGCGCCCTCGGATTGATCCGAATGCAGTAATGGGGCAGAAGCATTGTCCGTAGATCACTGATCAAGCAGAAATGAAAAAAGGCCCTGCTCGGCAGGGCCCTGGAGAGTGGATCAGGAGTTACGGATCGGGGCGGCGCCGCGACGGGCCAGCCCGCTGTGACGCCTCCGGCGCCTCAGGGATGCGCGCTTGCGGGCGTCTTGGGCCAGCTCATGCGGATCACTTCGCCATCGGCTCCCGATCTGACTTCCACGTCGTCGACGAGGCCGCTGATGACCGCGAGACCCATCTCGTCCTCGCTGTCGACGTCGGTCTCGGTATCCGGTTGACCGGGCCCCTCTCCGGGCGCCTCGGCGGCTCCGGTCTCCCCACCGGGGCCAGGCACCTCGTCGCCGACCTCGACGGAGAAAGACTTCTCCTCCTCGGTCAGGACGACCTTGACCGGAGCGGTGATGCCGTGGTTACGGTGCAGCCCTACGGCGCGGCTGCAGGCCTCACCGACGGCGAGTCGGACCTCGTCGAGCACTGCCTCGTCGACCCCGGCGCGGCGCGCCACGGCGGCCGCCACGAGGCGGGCCGTCCTGACGTGTTCGGGCTGGGCGCTGAAGCGGAGTTCAACAGTGGCCATGCGATCCCCCTCAGACGTACGGGCGTGCATCTCAGGGGCCCGGGCGTACTGCCCGGCCCCCCGCTCTCTCTTCCTCCGGAAGCCGGCAGCGTCACCGGCCCCCGACAGCCGACGCGCCACCGTCGGCGGCCGACCCACCGATCTGCCGACGGGTATCCCGTCGGCGCCCGGAAGCCGTCCGTACCGATGGCCGGCAGCCCGCTGCCGGGCGTATCACAGCCGACGGCCCGGCCCGGCCGCCGGAATGCCGATGATCCGGCACCACGACTTCCACCGAACCGGCTGCCCGCCGAACGGGCCGCGGTCCGACCCGGCTGTGCACCGGACCGACCGGCTTCCGGACCAACCGGCTGGCTTCCGGACCGGCCTCCGGCTGGTCCGGAAGCAGGCGGTCAGCCGTCAGTCGGTGGCCGCGACAGCCTCGTCGACCGTGGTGTGGATCGGGAACACCTTGGTCAGACCAGTAATCCGGAAGATCTTGAGAATGCGCTCCTGGTTGCAGACCAGGCGCAGTGAGCCCTCATGGGCCCGGACACGCTTCAGGCCGCCCACGAGCACGCCGAGGCCGGTGGAGTCGAGGAAGTCGACACCTTCCATGTCGACAACCAGGTGGTAGCTGCCGTCATTCACCAACTCGACCAACTGCTCGCGCAGCTTGGGCGCGGTATACACATCAATCTCGCCACCGACCTCGACGACCGTACGGTCGCCACCAGGGCCGGACACATTGCGAGTCGACAAGGACAGGTCCACGGATCCTCCAGCACCTTGCTATCGAGCGGTCGCCCCTCGGTCTCCCCGACGGAGCCAGGGGACGGATCGCCAGCCGCCATGGCATTCAATCACTTACCAGCAGCCATGCACGACGCCTTGGGACCATTGTCCGTCACGGCGGTGACACACTCGGTACCGATGGCCAAGAATCACCGCCCCAGTCGACCACCCGAGAGCAGGGACTCCCGCCCCTCTCCCGCCATGGTCCTCGACCGGCTCGCCGCAGCGGCGGGCCGGTCCGCGCGCATCACTCATACGGAGCACTTGCCCCCGCGAACAGGTACCCATGCCATCTGGCCCGATCGCATCCGGCCGGAAGTGATCGCCGCTGTCCAGAAGGCCGGTATCGACCACCCGTGGGCACACCAGGCGGCCGCCGCGGAGCACGCCCTGGACGGCGAATCCGTCGTGATCGCCACCGGAACCGCCTCCGGCAAGTCGCTCGCTTATCTGACCCCGGTCCTCAGCGCCCTGCTCGACGGCTCGGAGGCCCCCGACGGCCGTGGCGCGACCGCCCTGTATCTGGCCCCCACCAAGGCGCTCGCCGCCGATCAGCGGCGTTCGGTCAAGGACCTCGCGGCCCCGCTCGGCAACGCGGTCAGGCCCGCCGTCTACGACGGCGACACCCCGGTCGAGGAACGCGAATGGGTGCGTCAGTACGCCAACTACGTCCTGACCAACCCCGACATGCTGCACCGCGGGATCCTCCCGTCCCATCCGCGCTGGTCCTCCTTCCTGCGCGCCCTGCGCTATGTCGTCATCGACGAGTGCCACACCTATCGCGGCGTCTTCGGCTCCCATGTCGCCCAGGTGGTGCGCCGGCTCCGCCGCCTGTGCGCCCGATACGGAGCCGATCCGGTCTTCCTGCTCGCCTCGGCGACCGCCGCGCAGCCCTCGGTCGCCGCGGGCCGCCTCACCGGCCTTCCGGTCACAGAGGTCGCCGACGACGCCTCGCCCCGCGGCGAGATGGTCTTCGCCCTGTGGGAGCCACCGCTGACCGAGCTGCACGGCGAGAAGGGCGCCCCCGTACGCCGTACGGCCACCGCCGAGACCGCCGACCTCCTCACCGACCTGACCGCCCAGGGCGTCCGCTCGGTCGCCTTCGTGCGCTCCCGGCGCGGCGCCGAGCTCATCTCCGTCATCGCCAAGGAACGCCTCGCCGAGGTGGACCGCTCGCTGCCCTCCCGGGTTGCCGCCTACCGCGGGGGCTACCTCCCCGAGGAACGCCGTGCCCTCGAGCGCGCCCTTCACTCCGGCCGGCTGCTCGGTCTGGCCGCCACCACCGCCCTCGAACTCGGTATCGATGTCTCGGGCCTGGATGCCGTCGTCATCGCCGGTTACCCCGGCACCAGAGCGTCGCTGTGGCAGCAGGCGGGCCGCGCCGGGCGCTCTGGCCAGGGCGCCCTGGCCATCCTGGTGGCCCGCGACGACCCGCTGGACACCTTCCTCGTCCACCACCCCGAGGCTCTTTTCCAGCAGCCCGTGGAGTCGACTGTTCTGGACCCGGACAACCCGTACGTCCTCGCCCCCCATCTGTGCGCGGCCGCCTCGGAGCTTCCGCTCACCGAGAGTGACCTGAAGCTGTTCGGGCCGGCCGTGGCCGAGCTGCTGCCGCAGCTGGAGGCCGCGAAGCTGCTGCGCAAGCGGGCGTCGGGCTGGCACTGGACCCGGCGCGAGCGGGCCGCCGATCTGACCGACATCCGTGGCGAGGGCGGCCGCCCGGTCCAGATCGTCGAGGAGGGCACCGGCCGGCTGCTGGGCACCGTTGACGAGTCGGCCGCGCACACCGCCGTCCACGAAGGGGCCGTCCATCTCCACCAGGGCCTCACCTATCTGGTCCGGAAACTGGATCTGGAGGACTCGGTGGCGCTGGTCGAGGAGGCCAGTCCGCCGTACTCGACGACCGCCCGCGACACCACCTCCATCACCGTCCTGGAGAGCGACACAGAGATCCCCTGGGGTGACGGAAGGCTCTGCTACGGCTCCGTGGAGGTCACCAACCAGGTCGTCTCCTTCCTGCGTCGCAAACTGATCACCGGCGAGGTCCTCGGCGAGACCAAGCTCGATCTGCCGCCCCGCACGCTGCGCACCCGCGCGGTGTGGTGGACGGTCACCCAGGACCAGCTGGACGCCGCCCGCATCAACCCGGAGATCCTCGGTGGCGCCCTGCATGCCGCCGAACACGCGTCGATCGGGATGCTGCCCCTCTTCGCCACCTGCGACCGCTGGGACATCGGCGGTGTCTCTGTCCCCCTCCATCCGGACACCCTGCTGCCGACGGTCTTCGTGTACGACGGTCATCCGGGCGGCGCCGGATTCGCCGAGCGGGCCTTCCACACCGCCCGCAGCTGGCTCACCGCCACCCGCCAGGCCATCGCGTCCTGCGAGTGCGAAGCGGGCTGCCCGTCGTGCATCCAGTCCCCCAAGTGCGGCAACGGAAACGACCCGCTGCACAAGCGGGGGGCCGTACGTCTCCTCACCGAACTTCTCCGCTCCGCCCCGGCGGACCTGGAGCAGGCGGGGGAGCTACCGAGCCCGGAATCGGACCGGGATCGCCCGTCGGAGGGCCTGCCCGGGACCTGACCTCGGGTGCGTACGGCCCGAACCGCACCCGGGCCGTCACATCGGCGATCTCCCCCTGCACGACGCACCGGACCACCGCCGCACCCTGCGCCTCGGCCACCTCCGCGGCCGCCCTGCACGCCGCCTCGGCCCCGCGTAGGGCCCGGTCGGCCGCTGCCAGGGCCGCCAGGTCCGCCGCCCCGCCGGCCCGGTGCCGAGCGACCACCACCTGGCCGAGCGCAAGCACGGCCGCGAACACCGCACACAGCGCTGCCGTGGTCACCGCCGCCCACACTGTCGCCACCCCCCGATCACGCCCTTCCCCACACCCGCGCGAACCCACCACCCGCAACGCCCGTCGAACCCGCCGCACCCACGGCACACGTCGCTTCTGTCGCAGGGACACCGCCCCGATCGCCCCCGTCACGGCTCCGCCCCCAGCGTGTCCTCGGCCATCGCCACCGCGTCCGCTCTCAGCGTCAGGGCCAGCGCACCCGGTCCGGGCGTCGGCGCAGCCACCCGTACCCGCCACAGCTCCCCGGCCCGTTCCACCTCCACACGCGCCCGGTCGGGTGCCACCGAACGGGTGACAGCCAGCACCTGCGCCTCGGGTTCGGACCGGGCCGCCGCCCTCGCGCCGGCCCTTGCCGCATCCACGCACCGGATCTGCGCGGCGGCGGCCATCAGCGCCCAGAGGAGCGCCAGAGCGAACAACACCAGCACCGGAATCACCATGGCCGCCTCCGCCGTCACCGCACCCCGGTCGTCTCCTCCCCCTTCGCGGTCCCCGCCTCCGCTCCCCGAACGCCTTTCAGACCTTGGCATCGAGAGCGTCCGTGAGAATCGACTGCAGTGCCGCCATGACCGGCGCACTCGTGACCACCTTGTAGAGCACCGCCGCCAGCGCACAGGCCGCGATCGTCCCCACCGCGTACTCGGACGTCGTCATCCCGCGGTCCGTCCGGACTCGGCGCGCCACACGCCGTGCCCAGCCCCTGATGCGCTTGATTTGCCATGCCATGTCAACCCCCAGAAGTGTTCTTTTGTGCAGATTCTTCGCTGATTCGATGCTTTTGTTCATCGGGCTTGCAGGAGCCCGTTCGCCAGGCCGATGACCACCGGCGCCACACCGACCGCCAGAAAGGCGGGCAGAAAGCAGAGCCCCACCGGAGCTGTGATCAGCACGCCGGCCCGCTGGGCGCGCGCCACGGCCTCGCTCGACCTTTCCGCCCGCATCGCCTCGGCCAGCCGGGCGACCGGTTCCGCCGCCGGAGCCCCGGTCGAACCCGCCCGGTCCAGACAGCGGGCGAGCGCGCCGGCGCCCGATATCTCGCCGAACCTCCCCCAGGACACGGCCGGTTCGCCGCCCAGCCGGATCTCCGCCGCTGTCCGTGCCAGCCGTTCGCCGACCGGACCGCCCAGCGACTCCCCGACCGCCTCGGCCGCTTCCCTCGGGCCGGCTCCGGCGGAGATGCACGCTGCCAGCAGGTCGGCCGCCAACGGGAGCCGGCGTTCGGTCTCCGCAGCTTCCGCAGCGGACGCTGCGGGTCTGCGCCGATGCCGCGTCCGCTGCCATCGCCACGTGCCGTACGCCGCCACCAGTCCGACCGCGCACCCCCACGAACCACCGACGAGGAACCAGCCCGTCACCACGGCGCCCAGCAGCACGGCCCAGTTCTTCAACCGGGCCCCGGACACCGACCGTTTGCGACGCCGCCTCCCGGAGTCGACCGCCAGCAGCACCGCGCCCCGGCGGCGCGCCACCCGATGCCGCCTCCGCCCGGCCAGGCAGACAGCCAGGTATCCGACCGCGCCCAGGGCGACCGCCATAGGAACCGGCCCGCGGACGATGTGCGCCACCACGCCGGCCCCTTCGCTCATGGCCGCTCCCCCGCCCGTACGATCCGGCCGGCCCAGCAGAGACCGGCCGTCTCCAGCAGCCCTCCCGCCACCAGGCAGACCAGCCCGGCCGGACTGTGCAGGAGCACCCCCAACGGGTCGGCCCCCAGCGCCGCCCCCAGTCCCAGACCGAGCACCGGCAGCAGCGCCAGCACGGCCACCGTCGACCAGGCCCCCGCCAGCTGTGCCCGCAACTCCTCCCGCCGACGCCGCTCGGCCCGCAATGCGCCCTCCAGGCGGTCCAGACCGGCTGCCAGCCCCGCCCCGCCGTCGACCGCCACCCGCCAGCAGGCCGCCACCCCGGCGAGCCCCTCCAGCCCTGGTTCGCGCGCCGCCCGCCCGAGGGCCCCCGGCACATCGCCGCCGAACCGCGCCGCGGCCGCCACCGCGGCCTCCGCCGCACCCATCGCCCCCGTGCCACGCACCGCCACCAGCAGTGCCTGCCCCGGCTCGTGCCCGGCCCGCAGCTCACCCACCACCGCACCGCACAGCGCCACCACGGCATCCGCTCTGCGCTCCCGCTCATGCCGTCCGGCCCGTTTACGAAGCCATCGCCGCACCAGTGGTACCGCCAGCGCCCCCGCGACCACCGGCAGCACGGACCCGCCCAGCACAGCGAGAAGCAACGCCACCGGAAGACACAGCCACTCCCGCCGCTCCCGGAACATCCCCGCGCACCACAGCCGGACCCGGTCCCGGCCGATCCGCGGCTCCGGCTCCGGCACCGAACCGACGAACAACACCCGCGCCCGCCGCGTTCCTTGGCCCCGCCCCACCACCAGCCAGGCCGCGGCCCCCGCGCACACGGCCGACGCATACGTCGCGTACTCCGGGACCCCCACCGCCGTGCCACCGGTCACAGCGCACCCCCGATCAGCGACCGCAGCCGCTCCCGGCCCCGCTCGTGGACAAAGCCGTCGGCGCCCCACCGCAGCGCCGGGACGGTCACCACCAGCCCGGCCGCATCCCGCTCCAGCACATGCACCTCGGCGATCCGGCGCACCCCGGTCCGGTCCCGTACGAGATGGACCACCACCGACAGCGCCGCCGCCAGCTGACTGTGCAGCGCCACCCGGTCAAGACCGGCTGCCGTCCCCAACGCCTCCAGCCGAGCCGGTACATGCGCGGCAGCGTTGGCGTGAACCGTCCCGCATCCACCCTCGTGGCCGGTGTTCAGCGCAGCAAGAAGTTCGGTGACCTCGGCGCCCCGCACCTCCCCGACCACCAGGCGGTCGGGCCGCATCCGAAGCGCCTGCCGCACCAGGTCCCGCAGAGTCACCCGTCCGGCACCCTCCTGGTTGGCAGGGCGTGACTCCAGCCGCACCACATGCGGATGGTCCGGCCGCAGCTCCGCCGAGTCCTCGGCGAGCACGATCCGCTCCTGCTCCCCGACAGCACCCAGCAAACTCGACAGCAGCGTGGTCTTCCCCGCCCCCGTCCCGCCACTGATCAGGTATGAGACCCGGGCCTCGACCAGCGCCCGCAGCACCCGGTCACCACCCGGCGGTACGGTGCCCGCCGCGACCAACTCCGCCAGCGAGAAGGCCCGGGGGCGCACCACCCGCAGCGATAGACAGGTGGAACCCACGGCCACCGGCGGCAGGACCGCATGCATCCGGGTCCCGTCCGGAAGCCGCGCGTCCACCCAGGGCCGGGCATCGTCCAGCCGCCGCCCTGCCACCGCCGCGAGCCGCTGTGCCAGCCTGCGCACCGCCGGAGCGTCGCGGAAGGTCACCCCGGTGAGTTCGAGCCCACTGCCCCGGTCCACCCACACCCGGTCCGGTGCGGAGACCAGCACATCCGTCACCGCCGGATCGGCGAGCAGCGGTTCCAGCACTCCCGTACCGACCAGTTCGCCGCGCAATTCCTCTGCCGCGCCGAGCACTTCGGCATCGCCGAGAAGCCTTCCCTGGGCGCGCAGCGCGGCCGCCACCCCGGCCGGGGTGGGTGCGGCGCCGCTCTGCGCAAGCCGCTGCCGCACGGCGTCGAGGAGCCCGTCGGTCATGACGCACCTTCCCCACCGGGGCCCGCGCCGGCTCCACCGGCAAGCGCCCGCTCCCAGAACGCCGTACAGAATCTGGCGAGCGGTCCGCGGGCACTGGAGCCGGGCGGCGCTCCGTCGTCCTGAGCCGCCAGCAAGCCTGATTCCAGCGGGAGTTCACCGGCGAGCGGCAAGTCGAGCGCCTGCGCCACCCAGCGCTCGTCCAGCCCCGCCGCGTAGGGGCCGCGCGCCACCACCCGCAGGTCACCCAGGACCATCCCGGCCGTTGACGCCACGCGTTTTGCCGCCGCGACCGCCCGCAGTTCACCGGGGACCACGAGCAGCCCGAGGTCCAGCTGCGCAAGCGCCTGCGCCACCGACTCGTCGACCCGGCGCGGCAGATCGACGACCACCACCCCGCCGAGCCTGCGGGCGGCCGCCAGCACCGCCTCCATGGCCTGCGGCGGGATGACCACCCAGTCGTCACGCCCCCAGCTGAGCACCCGCAGCCCGTGCAGTGCGGGCAGCGACTCCTCCAGGGCGCCACCGCCCACCCGCCCTTTGGAATGGGCGAAATCCGGCCACCTCATTCCCTCGGCCCGCTCGCCGCCGAGCAGCACATCGATGCCACCGCCCAGCGGATCGCCATCGATCAGCATCGTCCGCCGCCCGGCCCTGGCCGCGGTCACAGCGAGAGCACAAGCCAGCGTGGACGCGCCGGCGCCGCCCCGCCCGCCGATCACCCCGACGGTGAGAGCGGGCCGCCCCACCCCCTCTGCCGCATTGGCGATCTGATCAACGAGCCAGCTCTCCGCATCGGGCAGCCGCAGCACATATTCGGCCCCGATCTCGACGGCCTGCCGCCAGACATCCGGTGCGTCCTGGTCGTGCCCGACGAGCATCACGCCCTGCCTGCGCAGTGCTCCGCGGCACCGCGGAGCCGCGTCGTCGCCCACCAGGACCATCGGAGCCTGCTCCCAGCCGCCCCTGCCCTCGGGCAGCGTGTGGTGTACCTCGGGCTCCGCGCCGGCGGCCGCGCACAGTCGCAGCAGATCGTCGAGCAGTTCCACATCCTCGGTCACGATCAACGGTCCGCCCCGGCGTTCTCCGACGACCGGCAGACGATCCCGTGCGATGGATTCAGCCACGATCTCCGCCCCCTTCTCCCTGCACCTTCACCACGGTTTCGCAGCGATCTCGGAGCGTTCCGAGATCGGCGATATCCGGAACCCGCGGACTTCGCGGGTGGAATCACCGTGCAGCGCTTCGGAAAATCGTGTGGATCTTGCTCTAAAACTGTGGACAACTCCCCCGTTGTGAATATCTCGGTCACCCAAACCGACGACTTCCGGAGAGCAGCACTTCCGTTACACACTGTGACGACACGGAGTCGTGCGGGAGGCCCGAAAAGACAGGCCGTCGCAGCCGAGAAGGAGGCAGAATGCTTGATTCCGAGTGGCAGAAACGCGTCCGGACATGCGACGACCCCCGCCGGGGGGGAGAGCGGGGGTCGTCCCCACGGCCGACTCGGGGGGGGAGGAGTCGGACCGGGTTAGCACGGTCGCGAACGATCCGTGACTTCCATGGTGTACCCGAGAGCCTTCTCAGGCAAACCCGCGCACCAGAGTTTACGCCGAATGGTGTCCCCCTATGCTCTGCCTTGTGGAAAACCACTCCTTGCCGCGCACAGCAGCCTTCTTCGACCTGGACAAGACGGTCATTGCGAAGTCATCGACTCTGACCTTCAGCAAGTCCTTCTACCAAGGCGGACTGATCAACCGCCGTGCCGTACTGCGCACCGCGTACGCACAGTTCGTGTTCCTTGCCGGGGGCGCCGATCACGACCAGATGGAGCGGATGCGCGAATACCTCTCCGCGCTCTGCAAGGGCTGGAACGTCCAGCAGGTGAAGGAAATCGTCGCCGAGACCCTGCACGATCTGATCGACCCGATCATCTACGACGAGGCGGCGACCCTCATCGAGGAACATCACACCGCCGGACGCGACGTGGTCATCGTCTCCACCTCGGGCGCCGAGGTCGTCGAGCCGATCGGCGAGCTGCTGGGCGCCGACCGGGTCGTCGCCACCCGGATGGTCGTCGGAGACGACGGCTGCTTCACGGGCGAAGTGGAGTACTACGCGTACGGGCCGACGAAGGCCGAGGCGGTCAAGGCGCTCGCCGTGTCCGAGGGATACGACCTCTCGCGGTGCTACGCCTACAGCGATTCCGCGACCGATGTACCGATGCTGGAGTCCGTTGGCCACCCGCACGCGGTCAATCCGGACCGCGCGCTGCGGCGTGAGGCGACGCTCCGGGAATGGCCGATTCTCGTCTTCGACCGCCCGGTCCGGCTCAAGCAGCGGCTGCCCGCCTTCTCGATGCCGGCGCGCCCGGCACTCGTCGCCGCGGCGGCGGTAGGCGCGGCGGCCGTCACAGCGGGGCTGGTCTGGTACACCTCGCGTCGGCGCACAACCACGGCATCCGGCTGACCTCCCGCGTCCGGCCAGGACCGGCATCCGGCCCGGGACTCGCACCCGAACCCGAACCCGGCCCGCACCCCGAACACGCCCTCGGCCGCCGTTCCGGGACGTGGGCCGGGGCGCCACCCACTCGCATCCGGTGCCCTCCGCCGACGTCCGGATCCCACCCCCGACCGCCCGCCCGGCTCGTCCGTATTTGAACGTAAAAGTAAAGAAGTACGGCCAGCACTACCGCTCGCCCTGGCTCTGGAGTACAAAGGACTCAACGGCCCGCGAGACCAAGGACATCCGAAAGGATTAACCTGATAACGCAGAGAAGGCCCCACGGACCGAGCATGAATACCCAGCACCCACGCGACGTCGACCCGTCGATTACGGGCCAGCCGCACCAGGGAACGGGCTGAGTACCCGACCTGATGGGCAATTTTCGAGGACGCATGGTAACTGGGTGGACGTGCCAGCGGCGGTACCGCGGACGGTACCGCCGCAACCCTTTTATCGGGCAGTGAAACTGACGAAGCACAATAGGGTTGACGGACCCGCCAGTTGAAGAGCGTGCGAGCAGCCCCGTGGATCGTTACGCGGCTCCTCGCTGAAGCGCTTCGCAGACCGCCGTCGATTCCCTGACCCCCAGCTCCACCGCGCGCCCGCAGTGTGAGATCCAGGCGGACATCCCGTCCGGCGTTCCCGACCGATACCCCTCGAACGCTGCGACGTACGCTGCCCTGCCCTGCTCGGCGTAACCGACCTCGGCGGGGCAGATCGCTTTCGGGTCGAGCCCGCTCCCGATCAGGACGATCCGCTCGGCGGTCCGCGCGACAAGGCCGTTGTGCGAGCCGAAGGGACGCAGCGCCAGCAGTTCACCGTGCACGACCGCGGCCGTCACCAGCGCGGGCGCCGCGCTTCCCGAAAGGATCAAGCCGGAGAGCCCCTCCAGCCGGCCGGTGACCTCGTCGGCATCGGGCAGCGGCGCTTCGATGAGCGGCTCGTCGACCGGTTCACCAGCTAGCCGCGGGCGGCCGACCGCGTCGTCGGGCGCGGCCCCGCCTGCCGCCACGAGGTGCAGCCGGGCGAGAACCCGCAGCGGCGACTGCCGCCAGATGGAGAGCAGTTGGCCCGCCTCCGCGGTCAGCCGCAGGGCGGCGCCGATCACCTGCGACTCCTCGTCGCCGCTGAAGTCCGTGCGTCGGCGCACCTCCTCCAGGTTCCAGTCGGCACCGGAGAGCGCGGCGGAGCCGCGGGCCCCGCGGAGCGCCGCCTCAGCGGTGATCTCCTGACTGCGGCGCCGCATGACGCGGTGGCCGTAGACCCGGTCGACGGCCTTGCGTACGGAGTCCACCGCATCGGCGACACCCGGCAGGGCGCCCAGGGCGGCGAGCGGATCTGAGGCAGGTGTACTCATAAGTAGCGAGGCTACGCGCCCCCCACACCCTTACCACCCCGGAGTGGCCTTCTTCACGAAGTGTGACTGCGCACCGCAGTTGCACCGCTACCCTAGGTGAACATGAAGATCGCTTTCGTGGGGAAGGGCGGCAGCGGCAAGACCACGCTGTCCTCGCTCTTCGTCCGCCACCTTGCCGCCAATGAAGCCCATGTCGTCGCGGTGGACGCCGACATCAACCAGCACCTCGGGGCCGCACTCGGCCTCGACGAGGAGGAGGCTGCGGCGCTGCCCGCCATGGGTGCGCACCTGCCCCTGATCAAGGAGTACCTGCGGGGAAGCAACCCCCGCATCGCCTCGGTGGAGACAATGATCAAGACGACTCCGCCCGGCGAGGGCTCGCGGCTGCTGCGGGTCCGCGAGGACAACCCGGTCTACGACGCGTGCGCCCGCACGGTCGGGCTCGACGACGGGGAGATCCGGCTGATGGCCACCGGACCGTTCACCGAGTCGGATCTCGGGGTGGCGTGCTACCACTCCAAGGTCGGCGCGGTCGAGCTCTGCCTCAACCACCTTGTCGACGGCCCCGACGACTATGTGGTCGTCGACATGACGGCGGGTTCGGATTCGTTCGCGTCCGGCATGTTCACTCGCTTCGACATGACGTTCCTGGTCGCCGAGCCGACCCGTAAGGGCGTCTCGGTCTACCGCCAGTACAAGGAGTACGCACGGGACTTCGGGGTCGCCCTGAAGGTCGTGGGCAACAAGGTGCAGGGTCAGGACGACCTGGACTTCCTGCGGGCCGAAGTCGGCGACGACCTGCTGGTCACGGTCGGTCACTCCGACTGGGTCCGGGCGATGGAGAAGGGACGTCCGGCCCGCTTCGAGCTTCTGGAGGCGGACAACCGGATGGCCCTGCAGGCTCTGCAGAACGCCGCGGAGGACTCGTACGAGCAGCGCGACTGGGAGCGCTACACGCGGCAGATGGTGCACTTCCACTTGAAGAACGCGGAGAGCTGGGGCAACGAGAAGACGGGCGCCGACCTGGCCGCCCAGGTCGACCCCGCTTTCGTGCTCGACGAGCGGAGCGCACAGGCAGCCGCCGCACAGCCCGCGTGATCCGGTCGCCCGAAGCCCCGTCCACCGACGACCCGGCGGGCGGCGGATCGACCGGCGTCAGCGCTCCGCCGGCTTCGTGCCAAATTTACCGGGAGCCTTGACGGTTCCCGGAGTCCTGGCCGCTCCGGAGGCCTGGGCGGCGAGATGGGCCGCCCAGCCCTCCTTCGGCGCCTGGCCGACGTCGAGCGTACGGAGTTTCGCCAACGTCGCCGGGTCCTGGGCGTCCGGCCAGTCGGCGAGCTGCCTGAGGACACAGCGCACGCCCTTCCTGGTGCGGGCCGTCTCGATGGTCTCCTCGACGGCGCGCATGTACGTGCCACCGTTCCAGGACTCGAAGTGGTTGCCGATGATCAGCGGGGCCCGGTTTCCCTCGTACGCGCAGTTATCAACCCCCACCCCGGCACCGGCACCGGCACGAATTGCAGGGAGAGGTCCCAGACGCCGTCCTTCCTCTTCGGCCAGACCTGCCTGTCGGCGCCGCTGGAGTCGTAGCGGAAGCCCATCGACCGCGCTGCGGCCACCATGTTCTTCCGCCCCTCCAGGCAGAGGGTGCGGCCGCCGACCAGCTCCGTGTCGTAGTCGAAGGGCAGCGACTTCTCCTCCGCGAGGTCTGGGACGTTCGTCCTCCATTTCTGCACGAAGGCGCTGGCCTGGCTGATCTCGCGCTTCCACTCGGCGACCGACCAGGTGCCGACACCGCTGTCCGGGCCGCAGAAGTGGCCGTTGAAGTGGGTGCCGACCTCGTCGCCGTCCTGCCAGGCGCCCCGGATCTGGGTGATGGTGTCCCGGATCCCCTTGATGTCGTTGAAGCCGATGTCGGAGCTGCCCGCGTTGTGCTTGGGCGGGTCGTAGAGCTCACGCTTCTCCTCCGGCAGCATGTACACGCTGCTGAGGAAGTACGTCATGTTCGCGTGGTACTTCTTCCCGACCTCGCGAAAGTGGGAGAACAGCTCCTGGCTGTCTCCACCCACGCCGCCCCAGGAGAACACCACGAACTGCGGGGGCTGCTGACCGGGTGTCAGGCGCATCGGTGCGGGCTGCTTCGGCTGGCTTCCGGTGAAGGAGGTGGAGCCGTCGCCGATGAGCCGGAAGGCATTCTCGGGGGGCGTTCCCCTTGGGCCCGGCAGCCCCCTTCTCGGCGCCCGGCCCCGCAGCCCCGACAGCCGAACCCGAGGCCGAACCGGAACAGCCGGCGGCTCCCGCAACGAGCGCGACGGCCACGACCCAGGACGACCCTCTTCGTGGCGGCCATCATCCGCCCGCCCTCTTCCTTTTCGGGTAATTTGCGTGGAATGCGCCGACGCGACGCAGCCACGTTCGCACGCACCCTTGAGCAAATCGGCACGACAAGCCATATGAAAAGCTGCTTATTCACGTGAATGGGTGATTGGCCGGACTATTTGCCCTCAAGCATGGACACAGTTCTTTACTCTCCATTACGATCTATTTACTGAGAGTTGAGAAATCCCGCCGCTGCACGCCGTGACCCACGGCCGCGTCCCCCACGTTCCGCGACCGCGCTGCCCCGGAGGAGACGGGAACATGTCTGCCTGCGTCCCCACACGTCATGACCACACGTCCCGCAGTTGGCGCCAGTCCAACGGCCCGGGAATCAAGCGACCTCACAGCCCGCCACCGCCGCGCCGCGGCGGACGATTCCGTATCGCGGGCGCCGACCTGTCCGCATCGATCACTGTCTTTCTCATTGCCGTCCCCATGTCGCTCGGCCTCGCCGTGGCCATGGACGCCCCGCTGGAGGCCGGACTCGTCTCCGCGGCCGTCGGCGGCATCGTCGCCGGACTGCTTGGTGGCACCCCCCTTCAGGTCAGTGGTCCATCCGCCGGACTGACCGTGGTCACAGCCGAGTTGATCCAGATCTACGGCTGGCGCACCACCTGCGCGATCACCATCGGCGCCGGACTGCTGCAGATCCTGCTGGGCGCGGTGCGTGCGGCGCGCAGCGCTCTCGCTGTCAGTCCCGCCATCGTGCACGGCACCCTGGCCGGTATCGGCGTGGCCATCGCACTGGCCCAGCTGCAAGTCGTGCTCGGCGGCTCGCCCCAGAGCTCAGCCGTCGACAATGCCCTCGCACTGCCTGCCCAGTTGGACCGGCTCAGCCCGGCCGCCCCTCTCGTCGGCGGACTGACCATCGCCATCCTGATGGCCTGGCCAAGGCTCCCCGGGCGGATCGGGCGGGCGGTGCGGAGGATTCCGGCGGCCCTCGCCTCGGTGGCGATCGCAACAGCGGTGGCCGCGGTGGCGGCTCCCGGGATCGCCCGGGTGGATCTGCCCTCCTGGCGGTCGCACGCCCTGCCCGAACCGCCGCAGGGCCCCGTACTTGCCCTCGCCACCGCCGTGTTCGCCGTCACGCTGGTGGCCAGCCTCGAGTCACTGCTCGCGGCGGTCGCGGTGGACAAACTGGCCACCGACCGCGCCGGACGGCAGAGCGCCGAGCCTCCCGCCCCGGCAGCCCCGACCGCCCCACCGGTCAGGCGCTCCGACCTCGACCGCGAATTGCGCGGCCAGGGCATCTCCAATGTGCTGTCCGGCCTGCTGGGCGGGCTGCCGGTGTCAGGGGGTGCGGTGCGGAGTTCGGCGAATGTACGGGCCGGGGCCACCGGCCGCGCCTCCACCGTTCTGCACGGCGTCTGGGTCCTGCTCGCCGCCGGATTGCTGGTCACGGCGCTGGAGTGGATCCCGCTGGCCGCGCTCGCCGCGCTGGTGATGATGGTCGGCATCCAGATGGTGAGCTTCGCCCATATCCGCAATGTTCATAAGCATCGCGAATTCCCGGCCTACGGGGCGACGATCACCGGCGTGGTGCTCTTCGGTGTGCTGAAGGGCGTGGTGATCGGCATCGCGGTGGCCGTCGTCATCGCCCTGCACCGGCTGGCCCGCACACGGATCACGGTGACGGATCAGGGGGGACAGCATCTCGTGGTCGTGCGCGGGCAGTTGACGTTCCTCGCGGTACCACGGCTCAGCCGGACGCTCGGCCGGATTCCCCAAGGCGGTGATGCCGTCGTCGAGCTGGACGGCTTCTTCATGGACCATGCGGCATACGAGACGATCCAGGACTGGAGCAACGCTCAGACCGCCCAGGGCGGCCGGGTCGTCTTCACCGGCAGATGCGGGGGCCGGATCGCCGAGCCTGCCTCGGCGGCGCACTCCTGCTGCCGCCCCTGGACGCCGTGGCGCAATCACCACTGCCACGACCGGCCCGAGCCGGCAAGCGTCCACCACGACCGTGGCACGCGAGCCGACGACGGCGAACGTGAGCATCACGCCACCGCCACCACCGCCGGCCCCAGCCCCAGTCCAAGTCCCGGAACAACCGACACCACGGCGGCCGGCACCATGACCGACGTCACGAGCAACGCAACGCCCACCACAAGCGCCGCGGCCCCAGCCACCGAACCCATTCCCGGCACTCCGTCATCCCCCACACCCCCCGCCGCTCCCCGGCGGACCGGCGCGCACCGGCTGGTCAGTGGTCTGAGTTCGTTCCAGCGCAATACGGCTCCGCTGGTGCGCGAGGAGCTGGCCCGGCTGGCCCGGGAGGGGCAGCGCCCCTCTCAGCTCTTCATCACCTGCGCGGATTCCCGGCTGGTGACCAGCATGATCACGGCCAGCGGTCCGGGCGACCTGTTCACCGTGCGGAACGTCGGCAATCTGGTGCCCCCACCGGGCGCGGAAGCCGGCGACGACTCGGTGGGCGCCGCGATCGAGTACGCGGTGGAGGCGCTGCAGGTGGAGTCGATCACCGTCTGCGGCCACTCCGGCTGCGGCGCTATGCAGGCACTGCTGGGCGCCAAGCCGGACAACCCGCAGACGTCCCTGTGGCGGTGGCTGCGGCACGGTCTGCCGAGCCTGGAACGGATGACGTCCCGGCATCGCGCCTGGGCGCGGATCTCCGGCCGGCTGCCCGCCGACGCCGTGGAACAGCTCTGCCTCACCAACGTGGTCCAGCAGTTGGACCATCTGCGCGCGCACGAATCGGTGGCACGGCGACTCGCCGAGGGCACGCTGCAGCTCCACGGGATGTACTTCCATGTCGGTGAGGCGCAGGCATACCTCCTGACCGAGGACGCGAGTGCCGGTACATGCCTCGACGAGGTCTTCGACCACGTGGGCCCCGGCGATCCCTCCAGTTCCGGCGAGTGGGAACGTACAAGCGCCTGAACCGCACGCACCTCGGTTCCGTGAGACCTTGTGGTCCCGCTTCCGCATTGCACTGTGCGCACCGCATGGCAGGTGGGGGAGCGGGACCGTGCCCCATACACGAAAACACAGGTCTAAACCAATTCCTGGCAGACACTTGTCACCCGGCCCCTGGACTGATGAGCTATGCCCCGGGACACAACGGACACCCTGGGAATGGGAGATGTCGTGAGCAACGAAAGCCTGGCCAATCTGCTCAAGGAGGGGCGGCGGTTCGCACCGCCTGCCGATCTGGCCGCGAACGCCAACGTCACAGCGGGGGCGTACGAGCAGGCCGGGGCGGACCGGCTGGGCTTCTGGGCCGAGCAGGCCCGGCGCCTGACCTGGGCCACGGAGCCGACCGAGACGCTCGACTGGAGCAACCCGCCCTTCGCCAAGTGGTTCGCGGACGGCAAGCTGAACGTCGCGTACAACTGCGTGGACCGCCACGTCGAGGCGGGCAACGGCGACCGGGTCGCCATCCACTTCGAGGGCGAGCCCGGCGACAGCCGCGCGATCACCTACGCGGAACTGAAGGACGAGGTCTCCCGCGCCGCCAACGCCCTCACCGAGCTCGGTGTCGGCAAGGGCGACCGGGTCGCCGTCTACCTGCCGATGATCCCCGAGGCCGCCGTCGCGATGCTGGCCTGCGCCCGCATCGGTGCCACGCACTCGGTGGTCTTCGGCGGCTTCTCCGCCGACGCCATCGCCGCCCGCATCCAGGACGCGGACGCCAAGGTCGTCATCACCGCCGACGGCGGCTACCGCCGCGGCCAGCCGTCGGCGCTGAAGCCCGCGGTCGACGACGCCGTATCCCGTATCGACAGCGTCGAGCATGTCCTCGTGGTCCGGCGCACCGGCCAGGACACCGCGTGGACCGAGGGCCGCGACGTCTGGTGGCACGAGATCACCGGCCGCCAGTCCGCCGAGCACACCCCCGAGGCCTTCGAGGCGGAGCAGCCGCTCTTCATCCTCTACACCTCGGGTACGACGGGTAAGCCGAAGGGCATCCTGCACACCTCCGGCGGCTACCTCACGCAGGCCGCGTACACCCACAACGCGGTCTTCGACCTCAAGCCGGAGACCGATGTCTACTGGTGCACGGCCGACATCGGCTGGGTGACCGGGCACTCGTACATCGTGTACGGACCGTTGGCCAACGGCGCGACGCAGGTCATGTACGAGGGCACGCCCGACACCCCCCACCAGGGGCGTTTCTGGGAGATCGTGCAGAAGTACGGCGTCACGATCCTCTACACCGCGCCGACCGCGATCCGTACGTTCATGAAGTGGGGAGACGACATCCCCGCCAAGTTCGACCTGTCCTCGCTGCGGGTCCTCGGTTCGGTCGGTGAGCCGATCAACCCCGAGGCCTGGATGTGGTACCGCAAGCACATCGGCGCCGACAGGTGCCCGATCGTGGACACCTGGTGGCAGACCGAGACCGGCGCGATGATGATCTCGCCGCTTCCCGGTGTCACGGACACCAAGCCCGGTTCGGCGCAGCGCGCCCTGCCCGGCATCTGCGCCACCGTCGTCGACGACGAGGCCCACGAGGTGGAGAACGGCGGGGGCGGCTACCTCGTCCTCACCGAGCCGTGGCCGTCGATGCTCCGCACCATCTGGGGCGACGACCAGCGCTTCATCGACACGTACTGGTCGCGCTTCGAGGGCAAGTACTTCGCGGGCGACGGCGCCAAGAAGGACGAGGACGGCGACATCTGGCTGCTCGGCCGGGTCGACGACGTGATGCTCGTGTCCGGGCACAACATCTCGACGACCGAGGTCGAGTCGGCACTCGTGTCGCACCCGGCGGTCGCCGAGGCGGCTGTGGTCGGCGCGGCCGACGAGACGACCGGTCAGGCCATCGTCGCGTTCGTGATCCTGCGTGGTACGGCGTCCGCCTCCGACGAGCTCGTCGCGGACCTGCGCAACCACGTCGGTGCCACGCTCGGCCCGATCGCCAAGCCGAAGCGGATCCTGCCGGTGGCCGAGCTGCCGAAGACCCGCTCCGGCAAGATCATGCGGCGTCTGCTGCGTGACGTCGCCGAGAACCGCGAGCTGGGCGACGTCACCACGCTCACCGACTCCTCGGTGATGGACCTCATCCAGACGCAGCTGCCGACGTCGTCGTCCGAGGACTGACAGAGGCACAGGCAGAAGGCCGGAGCACCGGCCGACGTACGTGTACGAACCCGAGGGGCATCCGGCAACGCGCCGGGTGCCCCTCAGGCATTTAAGGTGAAGATCACTGGATACGCCCCCGCGCACCCCCGGGTACAGTGGCAGCAACGTCAACAACACATCAAGAAATCTCCACAGGGTGTGCCGGGAAGTCTGGTCGGCAAGTGCATCAGCCATGCCATCGCTGCCGTACCGACCCGGAGGTCTCCACTCGTGGCCGCGCCCACTCCCACAGCCCCGCCGTCCCGCCGGACCTTCCTCGGGCGCCTCTCCCTCCCTGAGCGGAACTACCTCGCGGACGCCCTGCGCACCGAGACCGTCGGCGGAGTCATCCTGCTGGCCGCCGCGATCGCGGCGCTGGTCTGGGCGAACACCTTCGGCTCCAGTTACCGGGCCCTCAGCGACTTCCACTTCGGTCCGGGTTCCCTGGGACTGAATCTCTCCGTGCAGCACTGGGCGGCCGACGGGCTGCTCGCGGTCTTCTTCTTCGTCGCGGGCGTCGAGCTCAAGCGCGAACTGGTCGCAGGTGAGCTGCGCGATCCCAAGGCGGCCGCGCTGCCGGTCATCGCCGCCGTGTGCGGAATGGCCGTGCCGGCCGTCGTCTACACGCTGGTGAACGTGATCGGCGGCGGTTCGACCGCCGGATGGGCCGTCCCCACGGCCACCGATATCGCCTTCGCACTCGCGGTGCTCGCGGTCATCGGCACCTCGCTGCCGTCCGCGCTCCGCGCCTTCCTGCTCACGCTCGCCGTCGTCGACGACCTCTTCGCGATCCTGATCATCGCGGTCTTCTTCACCGACGACATCAACCTCGCCGCGCTCGCCGGCGCCTTCGTCGGCCTCGCCGTCTTCTACCTCCTGCTGCGCAAGAACGTGCGCGGCTGGTACGTCTACATCCCGCTCGCCCTGGTCATCTGGGGACTGATGTACAACAGCGGCATCCACGCCACCATCGCCGGTGTCGCCATGGGGCTGATGCTGCGCTGCACCCGGCGCGAGGGCGAGGAGCACTCCCCCGGCGAGCACATCGAACATTTGATGCGCCCGCTGTCGGCCGGTCTCGCCGTGCCGCTGTTCGCACTGTTCTCGGCCGGCGTGTCGCTCTCCGGCGACGCGGTGGCGCATGTCTTCACGCGGCCCGAGACGCTCGGTGTCGTGCTGGGGCTCGTCGTCGGCAAGACGGTCGGCATCTTCGGCGGTACGTGGCTGACCGCCCGCTTCACCAAGGCGGAGCTGAACAAGGACCTGGCCTGGGCGGACGTCTTCGCGGTCGCCTCACTCGCCGGGATCGGCTTCACCGTCTCGCTGCTCATCGGCGAGCTGGCGTTCGGGGGCGACGCGTTCATCGAGAACGAGGTCAAGGCAGCCGTGCTGCTGGGGTCGGTGATAGCAGCCATGTTCTCCGGTGTGCTGCTCAAACTCCGGGTACGTACCTACCAGGCGCTGTACGAGGCGGAGGAGCGCGACGAGGACGAGGACGGGGTACCCGACATCTACGAACAGGACGATCCGGCGTACCACCTCCGGATGGCCGCGATCTACGAGAAGAAGGCCGCAGAGCACCGGCGCCTTGCCCAAGCGGCGGGGGTGGCGAGCAGCAAGCCGGACAGTCCGGCATGATCTGACACCAGATGTGTTGAGCAGGAGAGCAGAAGAGGGAGTCAGGGATGAGCGACCCCGGCAATTACGCGGGCAGCGCCGACCGCAGTCTCGGGCAGCTGGTCGCCTCGGCGACGGCCGAGGTGTCCGCGCTGGTGCACGACGAGATCGCCCTGGCCAAGGCCGAGGTGCGGCAGGACGTCAAGCGGGGCGTGACCGGCAGTGTGGCGTTCATCATCGCGGGAGTGCTGATTCTGTTCTCGATCCCCGTGCTGAGCTTCGGAGCCGCCTACTGGATCCACACCACGGGACTTGGCCTCGCCTGGTGCTTCGGGATCGTGGGTCTCGCCTTCATCGTGCTGGGGGTGCTGCTCGCGCTGTTCGCCGTCGCCAAGTTCAAGAAGGTCAAGCCGCCGGAGAGGTCGATCGCGTCGGCCAAGCAGACGGCGGCCGTGCTGCAGGGTGTCAAGCCGCACCCGCGTCCGGCGGTCACCGCGAGTGCCGGTCACCCGGCCGTCACAGCCTCGGGCAGCACGCGGACGGAGAAGGCCGGGGCGGAGTCCGCAGTCGAGGACGAGACGTCCGCTGTGGCACGCTCGTCCACATGACCGTCCCCGATTCCAGCGCATTCGACCCCACAGGCCCCGGTTTGGCAGGCCCCGGCTCCGGCTCCGGCAGTCCCGTACGGATCGACGGCCCCTGGATCCACCGGGATGTGGCGGCCAACGGGGCACGCTTCCACATCGCCGAGCTGGGCGACGGCCCCTTGGTACTGCTGCTGCACGGCTTCCCGCAGTTCTGGTGGACCTGGCGCCATCAGCTGACCGCGCTCGCCGACGCCGGGTTCCGTGCCGTCGCGATGGATCTGCGCGGGGTCGGCGGCAGCGACCGTACGCCGCGGGGGTACGACCCCGCCAACCTGGCCCTCGACGTCACCGGCGTGATCCGGTCGCTCGGTGAGCCGGACGCGGCGCTGGTCGGCCATGACATGGGCGGATACCTCGCCTGGACGGCCGCGGTGATGCGGCCCAAGCTGGTGCGTCGGCTGGTGGTCTCCTCGATGCCGCATCCGCGCCGCTGGCGGTCCTCGATGCTCTCCGACTTCGCGCAGTCCCGGGCGGGCTCGTACATCTGGGGCTTCCAGCGCCCCTGGGTGCCGGAGCGTCAGCTCGTCGCGGACGACGGGGCCTTGGTGGGCCGGCTGATCCGCGACTGGTCGGGGCCGCGGACGCCCGAGTTCCCCAACGACGCGACGGTGGACGTCTACCGGCGTGCGATGTGCATCCCGTCGACGGCTCACTGCTCGATCGAGCCGTACCGCTGGATGGTGCGCTCCATGGCACGCCCGGACGGCATCCAGTTCAATCGCCGGATGAAACGCCCGGTACGGGTGCCGACGCTGCATCTGCACGGTTCACTCGATCCGGTGGCCCGTACGCGGAGTGCGGCAGGGTCCGGCAAGTACGTCGAAGCGCCGTACCGTTGGCGACTTTTCGATGGTCTGGGGCACTTCCCGCACGAGGAGGATCCGGCCGGGTTCTCGACCGAACTCATCAACTGGCTCAAGGATCCCGAGCCCGACCGGTAGCCCTGGGACGGGCCCTGGGAGCGGCCGGACAGGTAACCCGTCGCGACCAACCGGTGGCCGGAAGTGCACAGTTGTCCGACGAACAGCCAATTGCCTGGCGCATAGGCCAATTGGCTGGCGCCCGCACGATTACCGACCATGAGGCACGGGCAGACGTCGGGGTATGGGCTGGACGCACGACTTCGGTGACACAGCACGCAATCGTCGCTCGACCGCTACGGCGGATCCGAGCATTCATGAGGGGGACGGCCTTCAGGGCCGGGTGCTCGGTGTGCATGACCTGCATGATCCCCAGCTGGGCATTCCGCACATTCTCCGCCGCCGGGCTCGCTGGGTCTCGGCGCGGCTGCGCCATCCCCGCGGATGACGCAGTCCTGACCTGATCACACGGACCGGACCCGGGCCGACCCCTGTCCGTTTCCCTACAGCGCGCACGCCTCGCTGTCGACCTGCTGGTTGGCGGTACGGCCGTCGGCGATGTCCTGGCGGATCTCGTCGGCGGTCAGGGCGTACCCCGTGTCGGGATCGTCCAGCGACTTGGCGAAGACGACCCCGTACACCTTGCCGTCGGGGGTCAGCAGCGGTCCGCCGGAGTTGCCCTGGCGGACTGTCGCGAAGAGCGAGTACACATCGCGGCGGACGGTGCCCCGGTGGTAGATGTCCGGGCCGTCGGCGTCGATGCGGCCGCGGACGCGCGCGGAGCGTACGTCGTACGAGCCGTTCTCCGGGAAGCCCGCGACGATGGCGTCGTGCCCCGTCGCGGCGTCGTGGTCCGTATCGGTGAACTTCAGCGGCTTCGCGTCGAGGTCCGGGACGTCGAGTACGGCGATGTCGCGCTGCCAGTCGTAGAGGACGACCTTCGCGTCGTACAGCCGCCCCTGGCCGCCGATCTGGACGGTCGGCTCGTCGACGCCGCCGACGACATGGGCGTTGGTCATCACCCGGCGGTCGGAGAAGACGAAGCCGGTGCCTTCGAGGACCTTGCCGCAGCCCGGGGCCGTACCGACGACCTTGACGATGGACTGCTTGGCGCGGGCCGCGACGGGGCTGTGGGCCAGGGCCGGATCCGGGGCCTTGACCTCAGTGATCGGCTCGTTGACGAACGGGCTGAAGACCTGCGGGAAGCCGTTCTGCGCGAGGACGGAGGAGAAGTCCGTGAACCAGTTGGAGGCCTGGGCGGGCATCACCCGGGAGATCCCGAGCAGCACCGAGGAGTTACGCACTTCCTTGCCCAGCGTCGGCAGCGACGTGCCCGCCAGTGCGGAACCGATCAGCCACGCCACCAGCAGCATCGCGACCACATTGACGAGTGCGCCGCCGGTGGCATCGAGGGCGCGGGCGGGCGACCACGTGATGTACCGCCGGAGTTTGCTGCCGAGGTGGGTGGTGAATGCCTGGCCGACGGAGGCGCACACGATCACGATGACGACCGCGACCACGGCGGCCGTGGAGGAGACCTCGGAGCCGTCCGTCAGCTGGTCCCACAGGACCGGCAGCAGATAGACGGCGACCAGGCCGCCGCCCAGGAAGCCGATGACCGACAGGATGCCGACGACGAAGCCCTGGCGGTAGCCGATCACTGCGAACCACACGGCGCCGGCCAGCAGCAGGATGTCCAGCACGTTCACCGTCTATTGCCTCGCAGATTCGTCACCGGACCCGTTCGTTCGGCTGGGACCGGGCAGACCCGAACGCCCCAGCACGGAAGTCAGCCTGTCATGCGCGCCAGTCGAGCGGCACCTGCCTGGTCCCGTCCCAGGGGCGCTCCCAGCCCGCGAAGTGCAGAATGCGGTCGATCACCCCGGCGGTGAAACCCCAGACCAGCGCCGATTCCACCAGGAATGCCGGGCCTCGGTGACCGCTGGGGTGCACCGTCGTCACCCGATTGGCCGGATCAGTGAGATCCGCCACGGGAACCGTGAAGACCCGGGCCGTCTCGGCCGGATCGACGACCCCGACCGGGCTCGGCGCCCGCCACCAGCCAAGTACGGGCGTGACGACGAAACTGCTCACCGGGATGTAGAGCCGGGGCAGCACAGCGAAGAGCTGGACGCCGCGCGGATCGAGTCCGGTCTCCTCCTCGGCCTCCCGCAGAGCCGCCCTGAGCGGCCCTGCGGTCGCCTGGTCGCCGTCCTCGGGGTCCAGGGCTCCCCCGGGGAAGGAGGGCTGCCCGGGGTGGGAACGCAGTGAGCCCGAGCGCTCCATCAGGAGCAGCTCGGGCCCGCGCTCGCCCTCACCGAACAGGACAAGGACGGCGGACTGGCGCCCGGCGCCGCTCTCGGGCGGCAGAAAGCGGCTGAGCTGCTGGGGCTCGATGGTCCGTGCGGCCCGGGCGACGGGCTCGAGCCACTCGGGCAGCCCGTCCGTCGAGACGGCGATCGCGTCGTCCCGGCCCACACCTGCGGAGCGATCCTCTACGTGGCTCTGTTCGTGCGTCTTCATAGGCACCCCTCGTCTCACAACGCCTGCGGTCGCGCATTTCGTTCCGGAAGGGCGCCCCCGTCACCCGGCTCCCAGCGCCGGCGCGGGCTTGCCCGGATAGTCGGGCGGCGGGCTCAGCCGCTGGCCGGGCTGTCCGCCCATCTCGTACTTCAGAAGCTTCCGGGCCTCCTCCGGATCCGTCTCGCCCTCGCCGTACGAGGGGCAGAGCGGGGCGATCGGGCAGGCACCGCAGGCGGGCCTGCGGGCGTGGCAGATGCGGCGGCCGTGGAAGACGACGCGGTGCGAGAGCATCGTCCACTCGCTCTTGGGGAAGATCGCGGCGATCTCCGCCTCGACCTTCTCCGGGTCCTCCTGCTCCGTCCACTTCCAGCGGCGGACCAGCCGGCCGAAGTGGGTGTCGACCGTGATGCCGGGGACGCCGAAGGCATTGCCGAGGACGACATTGGCGGTCTTGCGGCCGACGCCGGGCAACGTGACCAGGTCCGCGAGCCGCCCCGGGACCTCACCGCCGAAATTGTCCCTGAGGGACGCGGAGAGCCCTATCAGCGACCTGGCCTTGGCCCGGAAGAAGCCGGTCGGCCGGATGATTTCCTCCAGCTCCTCGGGGACGGCCGCCGCCATGTCCTCGGGGGTCGGGTAGGCGGCGAACAGCGCGGGGGTGGTCTGGTTGACTCTCAGATCGGTGGTCTGGGCGGAGAGGACCGTGGCGACCAGGAGCTCGAAGGGGTTCCGGAAGTCCAGCTCCGGGTGGGCGTACGGATAGACCTCGGCGAGCTCGCGGTTGATCCGGCGGGCGCGGCGGACCATCGCGAGGTGCGACTCCGGCTTCCCGGACTTTCCCGCTTTCACCGCTGCCCCGGCCGTCTTCCCGGACGCCCCGGACGTCTTCGCCGCTGCCCCGGCCGTCTTCCCGGACGCCCCGGACGTCTTCGCCGCTGCCCCGACCGTTTTCCCGGGCGCCCCGGACGTCTTCGCCGCTGCTCCGGCGTTCTTCGCGGACCCGTTGGACGCCTTCGCGGGCCCCCCGGACTTCACCGGCTCCACCAACTCCCCAGTCGGGCGTTTTGCGGCTTTTGTCGGTCGACTCGCAGCCTGTTCGCCCACAGCGGAATTACGGTCTTCCGACACCCCATCAGCCCCCTTGGCCTGCGCTCTCACCGGCTTGTTGGACACCCGGCCAGCCTAGAGCCAGGCACTGACATCCGCCCCGGTCACTGTGGATCCGCCCCCAATCGGCCCCCTGCCGCACGATGGGGCGCGCCCGTGCGTCAAACTGGTTTGTGATTGATCGCACTGTTTTACCGTCCGGCATGATGGGGACCACGGTTCCCTGAACAGGCCGACAAGGAGAGAACTCGTGGACGACGTTCTGCGGCGCGCCCCGCTTTTCGCGGCGCTCGATGATGAGCAGGCCGCGGAGCTCCGCGCCTCGATGAGTGAGGTGACCCTCGCACGCGGCGACGCTCTCTTCCACGAGGGCGACCAGGGTGACCGCCTGTACGTGGTCACCGAGGGCAAGGTGAAGCTCCACCGCACGTCCCCCGACGGACGCGAGAACATGCTGGCCGTCCTCGGCCCCGGCGAGCTGATCGGTGAGCTGTCGCTCTTCGACCCGGGCCCGCGCACCGCCACCGCCACCGCGCTGACCGAGGTCAAGCTCCTCGGCCTCGGCCACGGCGACCTCCAGCCCTGGCTGAACGCCCGCCCCGAGGTGGCCACGGCCCTGCTGCGTGCCGTCGCCCGCCGACTGCGCAAGACCAACGACCAGATGTCCGACCTGGTCTTCTCCGACGTACCGGGCCGTGTCGCCCGCGCCCTCCTCGACCTGTCGCGCCGGTTCGGCGTCCAGTCGGAGGAAGGCATCCACGTCGTCCACGACCTGACCCAGGAAGAGCTGGCCCAGCTGGTCGGCGCCTCCCGCGAGACGGTCAACAAGGCGCTTGCCGACTTCGCGGGCCGTGGCTGGCTCCGCCTGGAGGCGCGCGCCGTGATCCTGCTGGATGTGGAGCGCCTGGCGAAGCGTTCGCGCTAGCCGGACACCACCCCCTCACGACGCGAGAGGCCCCGCCGGACGGCGGGGCCTCTCGCGCGTCACGGCGCCTCGGCCACGCGTCGGCGCCTCGCAGCCCCGATATCAGCGCCACGGGCGTAACCGCGGCTCAGATCAGCCCGTGCTCGCCCAGGTACTCCAGCTGAGCCCGCACCGACAGCTCCGCCGCAGGCCACAGCGACCGGTCCACGTCCGCGTACACGTACGCCACCACCTCCGTGGCCGAGCGGTGCCCGGCCTCCACCGCCGTCTCCACCTGGGCGAGCCGGTGCGCGCGGTGGGCGAGATAGAACTCGACCGCGCCCTGTGCGTCGTCCAGGACCGGACCGTGCCCCGGCAGCACCGTGTGCACCCCGTCGTCGACCGCCAGCGAGCGCAGCCGCCGCAGCGAGTCGAGGTAGTCGCCGAGCCGCCCGTCCGGGTGCGCGACGAGCGTGGTGCCGCGCCCGAGGATCGTGTCGCCGGTCAGCACCGCCCGGTCGGCGGGCAGATGGAAGGAGAGCGAGTCGGAGGTGTGCCCCGGGGTCGGGACCACCCGCAGTTCGAGCCCTCCGGTGGTGATCACGTCGCCCGTCGTCAGCCCCTCCTCGCCGAGCCGCAGCGCCGGGTCCAGCGCCCGCACCGCCGTACGGGTGAGCTCGGCGAAGCGCGCCGCGCCCTCCGCGTGGTCGGGGTGACCGTGGGTGAGGAGCGTGAGGCCGATCCGTCGGCCGGCCCGCTCGGCGGTGTCGATGACGGCCTGCAGATGGCTGTCGTCCAGCGGGCCCGGGTCGATGACGACCGCGAGGTCGGAGTCGGGCTCGGCGACAATCCAGGTGTTGGTGCCATCGAGCGTCATCGCCGAGGCGTTGGGGGCGAGGACGTTGACCGTACGGGCGGTCGCTGGGCCGGAGAGGACCCCGCCGCGCGGCTGCCCGGGCAGCGCTGCTGCGTCGCTCATGCGGAACCATCTCCGGCCGGGATGTGCTTGGTGAATTCGTCGTGCCCCGGCCAGCTCAGCACCAGTTCGCCGTCCTCCAGCCGGGCTTGTGCGAGTACAGGGGTGAGGTCCTGGGAGGACGCGGCCTTCAGCGCCTCGGCTGCGGTGCGGTACGGGCGCAGCTGACGCAGCGTCGACACGGTCGGCGGCATCATGAGCAGCTCGCCCCGGTCGTATCCGTCGGTGGCTTCCGCCGGGGAGATCCATAGCGCGAGGTCGGCCTCGGTGGAGGCGGAGGGGGCACCTCCCATGCCTTCAGGGCCATGGGAGAGGGTGCGCTGGCCCTCGGGGAGCGCGGCGACGAAGAACCAGGTGTCGTAGCGCCGGGGTTCGAACTCGGGCGTGATCCAGCGCGCCCACGCCCCGAGCAGATCGGAGCGGAGTACGAGCCCGCGCCGGTCCAGGAACTCGGCGAAGGACAGCTCGCGGGCGACGAGGGCCTCGCGGTCCGCCTCCCAGTCGGCGCCCGTGGTGTCGCTGACGACGGTGTCGGCCGTCGGCCCGGCGAGGAGGACACCCGACTCCTCGTACGTCTCACGGACCGCCGCACAGACGATGGCCTGCGCCTCGGCGACCGTACCGACGCCGAGCCGGTCGGCCCAGAGCTCCAGCGCGGGTCCGGCCCAGCCGACGAGGCGGTCGTCGTCGCGCGGGTCGACGCCGCCACCCGGATAGGCGTACGCACCTCCGGCAAATGCCATGGAGGTGCGGCGGCGCAGCATGTGGACGGTGGGCCCGCCCTCGGTGCCAGCGGGGTCCCGGAGCAGCATCACGGTGGCGGCGCGCCGGGGCGTCGCGGCCGTGAGCTCGCCTGCGGCGAGTGCCCGGATCCGGTCGGGCCATTCCGGTGGGTACCACTGACCATTGGACATGGCCGGAGGCTATCCGGAACCGCGACGATGTTCGAGAGGCAGCAAGGGGCGCACGGGACGCGATACGCGTCACGCAGGGACCCGGGGGTGTGAAACGCGTGATCCCGCCCGGTCGCACGGACCGGGCGGGATCACGGATCATGGAGGTACCCGCCTCACTGCGGCAGCGGCTCAGGCCCCGTCCAGCTCGACCTGCACCTCGACCTCGACCGGCGCGTCCAACGGCAGCACCGCGACGCCCACGGCGCTGCGCGCGTGCACGCCCTTGTCGCCGAGCACCGCGCCGAGCAGCTCGCTCGCACCGTTGATCACGGCGGGCTGCCCGGTGAAGTCGGAGGCCGAGGCGACGAAGCCCACGACCTTGACGACCCGCTTGATCCGGTCCAGGTCGCCCGCGACCGACTTCACGGCGGCCAGCGCGTTGAGCGCGCAGGTCCTGGCCAGCTCCTTGGCCTCGTCCGGCGTGACCTCCGCACCGACCTTGCCGGTGACCGTGAGCTTGCCCTCCACCATGGGCAGCTGGCCCGACGTGTACACGTACACACCGGACTGGACGGCCGGCTGATACGAGGCGAGCGGCGGTACGACGTCCGGCAGCGTCAGCCCGAGTTCGGCGAGCTTCGCCTCGACGGCGCCCGCCATTACGGCTTCTCCCGCTTCAGGTAGGCCACGAGCTGCTCGGGGTTGTTCGGGCCGGGAACGACCTGGACCAGCTCCCAGCCGTCCTCGCCCCAGGTGTCCAGAATCTGCTTCGTCGCGTGCACGAGAAGCGGCACGGTCGCGTATTCCCACTTGGTCATAGGCCGACTGTAATGCCTGGCACGTACGGGCTCGTGCGTAGCCCGGGGCCGTACTGGTTAGGCTCGAATACGTGAGCAGGTTCCAGGTCGTCAGCGGCAAGGGCGGTACCGGTAAGACCACGGTCGCCGCCGCCCTCGCGCTCGCCCTCGCGACCGAGGGCAAGCGCACCCTTCTCGTCGAGGTCGAGGGCAGGCAGGGCATCGCCCAGCTCTTCGAGGCGGATTCCCTTCCGTACGAGGAGCGCAAGATCGCCGTCGCGCCGGGCGGCGGCGAGGTGTACGCCCTCGCGATCGACGCGGAGCGCGCACTCCTCGATTACCTCCAGATGTTCTACAAGCTCGGCAGCGCGGGCCGGGCGCTCAAGAAGCTCGGCGCGATCGACTTCGCCACGACGATCGCACCCGGGGTACGGGACGTGCTGCTGACGGGCAAGGCCTGCGAAGCCGTACGCCGCAAGGACAAGCAGGGCCGGTACAGCTACGACTACGTGATCATGGATGCGCCGCCCACCGGCCGCATCACGCGCTTCCTCAATGTGAACGACGAGGTGGCGGGGCTGGCCCGGATCGGCCCGATACACAGTCAGGCGCAGGCCGTGATGCGGGTGCTGAAGTCCCCGGAGACGGCGGTCCACCTGGTGACGCTGCTGGAGGAGATGCCGGTCCAGGAGACCGCGGACGGCGTCGCGGAGCTGCGGGCGGCCGAACTGCCGGTGGGCAGGGTCATCGTGAACATGGTGCGGCCGCATCTGCTGGACGAGGACGCGCTGCGTACCGCCTCCGGGGGCCGCCGCAAGGAGATCGCCAAGGCGCTCACCCGGGCGGGCGTGACCGGGTCCGCGGCGCTGGTACGTCCGCTGATCGAGCAGGCCTCCGAGCATGCCCAGCGGGTCGAGCTGGAGCGCGAGCAGCGCGCGGCCCTCGCGGATCTGGAGCTGCCGACCAACGAACTTCCGCTGATCGGCGAAGGCGTGGACCTGCCCGGTCTGTACGACCTGGCAGTCGAACTCCGCAAGCAGGGTGTGGGCGAAGAGGCGGGCCAAGGGGTGGGTGCATGAGAGCGGGTACGGAACCGGGCACCGATGCGCGTACGGGCGCCGGTACAGGCACAGCCACGGCCACCGCGCCCGCGCTGGACACCGACGCGCTGCTCGACGATCCGGACATCCGGATCATCGTGTGCTGCGGCTCGGGCGGCGTCGGCAAGACCACGACCGCGGCGGCGCTGGGTGTACGGGCCGCCGAGCGCGGCCGGAAGGTCGTCGTCCTCACCATCGACCCGGCCCGCAGGCTCGCCCAGTCCATGGGCATTCTCTCGCTGGACAACGTCCCGCGCCGGGTGCCGGGCATCGAGTGCTCCGTTGAGGGCGGCGGTGAACTGCACGCCATGATGCTCGACATGAAGCGGACCTTCGACGAGATCGTCGAGGCGCACGCGGAGGGCGACCGGGCGCGCGCGATCCTGGAGAACCCCTTCTACCAGTCCCTGTCGGCCGGTTTCGCGGGCACGCAGGAGTACATGGCGATGGAGAAGCTGGGGCAGCTGCGGGCGCGTAACGAGTGGGACCTGATCGTTGTCGACACCCCGCCGTCCCGTTCCGCGCTGGACTTCCTGGACGCTCCCAAGCGGCTCGGCTCGTTCCTGGATGGGACGTTCATCAAGCTGCTGATGGCTCCGGCGAAGATGGGCGGCCGGGCCGGGATGAAGTTCCTCAACGTCGGCATGTCGATGATGACCGGGACGCTCGGCAAGCTGCTGGGTGGCCAGTTCCTGCGCGACGTACAGACGTTCGTCGCGGCGATGGACACCATGTTCGGTGGTTTCCGGACCCGGGCGGATGCCACGTACAGACTGTTGCAGGCGCCCGGCACGGCGTTCCTCGTCGTCGCGACACCGGAGCGGGACGCACTGCGCGAAGCCGCCTACTTCGTGGAACGGCTGGCCGCGGAGGACATGCCCCTGGCCGGTCTGGTCCTCAACCGGGTTCACGGCAGTGACGCCGCCCGGCTCTCCGCCGAGCGCGCCCTGGCAGCCGCAGAAAATCTTGACGACATCGGCATTGTGGATCAGACCACCGGGAAGGCTGGACTTCGTGACCCGGCCGACTCGGCAGTCACCTCTCCCGAAGACCCCGAGTCGCCGCCCTCCCCCGCCCGTTCCGAGCACACCCAGGATGTTGACACCGAACCAGAGGCTGATGCCGTCTCCGTCGAGCAGTTGGCCGCAGGCCTGCTGCGGCTGCACGCTGAACGCATGCAGGTGGTCGCGCGCGAACAGCGCACCCGCGACCGCTTCATCGCACTGCACCCCGCGGTCGCCGTGACCGAAGTCGCGGCGCTGCCCGGAGATGTGCACGACCTCGCAGGACTGCGGGCCGTCGGGGACCGGCTCGCGACCGATTCCACTCCGGCCGGAGCTGCGTAAACCACCTGGATGGCCGGGTGGGCGCCCGGCGGTCTACCCCACGGCGGCGTACCTCTCGTGCAGTTCGTCGTCCAGACCGATGGCCACCGGCAGGATGCCCGTGGATCGCTCGTACTCACTGCGAGCGGTCTCCAGCAGCCGGCGCCAGGACGTGACGGTGGGTCGTCTGCGCAGCAGCGCGCGACGCTCCCGTTCCGTCATTCCGCCCCACACGCCGAATTCGACGCGATTGTCCAGCGCATCGGCCAAGCACTCGGTCCGCACCGGGCAACCGGTGCACACCGCCTTGGCCCTGTTCTGCGCTGCCCCTTGTACGAACAGTTCATCCGGATCGGTAGTGCGGCAGGCTGCCTGCGCACTCCAGTCGGTTACCCAGCCCATCCCGGCGCCGTCCTCTCCCGAATCGAGGCTCCCCCACGGCGGTAGCGGCATATTCACCGCTGCCAGTTGAGGACGTTACGGAAGGTGGCGACAGCACAACACCCCCTTCGGGCCCAATCTTGAATGGCCCGAACGGACTATGCGTACGCGGCAGATCACCCAGGGGAGTGAGGCAAGGACATACAAGAATATCCCCGCAAAATAGGGACAATTCATCAGAGTCACAACGGACGTTCAATGACGCATGGGGCGAATTCGGGGCGCCCGAGGTGCTGGCCGAACCGTGGTCGGGTCACGGCCGAATGCTGCATGGGGGTTGATACGGAACCGGACGGCTGTGACAGTTGGGAGCAGCTTAGGCCAACGCATGTACGCGTGTCCGGCGAATGAGAACGTAGGCTGCCCCCATGCCAAAGAACCGCTCGGGCGGGGGTCTCACCGCGACCCAGCAGGCCGCCAAGTTCCTCGGTGTCGCCGCACTCTCCGGAGTCGTGCTCGCAGGCATCGCGCTGCCGGCCGCCGGAGCCCTGGGGCTCGCCGCGAAGGGAACGGTCGAGGGATTCGACGAGATCCCGGCCAACCTCAAGACTCCGCCGCTGAGCCAGCGCACCAAGATCCTGGACAGCAAGGGCGACATGCTTGCGACGGTCTACTCGCGGGACCGCACCGTCGTTCCGCTGAAGGACATCTCCCCGTATATGCAGAAGGCGATCGTCGCGATCGAGGATGCCCGCTTCTACCAGCACGGGGCGATCGACCTCAAGGGCATCCTGCGCGCGATGAACCGCAACGTGCAGGCGGGCGGGACCGCGCAGGGCGCGTCGACCCTCACCCAGCAGTACGTGAAGAACGTCTTCGTCGAGGAGGCGGGCGACGACCCGGACAAGGTCGCGCAGGCCACCCAGCAGACGATGGGCCGCAAGGTCCAGGAGCTGAAGTACGCGATCCAGGTCGAGGAAGAGCTCGGCAAGAACAAGATCCTGGAGAACTACCTCAACATCACTTTCTTCGGGCAGCAGGCGTACGGCGTCGAGGCGGCCTCCCAGCGCTACTTCTCCAAGCCGGCGAAGGACCTGAAGCTGGAGGAGGCCGCCCTGCTGGCCGGCATCGTCCAGTCGCCGAGCCGCTACGACCCGGTCAACGACGCGGAGGAGGCGACCAAGCGTCGCAACACCGTGCTCCAGCGGATGGCGGATGTCGGGGGCATCACTCGCACGGCGGCGGAGAAGGCGCAGGCGACGCCGATCAAGCTGAGGGTCAGCAAGCCGAAGAACGGCTGCATCACGGCCGTCAGCGGGGCCTCCTTCTTCTGTGACTACGTCCGCAAGGTCTTCCTCACCGACCCGGTCTTCGGCAAGACGAAGGAGGAGCGGGCCAAGGTCTGGAACCAGGGCGGACTCACGGTCCGCACGACGCTCGACCCGCAGGCGCAGGCGGGCGTGCAGGACTCGATCAGGAGTCACGTCTACAAGACGGACAAGGTCGCCACCGCCGTGACGCTGGTCCAGCCCGGCACCGGCAAGATCATGGGCATGGGCCAGTCCAAGCCGTACGGTTTCGGGCCGAACGAGACCCAGTACAACTACTCGGTCAACAAGGACATGGGCGGCTCGAACTTCGGCTTCCCGACCGGGTCGACGTTCAAGCCGTTCCTCGCCGCGGCGGCCATAGAGGGTGGCAAGCCTGCGACGCAGATGTACTCGTCGCCTTACGAGATGGACTACCCGGACACGGTTCAGACCTGCGGAAAGCCGTGGGTCAACGACAGTGTGCCGAAGTACCACACGAAGAACGAGAGCGAGTCCGAGGAAGGGCCGTACGCCCTGAAGGAAGCGATGGCGAAGTCGGTCAACACCTACTTCATCCAGATGCTCCAGGACATCGGCATGTGCCCGGTCTCCCAGATGACCGACAAGCTCGGCGTGGTGCAGGGCGACGGCACCAAGCTGCCGCAGAACCCCTCCACGCTGACCCTCGGCTCCAACGGCCTCTCGCCGCTCACGATGGCCAGCGCGTACGCCGCCTTCGCCAACCGGGGCACGTACTGCACACCGATCGCCATCGAGGCGGTCACGACGGCGAACGGCAAGTCGCTCCCGGTACCGAAGACCACCTGCTCGCAGGCGATGTCGCAGACGACGGCCGACACCGTCAACACCCTGCTGCGCGGTGTGATCGACTCCGGTACCGGTCAGCAGGCCGGCCTGCAGAGCCGCGACAACGCGGGCAAGACGGGTACGACCGATGAACGCAGGAACGCCTGGTTCGTCGGCTACACGCCGAACATGTCCGGTGCCGTCTGGGTCGGCAGCCCGACCCAGAAGGTCAAGATGGTGGGAATCAACATCGGTGGCGTGTACCAGGACAAGGTGTACGGCGGCCAGGTCCCCGGACCGATCTGGCGCGACGCCATGACGAACGCCCTCAACGGACTGCCCGCCCCGTCGTTCAACACCGTCAACATCCCGGACCCGCCGGACAACACGGACGAGGGCCGGGGCCGGGGCCGGGGACGGGGACGGGACAAGGGACGGGGCAGGGGCGACGGCAACGCCCCGTTCCCCGGCACCGACATCCCGCCGGACAACACCGGCGGGAACTACGGACCCCAGCGCCCGGGCCAAGACGGCACGAAGGGTCCCTGACCAGCCGCTCGGCCCATGAACGAGGAGGTGGGGTGACCCGGAACATTCCGGGTCACCCCACCTCCTCGTATGTACGGTCCGCTCAGCCCGCGAGGAGCTTCTTCACCGCGGCGGCCACCCGGCCGCCGTCCGCGCGCCCCGCGACCTTCGGGTTCACGATCTTCATGACGGCACCCATCGCCCGCGGCCCCTCGGCGCCGGCGGCCTTCGCCTCGTCGACCGCCGACGCGACGATCGCACCCAGCTCGTCATCACTGAGCTGCTTCGGCAGGTACGCGTCGAGCAGCTCGCCCTCCGCCTTCTCGCGCTCGGCCTGCTCCGTCCGGCCGCCCTGGGCGAAGGCCTCGGCCGCCTCGCGGCGCTTCTTCGCCTCCTTGGCGATGACCTTCTGCACCTCGTCGTCGGAGAGCTCACGCGACGTCTTGCCGCTGACCTCCTCCTTGGTGATCGCGGTGAGGGTCAGCCGGAGCGTCGACGAGGTCAGCTCGTCGCGCGCCTTCATGGCCGCGGTGAGGTCTTCCTTGAGCTTGGACTTGAGCGTGGTCATGTGCTGATTGTGGCAGGTTCGGGGTGGCCACCGCCCGCCGGTTTTCCTCTCGCCGCGTCGTGTCTGCGACGATGGGCACATGCGCGCACGCTACGGAGTACCCCTGAAAGTCACGGCAGTCGGCGCAGCGGTCGGCGCCGCCGGGCTCGTTTACGCGGCAGGTTTCGAAGCCCGCTCGTTCCGGCTCCGACGGGTCACCGTCCCCGTACTCCCGCACGGGGCACGCCCGTTGCGCGTGCTGCAGGTCTCCGACATCCACATGGTGAGCGGCCAGCGCAAGAAGCGCGGCTGGCTGCAGTCGCTGGCCGGCCTGCGCCCGGACTTTGTCGTCAACACCGGCGACAATCTCTCCGACCCGGAGGCCGTACCGGAGCTGCTGGACGCGCTCGGTCCGCTGATGGAGATCCCGGGTGTGTACGTCTTCGGCTCCAACGACTACTACGGCCCCAAGCTCCGTAACCCGGCCCGCTACCTCTTCGAGAAGGCCCAGGGCAAGCACGGCCTCAACGGCAACGCCCCCGCGGTCGGCGTCGTCCACAACCCGTGGGAGCCGATGCGCGATGCGTTCGACGAGGCGGGCTGGCTGGACCTGAGCAACACCCGGGGCCGTCTCAAGCTCGACGGCCTGGAGCTCGCCTTCACCGGCCTCGACGACCCGCACATCAAGCGCGACCGGTACGCGGAGGTCTCGGGCGGCCCCGAGACGGGCGCCGACCTGTCCATCGGCGTGGTCCACGCCCCGTACCTGCGCACCCTCGACGCCTTCACCGCGGACGGCTACCCGCTGATCCTGGCGGGTCACACCCATGGCGGCCAGCTCTGCATCCCCTTCTACGGGGCCCTGGTCACCAACTGCGACCTGGACACGGACCGGGTCAAGGGGCTCTCCAGCCACACGGTCGGCGACCGGCGCGCCTACCTCCACGTCTCCGCAGGCTGCGGTACCAACCGCTACACCCCGGTCCGCTTCGCCTGCCCGCCCGAGGCGACGCTGCTGACGCTGACGCCCCGCGACTGAAACCCGGGGCGCCTCGCCCACCGGGGCAGAAACCGGATTTCGTCTCCGGGCGCCGGTGGGCTAAAGTAATCGATGTCGCCGGGAGACCGGCGGCGATCGGGGTGTAGCGCAGCTTGGCAGCGCGCTTCGTTCGGGACGAAGAGGTCGTGGGTTCAAATCCCGCCACCCCGACAGTTGAAATACCAGGTCAGGGGCCTGATCCGCGAGAGCGGGTCGGGCCCCTGAGTGGTTTCCGGGGTCCTCTGGGAGCCGTCCGGAAGAAATCTGGGAGAAGGTCTTGGCCGCGAGTCGGTGGCGCCGTGCTGCCCGCCGCTCAACGAGCGCCCCTTGAGTACCGAGGAGGCCGAGCGCACGGCGAAGATGTTCAAGGCGCTCGGCGATCCGGTTCGGCTGCGGCTGTTCTCGCTGGTCGCCTCCCATGAGGGCGGCGAGGCATGCGTGTGCGACATCTCCGACGTCGGCGTCTCCCAGCCGACCGTCTCCCACCATCTGAAGAAACTCAAGGACGCGGGCCTGCTGACCTCGGAACGCCGCGGCACCTGGGTCTACTACCGGGTCGAGCCGAGCGTGGTGGCCGGCATGGGGCAGATGCTGAAGACATTCGCCTGAGCGGATCACTCGCCGGATTGCCGCTGGAGTGCCAGTGGACCTCTACGTCACGAACGGCCTCCTCGGGCCACAGCGACAGCAGTGAACCGGCGCCGCCAGGCAAGCGATACGTACACCAGCGTCACAAGGACCGGCACCTCGATGAGAGGGCCGAGGTCGGCATCGACATCTCCGCCGAGATCCCCAAGGTCCTCACCGTCGACGCGGTCAAGGAATCGGACGTCTGCATCACCATGGGCTGTGGCGACACTTGCCCGGTCTTCCCCGGCAAGCGGTACCTCGACTGGAAGCTGGAGGACCCGGCCGGCCGGGGCGTGGAAGCCGTCCGCCCCATCCGCGACGAGATCAGGGCGCTGGTGGAGGGCCTGATCGCCGAAATCGCCCCACGGGACCGGGCCCCCCTGAGCAGCGACGCACCGCGCTAGTCGGACTCGCACGGTCGGACCGTCCGTGCAGGCGGCAATCCGGCATCTCGCGACGGGCCGCGCCCCCGACCCTCAACCCGGCCGCCCGGAATGCGCGCTTCGTACTCACATGCGAATCTGAAAGTGGCCCCTCGCCCGAGATCGGCTACAGGAGGCGTAATCGTGAGCAAGAAGCAGAGCCGACAGAATCGCGGCGCCCGCACAGGTGGTCACGAACGCAGCGCGTCCGCGGAGACGAAGGAGCAGAGGCAGGCACCACATCTTCCGGATGCGCCTGGGCCGGTGCGCGCGATATCGGAGCAGGTCTCCCACCGGAAGCAGCGCAGGTTCGGGCACAACTGATCTTCGGCGGCCGACCGCGACCGAAGCGCTCTGGTGGCACCCCTCGTGGGGGCCACCACAGAGTGTGCCTGTGTGTCGGCCTGAATCCGCGCAGCCCCGGGCGCCATCTGTGGCGGTACCCCGCGGGTGTGCCGCTGATACCGCGGCGGGCTCGCGGAGCCGCGTGGTGTCGCGTGAGCAGTCACCCGCCCCGTTCCATGATCCACCCGACGACGAGGACCGTCCCCTGTGCCCGGGGGCACGGTCAGTGCGACCGCTCCGCAGCCGTCGGCATAGGCGCCGGGTTCAGGTCGCCGGGCGTGAGCGGGACCGGATCCGCCGCTCTGCCCGGCCACTGGGCCCGAAGTCGCGCGCCCCTTCGATGATTTCGTAGCACCTCCCGCGCCGAGTGCGGACTCCTCGTCCGGCACGTTCGCGCGGTCGGTTGCGACCGTGAAGCGCATCGCGGTGAACAGACCGCCCGCTGCGGCACGTTTCGATGTCGATACCGGCGCCGGTGGTGATCCCGGCCGTCAGGATCCGTCGCGCAGCCGCCTGCGCACCGAATACCGGCATCGCGATCCCGGTCGCCGAGCAGGCCGCAACGGTGCGCGCTGTCGATACCGGGGCGCCGGGGCCCGTCTTGGCCACGGCCAGGGTGACCCGCCAGTCGTCCGACGGGAGCAGTTTCTTGCGCACGCGGCGCAGCTCCTGGGGGCGGAGCGCCGAAGTCCAGCTTGCCGCCGCTCGGCCGGCCATGTCCGAACACCGCTCGCAGTTCGGCGTCGGTGAGCGCCTGACGAGCCGACGCCAGCGTGGGCGTGTTCATGACGTGCGTCAGCGTCGAGCGGGCGTGATGATGCCCGCGTCAGGAGGCGTGGCGATGCCCGCGTCCAGCAGCGTGCTGATATCCGCATCCCGCGCCGACACGGCGCCCAGCAGTGTCGCGGCACCGACACCCTCCGGGCCCACCCCGCCGTCGGCTCTCCGCAGGATCTCCGGGATGCCCGTCGAGTGACTGCTCGGAGTGGGACTGCCGGACTGCCACCGGCCGGGTGTGCCGCGCCTTGCGGCCTGTCAGTCCAGGGCGAACAGCCCATCCGCATCGATCACTTCGGCGCCCTCGGAGTCGGACCCGGGCATGTCCCCGTTCCCTTGGGCGACTTGGCCGGAGCGGCGCCCTCCAGCCGATGTCGCATCGTAGCCCTGGGCCGACCGGACTCCTGGTCGCGCCGCACGAGGAAGGCGAGTTGAGCCATGCCGGACGGACGGGACGGGGCCGTTCCGGTGTGTCGAGGCGCAGCGTCCGGCACACGGATTCCAGGGCCTCGGGGGACACCTTGATGTCGCGACCCCGGCTTCAGAGAGGCGCGTCGACTACGCAGAAAGTTCCGTGACTCCTCGCGCCGCATGCGCGACGAAGCCCTCCCGGTCAACGCCTTCCTTCTCCCGGCGACCCGCGGTGGACGGGCGGATCAGCATGCCCGAACGAACGATCATTCGGGCATTTCAGACGAGTTCTGGCGCAGCTATTACCGGCGGGTATCACCAGCTGCTAGAAACATCCTCGCTCACTCAACCCCCCACCCACCCCCCACACTTCGGAGGACCGACAGGCATGTCAGTACGGAGATTTCGGGCGTCCGCAGCCACTCTGGTCCTCGCCGTCGTGGCCGCGCTGGGCATGGCCCAGCCGGCCTCGGCAACCTCCTCGGCCGCCGCCGTCCGGTATGTCGCCCTCGGCGACTCCTACTCGGCCGGCGTCGGTTCGGGAAGCTATCTCTCCGACTCCGGCGACTGTCACCGGAGCACCAAGGCCTACCCCTACCTGTGGGCGGCGGCGAATTCGCCGTCCTCGTTCGCCTTCGTCGCATGCTCGGGTGCCACGACCAGCTCCGTCGCCGGCAGCCAGCTGGGTGTGCTGAGTTCGTCGACGACCCTGGTGAGCGTCACCGCGGGCGGCAACGACGTCGGTTTCGCCGATGTCATGCAGGACTGCGTCCTGTACAGCGAGTCCACCTGTGTGAGCAGCGTGAACGCGGCTGTGTCGCAGATGCGGAACTCGCTTCCGTCCGGCCTTGGTTCGCTGTACAGCGCCATCCGTTCCCGTGCCCCGCAGGCCCATGTGGTGGTGCTGGGATATCCGCGGTTCTACCAGCTGAAGGGGGCCTGCATCGCCGGGCTCACCGAGACCGAGCGCTCGGCCATCAACAACGCGTCCGACGTGCTGAACGGTGTCATCGCCAAGCAGGCGGCCAATGCCGGATTCACGTTCTCCGGCGTGGCCGACGAGTTCACCGGGCATGAGCTGTGCTCCGGTGACGCCTGGCTCAACAGTGTGACGCTGCCGGTCTACAACTCGTACCACCCCAAGGCCGCGGGACAGTCGGGCGGCTATCTGCCCGCCTTCCGCTCGGTCGCGTGACACGCAACGGGTAACGCGTTCGTACGGTACGGAAAGGTGGCGGTCCGCCGGGAGGTCTCCGGTGGGCCGCCACGCGTCTGCCGTCCCGCTCAGGCGCGGCCCGCAGCGCCCGGCCGGGGCAGGGCGAGGGCCGTCGCTGCGGCGAGTACGGCGGTGGCGGCGGCCGCCCACCAGCCGTGCCGGAACGCGTCGAGTGCCGCGGCCGGGGTCTCCGGGGTGGCGAGCAAAGTGACCATCAGGGCGACGCCGATGACCGAACCGGTCTGGCGCGCCATCGTGGTGACAGCCGATCCGGTCGCGAACCGGGTCGGCGCCAGGGCCGCCGCAGCCGCACCGACGAGAGTGGGCAGGGCGAAACCGACGCCGATGCCAGTGATCAGCATGCCGGGCACGAACGCCGTCGCGTAGTGCGGAGCCGTATCGAGCACGATCGCCCACCAGCCGAGGCCGACCGCGAACAGCAGGCAGCCGAGCGCCGCCGTGCGGCCCGTGCCGAGGCGGCGGACCACTGGGCCGGAAATGACGGCGAGCACCGGGACGACCAACGGGCCGGGCGCGATGGCCAGTCCGGTACGGATCGCCGAGTACCCCCACACCTGCTGGCACCAGAGCACCGAGGTCAGCAGCATCGCCGCGAACGCGACGGTGAAGAGGAGCGCGGCAAGGGTGGCGGCCGCGAAGACCGGGGTGCGCAGCATCGGCAGTTCGACGATCGGCGCGCTGTGCCGGGCCGAGCGCAGCCAGAACGCCCCGCCGAGCACCATCGCGGCGACGAGCGAGCCGATCACCTCCGGCGAACCCCAGCCCCATGCATCGGCCTTGACCAGTCCGAGCGCGAGCACACCGATGGCGAGCGTGAGCACGGCGGCGCCGACCAGGTCCGGGAAGCGGCCGTCGCGGTCCGGGCGGGCGTCGGGCAGCAGCCTGGCCCCCGCCACCAGTCCGACCGCACCGACCGGCACGTTGACGAGGAACACCCAGCGCCAGTCGGCCTCCACCAGCAGTCCGCCGATGACGGGACCGAGACCGGCGGCGATGCCCCCGATCGCCGCCCAGCTGCGGATGGCCTGCGGTCGGCGCTCCGCCGGGGTGTTGACGAGCAGGAGCGCCAGCGAGGTCGGCATCAGCGCGGCGGCTCCAGCGGCCTGCAGGGCGCGGGCGGCGACCAGCCAGCCGACCCCCGGGGCGACGACGCAAAGTGCGGAGGCGACGGTGAAGACCGTCAGCCCGGGCACGGGCACGACCTCGACGCCGCGTGGGTCTGCCGCACCTGCGGCGAGGAGGTCGTGATGAACACCCTCACCGTGGACGTCCGCGCCCCCGGCTGGGACCGGGCCGGCCCCACCCCCGTGGAGGCCGCCCCCGAAGCCGCGCCTCAGTAACGCTCGGCGAGGTGCTCCCACCCTGCCGGGGGCTCGTACGGCTCCGGCCAGAAGTCCGTGATCTCCACGATCCGGCCCTGGTCGTCCCCCGTGAAGAAGTGGATGGCGTGCATCTCTTCCAGGCCTACGGTGAACAGCGTCCGTACGGCCACCTGTTCGCCTGCCCGGTCGGCCACGATCCGTTCAACACGGATATGCCAGTCCCCCGGATACTCGCGGTTGAACCGGAGATACCGCTCCTTGCCGCGGATGCGCTCGCGGGTCTGCGGCAGGTCGTAGAGCACCTCATCGGCGAGCGTCGTCGCGAAGGTGTCCCAGTCACGTGTCTCGGCCGCGGTCCAGTACGTCTCCACCGTGGCGCGCAGATCGGCAGTCATGGTTCGAGTCTGAACGCCACCACTGACAACCGGCCTTCGCTCAACCCGCAGCCGGCTTCGACGCCTTGATCGAGTACATCAGTGGAATGCGGGGCCGGTCGGGCGGGAAGCGGTGGAACCCGTCGGCGTGCCGCTCCAGTGCCGCGAACCGCTGGAAGAGCGAGGCGTCGTGCTCGTGCAGGAACTCGATCCGCAGTCCGGCGGCGGCCAGCGCCGACACCACGTCACCGACGGGGTGCTGCCACTCGACGCTCCGGTTGTGGACGGTCGGTGCGTCGAGGTCCGCGTACGTACCCGGCGTCTCGTCGACCCATGCGTCGCGGCTGAAGTAGTCGTACGTGATCGTCGAGCCGGTCGCGTCGTCGAGGCAGT
Source organism: Streptomyces sp. NPDC048496 (assembly GCF_043200055.1). NCBI lineage: Bacteria > Bacillati > Actinomycetota > Actinomycetes > Kitasatosporales > Streptomycetaceae > Streptomyces > Streptomyces sp. NPDC048496. Next base: position 409,136 of record NZ_JBICXB010000001.1, on the reverse strand, counting down.
CGGTCAGCGGATGGAACTCCGCGAGATAGAGGAATCCGCCGGGCGCGACGAGCGCGGCGGCGATCTCGGCCCAGCGGTGGGTGTCCGGCAGCCAGTTCAGCGCACCGACGCCGGTGTAGACGATGTCGTACGAGGAGTCGGGGACTGCCTCCGCCGCGTCATGCACATCGGCGGCGACGAACGCCGCCCGGTCCGGGGTGAACCCGAGCTCGCGGGCCAGACCACGGGCGGCCTCGACGGCCGGCTCGGAGAAGTCGAGCCCGACGACGTGCGCGGCGCCGTGCCGGGCCCAGGAGAGAGTGTCGAGCCCGATGTGGCACTGCAGATGCAGCAGCGACTTCCCCGTGACGTCCCCGACCTCCGCGAGCTCGAACGCACGCAACGCGTCCTTGCCCGCCCGGAAGGCGTCGAGGTCGTAGTAGTCGCTCGCCGTATGGATCGCCACGCGCTCGTCCCAGCGCGCGCGGTTGGCCTCGCGCCAGTCGTCCGGAGTCGGGGAGTACATGCCAGGGAGGTTATCCACAGGCTGAGGGCGATGGATACGGAATTTCCGGGCCCGACGCAGAATGGGAGGCATGACTGAGATCACTGGCTCGACGACCGACTCCGCTCCGGCGCGGGCGAACGGCTCCGTTACGGCACCGACGACCGATTCCGTTCCGGTATGGGAGCAGCGCTTCCGGGCGCCCCGGGTGTCGTTGCCCGACTGGGCGGAGGACGCTCCGGACCGTGCGCTGTTCGTCTCCAACGCGACGGGGACGTACGAGCTGTACGCATGGGACCGGGCGAGCGGGGAGCAGCGGCAGGTCACCGACCGGCCGAACGGGACGACGGACGGGGTGCTGACCCCGGACGGCGAGGCGGTCTGGTGGTTCAACGACACCGACGGGGACGAGTTCGGGGTGTGGATGCGCCAGCCGTTCCACGACGGTGGCGGTGAAGGGACGGCGGACGTGCCCGCGGCTCCCGGGCTCGCCCCCTCCTACCCGGCGGGGCTCGCGATCGGGCGGGACGGGACGGCGGTGATCGGCCGCTCCACCGACGAGGACGGAACGACGGTCCATGTCGTACGGCCGGGGTCCGCGCCCGTCGAGATCTACCGGCACCGCGAGTCGGCGGGCGTCGGGGACCTGTCGCACGACGGGACGCTGATCGCCCTGGAGCACACCGAGCACGGCGACGCGATGCACTCGGCGCTCCGCGTGGTGCGGCCGGACGGAACGATGGTCGCCGAGCTCGACGACACCAAGGGGGGTACGGAGGAGCTGGGGCTGACCGTGCTGGGCTTCGCGCCGGTGGCCGGAGACACCCGGTTGCTGATCGGGCATCAGCGGCGGGGACGCTGGGAGCCGATGATCTGGGACCCGGTGGCGGGGACGGAAACGGACCTCGCGATCGATCTGCCCGGCGATGTGGGCGCCGAGTGGTATCCGGACGGCTCCGCGCTGCTGATCGTGCACGGCTTCGAGGCCCGCAGCGACCTGTGGCGGTTCGAGCCGGGCACCGATACCGCTCCGGTACGGGTGGAGACGCCGGCCGGATCGGTGTCGGGTGCCACGGCCCGGCCGGACGGCACGGTGGAGTATCTGTGGTCGTCGGCCGCGCAGCCGCCCGTCGTGCGGTCCACGACGGGTGCGGTGGTGCTCGATCCGCCGGGCGCGAAGGCTCCGGGGTCGGTTCCGGTGGAGGACGTGTGGGTGGACGGTCCGGGCGGCCGGATCCACGCGCTCGTGCAGCGGCCCGCCACCCCGGTGGAGGGGCCGCTCCCGACCGTCTTCGAGATCCACGGCGGCCCCACCTGGCACGACAGTGACGAGTTCGCGTCCGGGCCCGCCGCCTGGGTGGACCACGGCTACGCGGTGGTCCGGGTCAACTACCGCGGCTCCACGGGCTACGGGCGGGCGTGGACGGACGCGCTCAAGCACCGGGTCGGCCTGATCGAACTGGAGGACATCGCGGCGGTACGGCAGTGGGCGGTGAAGTCCGGGCTCGCCGACCCGGAGAAGCTGGTGCTGGCCGGGGGCTCGTGGGGCGGCTATCTGACCCTGCTCGGCCTGGGTACGCAGCCGGACGACTGGGCGCTGGGCCTGGCGGCGGTCCCGGTCGGCGACTACGTCACGGCGTACCACGACGAGATGGAGGCCCTGAAGGCGATGGACCGCACGCTGTTGGGCGGCACGCCGGAGGAGGTGCCCGAGCGGTTCGAGGCCTCGTCCCCGCTGACGTACGTCGACGCCGTGAAGGTACCGGTCTACATCTCGGCGGGAGTCAACGACCCACGCTGCCCGATCCGCCAGGTCGAGAACTATGTGGACCGCCTGAAGGACCGGGGCGCCCCGCACGAGGTGTACCGGTACGACGCGGGGCACGGCTCGCTCGTCGTCGAGGAGCGGATCAAGCAGGTGCGGCTGGAACTCGACTTCGCCCGACGGCACCTCGGGTAGTCGGCGTCCGGGCCCGCGCCGTGGCCGTCGACGGCGCAGGCCCGCGCCAGACCCTGGTGGCGCCCGGGCCACGCGGGGGCGCCACGCTCCGGCGCGGCGTCCCGCGCCGGCCTCCGCCCCGCCCGGCGGCGTCCCGGGTGACCGGCGTCCTGGGCCGGGCGGGTGGCGGTGCTGCGGCACCCCGGTCCGGGAGGCCGGAGCGGGGACCGTACCGTGGAGGGGTGTACCGGTTCCTGCTGACCCCGCGATGGTGGGGGATCAACCTCTTCGCCGTCCTGACCATCCCGTTCTGCGTCTTCATGGGCACCTGGCAGCTCGGGCGCTTCGAGGACCGCGTGCAGACACACGAACAGGCCCAGGAGCAGCCCGCCCCGGGCAGCAGGGCCGCCGAACCGCTCGACGATCTCCTGCCGGTCGACAAGGTGACGTCCGGGCGTCCCGCCACCGCGACGGGCCGGTACGCCGACCAGTTCCTGGTGCCCGGCCGGGAACTCGACGACAAGAGCGGCTTCTACGTCCTGAACCTGCTGCGCACCGACGGCGGCAAGGCGCTTCCGGTGGTGCGCGGCTGGCTGCCCGGCAAGGCCGGGCAGACCGCGGTTCCCGCCGCTCCGACGGGTGAGGTCACCGTGACCGGCGACCTCCAGGCGTCCGAGAACGCCGGGACTCCGGGCGTCGACACGGCGGGCGGACTCCCGGACGGCCAGCTCGGCATGATCAGCGCCGCGTCGCTGGTCAACCTCGTCCCGTACGACGTGTACGACGCATGGGTGACGCTCCAGGACACCAACAGCAAGAGCACCGACGCCAAGAACAGCGGGGCCACTGCTCTGCGCCCCGTACCCGCCGTCGCACCGCAGGGCAGTGGGCTCGATCTGAAGGCGTTCCAGAACCTCGGCTACACCGGCGAGTGGTTCGTCTTCGCCGCCTTCGTGCTCTTCATGTGGTTCCGGCTGGTCCGGCGTGAGGCGGAGGCCGCGCGGGACGTGCGGCTCGGCCTCACGGACGACGCGAACACGGACAGCGCCTGAGAGCCGTGCTGACGCGCATACGTGAGGGGGCCCGCCGGTTTTCACCGGCGGGCCCCCTCACGTATGCGCCGTCGTCGCTACGCCGACCGGGCGATGACGCCCGTCCGGTAGATCGTGCCCGCGCAGGCGTTGGGGATCCTCGCCGCCGCGACCGGCGAACCGGGCTCCGGAGTGTGCGTCACGGCGACGCTTCCCTCCAGCGTTCCGCCACCGCCCTCGCCACCGAGCTGCGGCTCCGTCGGCGACGGCCCTTCACTGGTGCCGCCGCTGGTACCCACGGCGCCGTCGGTCGGCGTCGGGGTCGGCGAGCTGTCGGCGGTCGGGCAGGTGTCCTTCGGTACCCAGGCGAACTGGACCTCGTACGTCATGGACGGCTTCAGCAGCACCGCGCCCGCCTCCTGCGACGGGTCGGGCAGTCCGGCCGCCGGGTCACCCGCGGTGTGCTGGACGACATCGATCCTGGCCGGGTCGGCCGCGCCAGTCGTCTCGAAGCCCACGGTGCCGCTGCTGGTCACGGTGCAGTCCGTGCCGGAGATGTTGGAGATACGGAACGTGCCGTACACCGTGCCGTCGGCACCGGCCGCGCCCGCCTGGGCGGAGGCGACCCCGAGCTGCCCCGGGTCGCAGACCGGCGTCGAAACCGCCGCGGTGTCGGCGGGGTCGACGCCTCCGCCTGACGCGCTGCCGTCGGTGCCCGTGCCGCCGCTGCCCGAGGGGCTGCTGGTGCTGTCGGGGTGGCCGTTGGAGCCGTTGTTGTGTCCGCCGGTGCTGCCGCTGTGGCCCTTCTCGTCGGCAGCCGAACTGGAATCGGCGCCGTTGCCGCCCTGGGCCTGCTCGCCGTGTCCGATGATGGCCGGGTTGGCGGTGTCCGAGCCGGTGGAGTCGGCGACATGGACGAACGCGGGGACCGCGGTGCCGATGAGCAGCGCCGCCGCCGCCATGCCGACGACGGCCTGCCGCCGCCGGGCGCGCCGGGCGGGAACGGCACGCCGCAGATGGTCGAGTGCGCCGTCGGTGGGTGCCAGGTCCTGGACGGCGCCGTGGAACATGCGGCGCAGTGCGAGCTCGTCCAGGTCGGGGCCGGAGCCGCCGGCTGCGCCGGAACCGTCGTCGGAGTCCGTGCCGAAGAGCTCCGACAGACCTCCGAACCGGGCCGTTTCGGCGGGATCGTCGCCCCCGCCCTGCGCCTCCTGCGCGCCTGCCGCACCCGTCACTGACGCGGCGGCCTCCGTGGCGGCGTCCGCATCCGACTGCGGATCCCGATCCCCGTTCGGCTGCGCGTTCGAGGCGTTCTCCGGCCCGTAGTTCACAATTCCGTTTCCAGTCCGGTCAATCCCACGCTCATGCGTGCGTCCCTGCCTGCGCTCGCGCCAGTTCATGCCTGGGCCTCCATCACGACGCGAAGCGCCGCGATGCCGCGCGAGCCGTACGCCTTGACCGAACCCAGCGATATGCCCAGCGTCTCGGCCACCTGAGCCTCGGTCATGTCCGCGAAGTAACGCAGCACCAGTACCTCTCGCTGGCGCCGCTGCAGCCCCCGCATCGCTTTGATCAGCGCGTCCCGCTCCAGCTGGTCGTACGCGCCCTCCTCGGCGCTCGCCATGTCGGGCATCGGCTTGGAGAGCAGCTTCAGCCCGAGGATGCGGCGGCGCAGTGCGGAGCGCGACAGGTTGACGACCGTCTGGCGCAGGTACGCGAGTGTCTTCTCGGGCTCACGTACCCGGTTGCGCGCCGAGTGCACGCGGATGAACGCCTCCTGCACCACGTCCTCACATGACGCGGTGTCGTCCAGCAGCAGGGCCGCGAGGCCGAGCAGCGAACGGTAGTGGGCGCGGTAGGTCTCGGTGAGGTGGTCAACGGTGGTTCCGGCTGCCCCGCTGCGCTCAGCGCCCTCGCGCTGCGACGGGAGCCGGGCGGGGCGCGCAGCTGGCATGGGCGCAATCACCGGCATACCGCCGGGTGCGCGGGGCCTCCGGAGCGGACGCACTGAAGCGCCCCGCAACGGGCCCACCACTGTGATGTCGAGAACCTCTGCCACGCCTGTTGGACACGTTTCCCCCCGTCAGGGTTGTACGCGTACGGCACCATGTTTGGCGCTGTGCGACATGCCCTCATACGTACCAACTCTTCCCCGAATGCCACGATTTAGCGCCCCGCCGCGCAAGAAGTGACCGCATAGACGCGCGTTCCCCGGACGCCGGTTCCAGCACGCCGAAGGTCATCGTCGGGCACCGCAAGGTCCCAGCTCAAGAGGCTCTGACCGGCAACTTGCTCACAGGTGGTCCACAGAGCGTACAGAAATGATCGGATCAGGTCCGGGGAAATTCTGCGGCCACCGCTTCGGCGATCTGCGCCACGTTCAGCGCCGCTCCCTTGCGGAGGTTGTCGCCGCAGACGAACATCTCCAGGGCGCGCGGATCGTCCAGCGACCGCCGCACCCGCCCCACCCAGGCAGGGTCGGTGCCCACGACGTCGGACGGCGTCGGGAAGTCGCCGGATGCCGGGCTGTCGAAGAGGACGACGCCCGGCGCGGTCGCCAGGATCTCGTGCGCCCGGTCGACCGCGACCTCGTTCTCGAAGCGGGCGTGCACGGACATGGAGTGTGTCGCGATGACGGGTACGTACACACAGGTCGCCGCGACCCGCAGACTCGGCAGGTCCAGGATCTTGCGGCATTCGTCGCGGATCGCCAGCTCCTCGGACGACCAGCCGTCCCCGGCGTCGGTCCCGGCCCACGGCACGACGTTGAGCGCCACCGGCGCGGCGAACGGCGAGTCCTCGGCGTCCCCGAGGGCGCGGCGTACGTCCCCGGGCTTGGTGCCCAGTTCCGTGCCCGCGACCATCGACAGCTGTTCGCGCAGCGCCACGACGCCGTCGCGGCCCGCGCCGCTCACTGCCTGGTACGAGGAGACGACGAGCTCCCGCAGCCCGAATTCGGCATGCAGCGCACCGACGGCGACGATCAGCGACAACGTGGTGCAGTTGGGGCTCGCGATGATGCCACGCGGCCTGATCCGTGCGGCATGGGGGTTGATCTCGGGCACGACCAGCGGCACGTCCGTGTCCAGCCGGTACGCCGCCGAGTCGTCGATGACGACGACACCCTTGGACGCGGCGATCGGTGCCCAGCGTGCTGACACGTCGTCGGGCACCAGGAAGAGGGCCACGTCCACGTCGTCGAACACGTCCTCGGTGAGTTCGAGGACTTCGGTCTCCTCGCCGCGTACGACCAGCTTGCGGCCGGCCGAGCGCGGCGAGGCGATCAGCGTCACATCGCCCCAGACGTCCGCGTGCTGCGAAAGGATCTGGAGCATGACGCCGCCGATCGCCCCGGTCGCTCCGACGACCGCGAGCGAAGGGCGGCGAGGTGTCATCGGCCGGTGCCCCCGTAGACGACGGCCTCGTCGGAGTCGCTGTCGAGGCCAAAGGCGGTGTGCACGGCGCGCACGGCCTCGATGACGTCGTCGGCGCGGGTGACCACCGAGATGCGGATCTCGGACGTCGAGATCAGCTCGATGTTCACGCCGGCGTCGGACAGCGCCTCGAAGAAGGCCGCGGTGACCCCGGGGTTCGTCTTCATACCCGCGCCGACCAGGGAGATCTTCGCGATCTGGTCGTCGTAGCGCAGCGACTCGAAGCCGATCGTGCCACGGTTGCGCTCCAGTGCGTCGATGGCCTTGCGGCCCTCGGCCTTCGGCAGCGTGAACGAGATGTCGGTCAGACCGGTCGACGCGGCGGAGACGTTCTGCACCACCATGTCGATGTTGATTTCCGCGTTCGCGATGGTGCGGAAGATCGCTGCGGCCTCGCCCGGCTTGTCGGGCACGCCGACGACCGTGATCTTGGCCTCGGAGACGTCATGGGCGACTCCGGAGATGATCGCGTGCTCCACCTTCTGGTCCCCTTGCGGCTCGTTGCTGACCCAGGTGCCGCGCAGTCCGGAGAAGGACGAGCGGACGTGGATCGGGATGTTGTAGCGGCGTGCGTACTCCACGCACCGGTGCAGCAGCACCTTGGAGCCGGACGCGGCCAGCTCCAGCATGTCCTCGAAGGAGATCCAGTCGATCTTCCGGGCCTTCTTCACGACCCGCGGGTCGGCGGTGAAGACACCGTCCACATCGGTGTAGATCTCACAGACCTCGGCGTCCAGCGCGGCCGCGAGTGCGACGGCGGTGGTGTCGGACCCGCCGCGGCCGAGGGTGGTGATGTTCTTGCCCTCCTGGCTCACCCCCTGGAACCCGGCGACGATGGCGATGTTGCCCTCGTCGATCGAGGTCCGGATACGGCCCGGCGTGACATCGATGATGCGCGCTTTGTTGTGGACCGAGTCGGTGATGACGCCGGCCTGGCTGCCCGTGAACGACTGGGCCTCGTGGCCCAGGTTTTTGATCGCCATCGCCAGCAGGGCCATGGAGATCCGCTCTCCGGCGGTCAGCAGCATGTCGAACTCACGCCCGGCAGGCATCGGTGACACCTGCTCGGCGAGATCGATCAACTCGTCCGTCGTGTCGCCCATCGCTGACACCACGACAACCACCTGGTTGCCGTTCCTCTTGGCATCGACGACTCGCTTGGCGACACGCTTGATGCCTTCGGCATCGGCTACGGAGGAGCCTCCGTACTTCTGCACGACAAGGCCCACGTGCGCTCCTCGCTCAATCCATTACTGCGGTCGACTCAGTTTAACGAGCAGTCCGGAATCGCCCCGCTGATATCGCATCGTGAGATGTCCCGCCCACCACGTGATCATCGGCGTGTCACCCGGACTGCTCGTACGGATCTGCTGCCCAGTGACCCCGGCGCCACGCCCGCATGTGGCTCAGACCACACCGAGCAGGGTCCACGATCTCCGGGCCCGTCCCCTCCAGAGTGAACCGGAACCCCACGGACCGCCCCCGGAAACTCCCCCCGACGCACAAGCCGCTCCGCACCCTCCCGCTGCGTCTCGCCCTCGCCTCCGTGCCCCTGGCCGCCGCCCCGGCCCATCCGGACGGCACCTGCTCCGCTCCCCGCACGGACGCACCGATCCACGCGGGCGCCAACCCGTGGACGGAGATCGTCGGCTCCTTGGCCCGGGGCATCCCGGTGAGCGGGACCCGCCGGGGCGCGGACGAGCCGTGGCGGGTGTCCCGCACAAACACGGCGCACAGCCGGGCTCCATGCGGGCGGCCGATCCGCGCTGCGACGGAGGGTGAGGGGCCGGGCCCGACAGGGTCGCTCCCGGTCGGACGGCTACTTCACCGGGCGCAGTCCGAGCGGTCCCGCGATCTCCTCGGCCATGACCCGGCCCGCCTCCTCGGCCAGGTCGTCGTCAACGGTCTCCGAGTCCGTGTCCAGCCCGTCCAGTTCCTGGAGGGGCTGGTTCAGGCGGATGTGGGCGACCAGGGACTGGAGGGCACGCAGGGTGGCGGAGGCGGTGGAGCCCCAGTTGGAGAAGTAGGAGAACTGCCACCACCACAGCGCCTCGGTGGCGCGGTCCTCTTCGTAGTGGGCCAGGCCGTGACGCAGGTCCGTGACCAGGTCGGCCAGGTCGTCGGAGATCCGGGCCGGGACCGGGGCCTTGCGGGGCTCGTAGGGGTCGAAGACCTCGGAGTAGACGTCGATCGGTTCGAGGAGGGCCGCGAACCGCTCGCGCAGGCCGTCGGCGTCCGGTTCGGCACCCAGGTCCGGCTCGTAGCGCTCGTCCGGGAGGACGTCCTCGTACGCGCCGAGCCGGCCGCCCGCGAGGAGCAACTGGGAGACCTGGAGGAGCAGGGTCGGGACGGCCTGCTCCGGCTCGTCGACCTTGGAAACCTCGGTGACCGCGACGATGAACGTCTTGATCTGGTCCGCGATCTGGACGGCGAAGTCGTCCGGGTTCTGCGTGACGGAATTCAGCGTGGCGTCAGACATCGAGGGGACCTCCCGTGGGCACGGTCGCGAACGGTGAGTAGAACATAGCGCCGCTGAACGTAAAGCCGCCGTGAGACGTCAAGGTTTCGTCCGCGAGGATCCCGGCCGTGGTGCAGGTGTCGTACGGGGCGGGGTCAGACATCCAGCAAGCGCCTCCCCTCGAAGGCGCGGCCCAGGGTGACCTCGTCCGCGTACTCCAGGTCGCCGCCCACCGGCAGCCCGCTGGCCAACCGCGTCACCCGCAGCCCCATCGGCTTGATCATCCGCGCCAGGTAGGTCGCGGTGGCCTCGCCCTCCAGGTTGGGGTCGGTGGCCAGGATCAGCTCCGTGATCGAGCCGTCGGCGAGCCTCGCCAGCAGCTCGCGGATACGCAGATCGTCCGGGCCGACGCCCTCGATCGGGCTGATCGCCCCGCCGAGCACGTGGTAGCGGCCCCGGAACTCACGGGTCCGCTCGATCGCCACGACGTCCTTCGGCTCCTCGACCACACAGATCACCGTCTGGTCGCGGCGTGCGTCGCGGCAGATCCCGCACTGCTCCTCCTGCGCGACATTGCCGCACACCGAGCAGAACCGGACCTTGTCCTTGACCTCCAGGAGGGCCTGGGCGAGACGGCGCACGTCGGTGGGCTCGGCCTGCAGGATGTGGAAAGCGATCCGCTGCGCGCTCTTGGGACCGACGCCGGGCAGCCTGCCCAGTTCGTCGATGAGGTCCTGAACCACGCCTTCGTACAACGGAACGCCTTCCTGAGCTGAGTGCCTCGACCGCTACTGCTGTTGTTGTCGTGGTACGTACGGTAGTTGCTGTGCAGGCGGATCAGAAGGGAAGACCGGGCATGCCGCCCAGCCCTTGGGCCAGCGGGCCCAGCTTCTGCTGCTGAAGCGCCTGCGCGTTCTCGTTCGCCGCCTGGACTGCGGCGACGACGAGGTCCGCGAGCGTCTCGGTGTCCTCGGGGTCGACCGCCCTGGGGTCGATCACGAGGCCGCGGAGCTCGCCGGAGCCGGTGACGGTCGCCTTCACCAGACCGCCACCCGCCTGACCGTCGACCTCGGTCCTGGCCAGCTCCTCCTGGGCCTGGGCGAGGTCCTGCTGCATCTTCTGGGCCTGCTGAAGCAGCTGCTGCATATTGGGCTGGCCACCACCGGGAATCACGGTCACTCCTGGCATTTCGACGACAAATGTTTCGGTAAGCCGAGCCTACGTGGTCACCGGGAACCGCGCCCCACCCACTGCCGAGCAACCCTTTCGGGTGAAATCCGATCAACTACGGCAAGACTCCTATACCTGATCACAGGGCATGCACACCCGGGAATACCGCGATTTCGGCCCCACGGCCCACCATTCGGCGGTAGGAAGGGCATGCATATCAATACGCACACGTGCGTCGCCCGTCACGCAGGGTTACGCAAGCGGGACAGGCGGCCACGTCGAAGGTCCGCCCGTCGTCGCATGCACGTGTCCCATACGCGCGTCCGAAACGTCGAAAACGCAGAGTGCAGAGGAGTGCCCCGGTGAGTCAGCCGGAGATGCAGCCCGAGAGGGCGCCCCGCAACGAGTCCGGCGCGCCCGGTTCGGCCGTTCCGCCGGGCTCGGACCCGGGCTCCGGGCCGGGCTCGGAGCCGCGCGCCGGCTTCCGTGCGCGGGGCCGGGATCTGACCGGACAGCCGTTCCCGCTCGGCGACTGGGGTGAACCCGCGGAACGCCTCGACGAGCTGTACCGGTGGGTCGAGGCCGAGGCGCTGCGCACCGCCGGCTGGTATCTGAACGACCGGGTGTGGAAGCGGCGCGGCGCCAGGGCGCTGCGGATCGGCACGGCGGCCGGGGCGGTCGCGGGCGCGGCGCTGCCGCTGCTCGATCTGACGGGCGCGCTGCACGGGGCGGCCGGCTGGGGCTATCTCTCACTGCTGCTGGGTGCCGCCTGCATGGCCTGCGACCGGTACTTCGGCCTGACCTCCGGCTGGATAAGGAACCTCGCCACGGCGCAGGCCGTGCAGCGACGCCTCCAGGTGCTGCAGTTCGACTGGGCGTCGGAGTGCGTACGGGAGGTGCTCGGACCGACCGAGGGGACGGCGAGCGAGGCGGCCGAGCGGTGCCTGATGGTACTGCGGCGGTTCTCGGAGGACATCACGGATCTCGTACGGTCCGAGACCGCGGACTGGATGGTGGAATTCCGGGCCGGGCCTGCGCCGATGGGGATGCAGGCACTGGTCTCGGGGAGCGGGATCGGCGGGCGCACGGAGCCGGGGGCGGCGCAGGGGCGGTTCCCGATGCAGTCGGTGACCCGGCCGAACATGCCGCGGCAGCGCCCACCGGAGTCACCCCGGTGACGGTGGTCCCGGTGGGCGGTGACTCCGGTGGGCGGTGAACTCGGCGGTCCGGGCCGCCGCGTCAACTGAAGATGATCATGGAGCCTTGGGCGAGGCTGCGGGTCGCCGCCGCGTGCAGGCCCAGCCAGACGTGCCGCTCTCGGGCGAACGGGCTGTCGTCGTACGGAATCGGGCTCGCCGGCTCCTCCAGCGAAGTCGGCGCGATGGGCGGCAGCGGGGCGGCCGGCGGGTTCGCCGGGTCGATGCCGATGGACGGAGCGACGTACTCCAGCTCCCGCAGCAGCCCGTGCGCCGAGCCGAGCGGGCCGCCGCCCTCCAGCAGCTGGTCGTTGGAGAGCGGGGAGGGGAAGTCCACGGGGACGTACGCCCCCGCATGGTCGTAGTGCCAGACCAGGTGGGATTGCCGCGCCGTCGACTCGAACATTTCCAGCAGCTGCTCGTAGTCGCCGCCCAGTTCGTCGACCGGTGTGACGGCGAGACCGCTCAGCTGCAGCAGATAGGCGCGGCGCAGGAAGTGCAGTGCGTCGTAGTCGAAGCCCCCGACCGGGGCCACATCGCCGGTCAGACCCGGCATGTAGGCGTAGACGGGTACGGCCGGGAGTCCGGCCTCGCCCAGCGCGTTGTCGTAGACGGCTATCTCTTCGGCGAACGGGTTGTCGGGGCTGTGGCACAGCACATCGACGAGGGGGACCAGCCACAGGTCACAGGCCACGAAGTCTCGCTCTCCCACGGGATCTCGCGCGGTTAGCGCGATGGTCGGGACAGCGTAATGCGAGGGGGCCGCCGCGCACAGTGGTCCTTCATGTCCGGCAGCGGAACACCGTGCCGCCGGACCGTCAGCCGCCGCGCCCCGGATGCGGCGGGTCGCCGGCCGCGAGCCGCTCCGCCCAGCTCAGCGAGTGGGCGTTGTGGCCGTCGATCACCGCACGCACCGCGTCGCGGTCCCCGAGCGTGATCGCCGCGACCAGGTCCGGGTGGCCGCTCCAGAGCCAGTCGCGCACATCCACGTCGCTGCGGAGGTACGGCACGGCGAACACCCAGGTCTGGATGCGCAGCCGGTGCAGGAAGTCGGTGATGTACGTGTTGCCGACGAACGCGCCCAGCTCACGCCAGAAGCGCAGGTCGTACCCGATGAGGATGTCGAGGTCACCGCCCCGCGCCGCCCGTGCGGCCTCCTCGGCGCGACGGCGCACGGAGACCAGCGCGTCGCGGCACTTCGCCGACTGCGCACCCTTCGGGCGGACCGGCCCGTCGAAGATGCTGCGAATGACTCCGTTGACGACCAGGGCGCGGGCCTCGATGATCGCCCGGTAGTCATCCACCGTGAACTCGTGCACCCGGAACCCGCGGTGCTGGTCGGATTCGAGCAGGCCCTGCGCGGAGAGATCGAAGAGCGCCTCGCGGACGGGCGTCGCGGAGACCCCGTACTGCTCGGCGATCTGCTTGACGGTGAACTCCCGTCCCTGATGCAAACGCCCGGCAAGCACCTCGTCACGCAGCGCGTCCGTGATCTGCTGCCGCAGCGTACTGCGGGTCACAGTTCCACTCGCGCGCATGGCGACCCTCCCTTTTCGGCTTCGGGCCACCTTAGACCGACCGGCACATGGGAGGCGGCGTCGCGGGGCTGGGCACGCACATCTGCGGCGTTGTCGTCAGTCGGCAATTCCCCCATAGCCCTGAGGGCATGGGGGACCCCCTTCGCGTTGCCTCCCTCCTCCGCCGTGCAGCTGCACGCACCCAGCCCCGCTCCTCCTCCCACCCCCCATGTGCCGGTCGGTCTTAAGCCAGGGCCGGTGTGCCCGGATCCGGGCACGGGGGAGGGACGCCATGCGGACGGCCCGCGAAATGCGGGCGGAGCGCGTCAGACGGTGTGCTCGTCCGCGACGGACAGGGCCACGTCCAGAGCCGCCAGACCCTCCTTGGCCTCGGCCTCCGTGACGTTGCAGGCCGGAACGGCGTGGGTGCGGTTCATGTTGATGAAGGGCCACAGGCCGTTCTTCTTGCAGGCCGCGCCGAACGCCGCCATCGGCGCATTGGCCTCGCCGGCGGCGTTGTACGGGACCAGCGGCTCCCGGGTCTCCTTGTTGCGGACCAGGTCCAGCGCCCAGAACGCGCCGAGGCCGCGCACCTCGCCGACCGACGGGTGGCGCTCGGCGAGCTCACGCAGGCCGGGGCCGAGGACGGTCTCGCCGATGCGGGCGGCGTTCTCGACGACCTTCTCGTCCTCCATGACGCCGATGGTGGCGACGGCCGCGGCGCAGGCCAGCGGGTGACCGGAGTACGTGAGTCCGCCCGGGTAGGGGCGGGTCTCGAAAGTGGCGGCGATCTCCGCGGAGATGGCGACACCGCCGAGCGGTACGTAACCGGAGTTGACGCCCTTGGCGAAGGTCATCAGGTCGGGTGTGACGTCGAAGTGCTCCGCGGCGAACCACGTGCCGGTACGCCCGAAGCCGGCCATCACCTCGTCGAGGATGAAGACGATGCCGTACCGGTCACAGATCTCGCGGACGCCCGCGAGGTAGCCGGGCGGAGGCGTCATGATGCCCGCCGTGCCGGGGATCGTCTCCAGGATGATCGCGGCGATGGTCGCGGGCCCCTCGAAGGCGAGGGTGTCCTCCAGGTGCTGGAGGGCGCGGGCGCACTCCTCGGCCTCGGTCTCGGCGTAGAACGGCGAGCGGTAGAGGAACGGCGCCCAGAACCGTACGACACCTGCGGAGCCGTTGTCGGACGGCCAGCGGCGCGGGTCCCCCGTCAGGTTGATCGCGGTGGAGGTGGCGCCGTGGTACGAGCGGTAGGCGGAGAGCACCTTCGTACGGCCGGTGTGCAGCCGGGCCATCCGGACGGCGTTCTCGACGGCCTCGGCGCCGCCGTTGGTGAAGAAGATCTTGTCCAGGTCGCCGGGGGTCCGCTCGGCGATGAGGCGTGCGGCCTCGGAGCGGGCCTCGATCGCGAACGCGGGAGCGAAGGTGGCGAGCTTGCCCGCCTGCTCCTGGATCGCGGCGACGACGGTGGGGTGCTGGTAGCCGATGTTGGTGTAGACGAGGCCGCTGGTGAAGTCCAGGTAGCGGTTGCCGTCGTAGTCCCAGAAATACGCCCCCTCGGCGCCGGCGACGGCGAGCGGGTCGATCAGGCCCTGGGCGGACCAGGAGTGGAACACGTGCGCACGGTCGGCGGCCTTCACGGCCGCACCGGCCGCGGAGTCGACCTGCGGAGCGTGGGAGGCATGGGAGGCATGAGGGGTCATGCGGTGAGCGTAGGTCGTGCGGTGAGCGGCTCGACATGGCCAACCTGTATGGCGTGGGGCGGTTTGGTGGGCAGGGTGTCGGGTCGGCGTGGCGGGCGCTTGATTGACAGCCCCCTGCACGCGGAGTTCGCCGCCCGACTGGCGCAGGAGCTGGGCGCGGAGGACTTCACGGAGACGGTGCGGGTGCTGGAGCGGCTGTCGGTCGCAGTCGACGCGGTGACCGACGCACAGCCCACCCCGCCCAGCGCGTGAACCCCGTCCTGTCCAGCGGATGAACCCGGCCCGTCCGGCGCTCGAGGACGGAACCGGCAGCGGACGAAACCGGCGCCCGGCCGGACTGCTGGGGCGTGAAGTGCGCCGCTATTCTCGACCCGTCCGGCGTGTCGCCGTACGGGGGAGGTCGCACACCATGGAAAAGCTCGGGTCCGCCGACCCGCAACGCATCGGCGCGTACCGCCTGCTGGGGCGGCTCGGCGCGGGCGGCATGGGGCAGGTCTATCTGGCCCGGTCCGATCGGGGCCGTACCGTCGCGATCAAGCTGGTACGCCGGGAGCTCGCCGAGCAGCAGGAGTTCCGCGACCGGTTCCGCCAGGAGGTGCAGGCCGCACGCCAGGTCGGCTCGGTGTGGACGGCCCCCGTACTGGACGCCGACACCGAGGCCGCCGTGCCGTGGGTCGCGACCGGGTACGTCGCCGGGCCGTCTCTCCAGGTCACCGTGTCCGGGCGCGCGGGCGCACCGGTGGGACCGTCCTCGGGGGCCTTCGGTCCGCTGCCCGAGCGCTCGGTCCACATCCTGGGTGCGGGGCTGACCCGCGCGCTCCAGGCCATCCACTCCGCCGGGCTGATCCACCGCGACCTCAAGCCGTCCAACATTCTGCTGACGATCGACGGTCCGCGGGTCATCGACTTCGGCATAGCCCGGGCACTGGACACCACCACCGACGGGGGTCTCACCCGCACCGGGGCGCTGGTCGGTTCGCCCGGTTTCATGGCGCCGGAGCAGGTGCGGGGCGAGCGGGTGACCACGGCGTGCGATGTGTTCTGCCTCGGCTCGGTGCTGGCGTACGCGGCGACGGGCAGGCTTCCGTTCGGCGGGGCGGACAACGAGGTCCATGCGCTGATGTTCCGGATCGCGCAGGAGGACCCGGACCTGACCGGCGTCCCGGTGGATCTGGTCGACCTCGTCCGGGACTGCCTCCTCAAGGACCCGGCCGCCAGGCCGACGGCGGACGCGATCCTGGAACGGCTGGCGGAGGACGAGCCCGCCGAACCGTGGCTGCCGGGCGCGCTCCTCGCCCAGCTGGGCCGTCACGCGGTGGAGTTGCTGGACTCGGAGGACCCGGAGGAGCCGGAACAGCCGGAACAGCCTGCGGAACCGGCTGACCCGCCCGGTCCGCAGGACGCGGTGCCCTCAGCGACGGAACCGCCCGCGCCGCAGCCTCCCGCCCCGCAGGCACCCGCCCCGCAGCCTCCGGCCCCACAAGCGCCCGGCGGGGTCCATGCGATACCCACGGCGATCGGCACCTCAACCCCCATACCGGGCCCTGCCCCCGCGTACGGCTACCCGCAGTTGCCCGCCCAGCCGCACCCCGGTCAGGGACAGCCGTACGGCTACGGATATCCGCAGCACCAGCACCCGCAGCACCCCGGCTTCGGCTCCACACCTCCGTACGGCCCCCTCTACCCCGCCCCCGCCCCACAGCCCGAACCCGCACGCCGCACGGCGGGTTCGACCGTCGCTCTCATCGTGGTCGCCGTGCTCGTCGCGATCGGTGCGGGCGGTTCGGTGTACGCGCTCATGAGCGACGACGGCACGAAGTCCAGCGCGTCCCCGAGCAGTTCGCCCAGCCCATCCGCGTCCGACGACCCGTCCGAGGAGCCGTCGGACTCCCCCTCCGACGAGGAGAAGAACGGCGACGGCTCCATCCCCGAGGGCTACCTCGGTACCTGGTCCGGCAGCATCGACAACCCCGCCGGTCACTCCACCCGCGAACTCGTCATCCGTCAGGGCAAGCTCGGCCAGACCGTCCTCACCCTCACCGCGGAGGGTCCGATCGACACCGGCGGCACCTACCGCTGCGTCTTCCAGGCGGACCTGACCGACGAGCCGTCCCCCGACGGACCGGTCCACATCGGACCCTCCACGATCACGCTCGGCGAACCCATGTCGTCCTGCACCCCCGGCAAGGCCACCACGCTGACCCTGTTGCCGAACGGCACTCTGCGCCGCGAGAACCTGGACACCGGCGAGAAGATCACGTACTCGAAGACCGGCTGACAGGTTCAGCCGAGCAGCGCTCCGGCCGCGTCGAGCAGCAGCGTACGGACGAACCGGCCGCCCGCCATTCCTCCACCCGGGGCGCCAACCGCACGGCCTCTGCGGTGCCGAGCGTGAGCCGGGAGTCACGGCGGCCGAGCGAGAGCAGCAGTTCCGTGGCGGACCTGAGCTGTTCGGGCACGGAGAGGCGAGGCAGCCGCCGGACACGCACCGGGGAGGGAGGTTCTTGTCACCAGTACGCCTGCGGCGCACCACGAAATGGAACGGTCACGCAGAAGCGCGTTGCCGAAAGTGGAGAACGAACGCGTCGGCGCTGTACGGTAAATGCGCATCCGGACCGGTACTCCTGGTGTCGAGCCCCCGGGTGTTGCTGCACCGCGGGGGCATTCTCATGTGAAGTCTGCTGCGAATGTAATGCCACACACCGTCACCGGAGCAAATGCCAAAAGCATTGGCCAGAACTGCAGTTGGGGACAGCGGAGCGTCCTCTCCACACCGCCCCCGACCTGCTGCTTTCCACTTCTGGTGCACCGCTTTTCAACGCCAGGAATTTTCTTCGATGACCGGATGAGTTCACCCCCGGGAGTGAAACTCACGCTGGGCCGGTGACACCCGCAACGTCCAGCGCCCGGAAAGCCAGCCACAACTCATACCGCGCACTGGGCGTTTGGAGCAGTGAGCGTTGAAGTGCCGCTTCGAGCCGGGTGAGACGCTTGCGGGCGCCCGGTACGGAGATTCCCAACGACGCGGCGGTCGGCGTTAGTTGGGCCTCGCACTGCAGCCAGGACCGGACCGTCGCCTCGGCCGCCCCGCCGTTCCGGCGGAGCGGTTGCAGTTGCTGGGCCGCCCACTCCCGGACGTCGGGGCGGCGCAGGATCTCGTCCAGGGAGCGGGCCCCCTTCGCGGACTCGGCAGGACGGGGTGTGCGGGCGGGTGTGGCGCGGATCCGCAGCGCCAGGTCGAGTGCGGCCTGGTCGGCGAGCCGGTTGAGGTCGCGTCCGAGCAGCTCGCCGATCAACCGCAGCCGTGCGGACAGGGTGTTGCGGTGGATCTTCAGATGCTTGGTCGCATGGGACGAGAACGCGAGCCAGGAACCCAGCGTCGCCGCCAGTTCCTGGCTGCCGGGGTCCTGGCTGCGCCGGGGCAGGTAGGTGAGGAGCGGCGCCAGCAGGGCGTCGGCCCACTGTGCGCCCTCGGCGCCGACGAGCAGCGCCGGTTCCGGTGCCGAGCCGAACCGGGCGTGGCGGACCGGCAGTCCGCGGGCGACCGCCAGGGCATGGAACGCCTGCCGGTATCCGGTCGCCGTGTCGCTGAGCGGAACCTCCTCGCTCACGCCGACCACGCAGTTGTCCACCATAGCGGCGACTTCGCGGCCGAGTCGCGGCTCGGTCCCGCCCGGACCGGCGGGCACGACGAGGATCAAGTGGCGTGCGTACACCGGACACCGCACGATCCAGGACCGTCCGCCGGAGAGATCCGTGCAGACCTTCGCCACCTCGTCCCGCCGCCCGCCCGGGCACTCCACCACGCACACCTGGACGGGGTCCGGCAGCCTGGGCTTCAGGGCGCCCGCGACCTGGTGGGCGATGGAGAGCTGGCCGGTCATCAGCAGGTGCAGCACCGCTTCCCGGCCGCGGGACTCCGCGAGGTCGACGCGGCGGCGTTTGCGTTCGACCGATTCGGCGGCCCAGCACATGGCCACGGGCGTCGCCGCGTCGGCGAGGAGCGTGGCCAGCCCGTCCGGCAGCGGGCGGCGCGTGACGACGGCGAGGACCGGGGCGCGGACGTCACGGGCATCGGGCGGGCCGTCGAGAGGGAGCAGCAGAGCGGTGTCCGGGCCACGGTCGAGGGTGAAGGAGCGTGCGCCGCGGGCCGTCATTTCCCTTGCGCCGTCGGAGGCGAGCGTGACGGCCGCGGCGCTCGTACGGTCCGGGGTCCGCGCCACGGCGTGCAGGACGGTTCCGTCGTCGTGGAGCAGTCCGGCCCAGCCGTCGGCGCGTCCCGACAGCCAGCGCAGCAGTTCCTGCACGCCACCGACGCGGGCCAGGCGGTGCATCCGCAGTACGTCGTCGGCCCGTTCCCGCGCTCGCACAGGCTCTCCGCTCCGTACTCGTACCCGTCTGTCCCCGCTTCTTTCCCCAGCCGTGGAGAAAACCGGAGTGCGGGGAACCGGTCTGACTGTGCGGACTGTTACCCCCGCGATGCCCACACCATGCGAATTGAATCTTACTGTCGGGTACTCGCCGACCTACAGTCCGAACGTGTTCCGCGGACGACATGGATGTCGGGGGATGTCGGGTGCCGTCCGTGGGCACAGGAGCGTCGGGGGACGGCGGGGTGAACGACGGCAGCGGTCCACGGGGGTGGTCGCTGGCGTCGGCCGCGCGTCGCCGGGCCTCGGTCGATTGTCAGTGGCGCCCTCTAGCGTCGGACCCCGTCCGGTCCGACGGAGAGAGGCCCCGCCATGGAGTTCCGTATTGCTCGCAGCGCACTGACCGATGCCGTGGCCTGGGCGGCCCGGGTGCTTCCCACCCGGTCGCCCGTACCCGTGCTCGGCGGGCTGCTGCTGGAGGCCGACGGCGAGGTGTTGCGGATCTCCGGCCTGGATTACGAGGCGTCCGCCTGCATCGAGGTGGAGGCGGAGACCGTACGGGCCGGGAAGGTCCTGGTCATGGGGCGACGGCTGCTCGATGTGTGCCGGGTGCTGCCCGAGAGTCCGGTGGTGTGCGCGGTGGAGGGTTCACGGTTCTCGGTGACCGGCGGCGGCGCCCGGTTCGGGCTGTCCGTGCTGCCGCTCGACGACTATCCGGCGTTGCCGCCGCTGCCCGAGGTGCTGGGAGCGGTGGACTCCGAGAAGTTCGCCGCGGCCGTCGCCCATGTGACCGTGGCCGCGGGCCGGGACGATACGCTGCCGACCCTCACCGGAATCCGGCTGGGGCTCGACGGCGACACGATGACGCTGGCCGCCACGGACCGGTACCGCTTCGCGGTGCGCACGCTCGGATGGAAACCGGAGACGCGGGACGTCACGGCCGATGTGGTGGTGTCGGCCCGGCGGCTGACCGAGGTCGCCCGCTCCTTCGGCCGCTCCGGCATGGTCCGCGTCGCACTGGACGCCGGATCGGCCGGCTTCGAACTCGCCGGGATGCGGACCACGGTCCGCCTCCTGGACGGCCGGCTCCCCCGCCACGACAAGCTGTTCACGATGGCGGACCCGGCGACCGCGGTCACGGACCGGGCGCCCCTGGTCGAGGCCGTCAAGCGCGTCGCGGTGGTCGCGGACGGTGACAGCCCGCTCCATCTGGCCTTCGCCGACGGCTCGGTGCTGCTCCAGGCGGGGTACGAGGACGATGTCGCTTCCCAGCGACTGCCCGCAGCCCTGGAGGGCGCCGACGAGCTGACGGTCGCCTTCAATCCCTCGTACCTCATGGACGCCCTGACCTCGTTCGACGCGCCGGTCGTCCGGTTCCGCATGATGGGTCCCGGCCAGCGCGCCATGATCACCGGCGGGACGGCCGAGGACGAAACCGAGGGCGGCCCCACGCACCGGCATCTTCTGATGTCCGTGAAGCCGCTGATCTGACGGCCTGGCAGATCCGCCGTGCGGCCCACCGCGGCAAGCAGCCCGATCGCCGAGGACGATGCCGCGGCCCCGGTCATCTGCCGTGCGCGACGCCGAAGGGGCCGCGGATCCGCGGGGAGGAGTGAACGCGCGGAGGGGGCCGGGGCGCAACAGCCGCCCCGGCCCCCTCCGCGTTGTCCCGTCCTACAGGAAGGAGTTGATCTCGATGGTCTCGGTCCGGCCGGGGCCGACACCGATCGCGGAGATCGGGGCGCCGGACATGTCCTCCAGCGCCTTCACGTACGCCTGCGCGTTCTTCGGCAGATCACCGAAGGTCTTGGCCTTCGTGATGTCCTCGGACCAGCCCGGCAGCATCTCGTAGACCGGCTTCGCGTGGTGGAAGTCGGTCTGGCTGTACGGGAGCTCCTCGACGCGCTTGCCGTCGATCTCGTACGCGACACACACCGGGATCTGCTCCCAGCCGGTCAGCACGTCCAGCTTCGTGAGGAAGAAGTCGGTGAGACCGTTGACCCGGGTCGCGTACCGCGCGATCACCGCGTCGAACCAGCCGCAGCGGCGGTCGCGGCCGGTGGTGACACCGCGCTCGCCACCGATCCGGCGCAGCGCCTCGCCGTCCTCGTCGAGCAGCTCCGTCGGGAACGGACCGGCGCCGACGCGCGTGGTGTACGCCTTGAGGATGCCGATGACCCGGCTGATCTTCGTCGGGCCCACACCGGAACCGGTGCAGGCGCCGCCCGAGGTCGGGTTCGACGAGGTGACGAAGGGGTACGTGCCGTGGTCGACGTCGAGCAGCGTGCCCTGACCGCCCTCGAAGAGGACGACCTTGCCCGCGTCGATGGCGTCGTTGAGGATCAGCGTCGTGTCCGCGACGTACGGCTTGATCTGCTCCGCGTACTGGAGCATCTCCTCGACGATCTTGCCGGACTCGATGGCACGGCGGTTGAAGACCTTGGCGAGGAGCTGGTTCTTCTGCTCCAGGGCCGCCTCGACCTTCTGCTCCAGGATCGACTCGTCGTACAGGTCCTGGACGCGGATGCCCACACGGTTGATCTTGTCGGCGTACGTCGGGCCGATACCGCGGCCGGTCGTGCCGATCTTCCGCTTCCCGAGGAACCGTTCCGTCACCTTGTCGACGGTGACGTTGTACGGAGTGATCAAATGAGCGTTGCCGCTGATCAGCAGCTTGGACGTGTCCACGCCGCGCTCGTTGAGCCCACTCAGCTCGGAGAGCAGGACCGCCGGGTCGACGACGACACCGTTACCGATGACCGGGGTACACCCCGGCGAAAGGATTCCGGAGGGGAGGAGATGAAGTGCGTACTTCTGGTCGCCGACGACCACCGTGTGGCCGGCATTGTTGCCGCCTTGGTAACGCACCACATAGTCCACGGATCCACCGAGGAGGTCGGTGGCCTTTCCCTTGCCCTCGTCACCCCACTGAGCACCGAGCAGCACAAGTGCGGGCACAGGCGTACACCCCTTCCGGGCGGGGCATGTCCAAGGTCAGGGGGCGTACGTCAACGCCGTACATGCCGTACGACGATGTACGACGAAGCCTGAACCGTCGAACCGGGTGCCCCGGAATAGACGAAGCCCCTGGCGCAATAGCGCAAGGGGCTCTTGCACCAAGATGCTACCCGAGGAAGGACCGAGGTGTCGGCTGCCCAGCCCCCCGGCAACGGTACGCACCAACTGCTGGTGGTCATCGACCCGGTCGCCCGCCGGACCGACGGCGAGTCCGTCCGGATCGCGAAGGACGTGCTGAGCGCCGGTTCGCACGCCAAGATCTGCCTCCCGGACAGTCCGGAGGAGTTCGCGCGGGCCTTGTCCCGCCGGGGCACCAGGCGGCCGGTGGTCGTCGGCGACGACCGGTCGCTGCTGCGCGCCGTGACCCTCCTGCACCGGGAGCGGGAGCTGGCCGGGGCAGCGCTCTCGCTGGTCCCGGTGGGTGCCGCGGCCGCGCTGGAACTCGCGCATTCGCTCGGCGTGCCCCAGGGCGCGGTGGCCGCGGCGCGCGCGGCACTGGACGGGGTGGTGCGCCGGCTCGACCTGCTGGTCGACGACAGCGACGGTGTCGTCCTGGGCGCCCTGCGCATCCCCGCCCTGCCCGCGGCACCGGGGACGTCGGCGGCGCACACGGGTGTCACGGCGGTCTGGGACACCTGCCGCTCCCTCGTACGGACCCTGGTCCGCCCCGCCCCGTCGCCCGCCACGCCCGTCCCGCCCCGCACCCATCGGCTGCGGGTCGAGGTGGACGGGGTGCTGCTGAACGATCTGGACCGGCCGGTCGAATCGGTCACGGTGAGCGCGCAGGGCGGTGACGGGGGTCTGGCGGACGTGGTGGTCCGGACGACGACCGGCGAACCGGTGACCGCGGAGGCGAAGGCGGTCACGGTCTCCGGCGCGGACTTCCGCTACCGGGCGGACATACAGGTCGGCGGCCCGGTCCGGACGAGGACGTGGACGGTGCGGGCGGGTGCGTGGGGGCTGATGCTGCCGGTGGCGGAGAGCGGATGATCCCCGCGCCGGGGCGCGCACGTGAGGGTTCAGGGGACGTGTCGCACCTGCCGCGACCTGCACGCGACCGGCCCCTGGCACACCGAGCGCGGGCGCGGAAAGAGGCGCACCCTGGTAGCAGGTCCTGGAGGTGTTCGCCATGATGAAAACCGCTGTCGGATGGCACATTGATCTGGAATTCGAGGAAGACAACCACCGCACCCGAGCCGCCGCCCTCGTACGGCTTCCCGACGGGAACGAGGTACGTGCGCACGGATACGCCAGCCGCCACCCCTCCGACACCCAGCAGCCGAGGGTCGGCGAGGAGATCGCGGGCGCCAGAGCACTGAACGAACTCGCCATGAACCTGCTGACCAAGGCGCACGACGAGATCGACCAGGCGTCCGGCCGGACGTCGCACCCGCTGACCTGAGCCGTTCCGAGCCGAGGCCCAGGACCCAGCGTCCTGGGCCTCTTGTCCGCGGGCTGTCCAGTAACGGCCTCCCCCACGACAGGGCGTGGGCTCCCGACCGCGGGGGAGGCCGTCATCCCCGGCGGGCGCACGGCGACAGCTGCGGCACCTCGCCGCGTTGCCGGAACCCCCGAACACGCCCGGCACGATGCCGCTCCTCCGCCTTGCGATGCACCGCATCCGACGCCGGGCGCCGATCCACCGGGGGCTGCGCGACAGCCCTCAGCTCTTCCGTTCCGGGAGGTCGAACTTCTTGCGGTGGTCGCGCCAGCGGTCCATCAGGCCGACCAGTTCCGTCTGCAGGAACTCGAAGAACTCCGCGGTCTCCGCGAGCCGCGCACCGGCGGGCGTGTCCGGGCCGAGGGTCTGCGCGCCCTCCTTGAGGGTGCGCTCCCAGCGGGTCAGGACCCGGTCGCGGCTGGCGAAGGTGGCGTACCAGATCTCGTTGTGCAGGCGGTACCGGTCTCTGCGCGAGCCCGGGTCGCGTTCGCGGCCGACCATGCTGACCTGCGTGAGGTAGTTGATCGCCCCGGAGACCGCGGCCGGGCTGATCCGAAGCTGCTCGCTGAGCTCCGCCGAGGTCATGGAGCCGTCGTCGTCCGCGAGCAGCGCCGCGAAGACGCGGGACGCCATCCGCTGCATGCCCGCCTCGGTCATGTCGGCCGCGAAGCGCTCCACGAACCGCGACACAGCCTCCTCGTCGCGCGCGTGCTCGGGCTCCGGCTCGCGCTCACGCCCGTCCGCGCCGGTTTCGCTGCTCATCGCCCCATCGTCTCCCCTGAATGTCCTGCGGGTTCCCCGGCCCCGGGCCACACCCCGACTTTATACGCTTCCTTAACTTCACAAGTTTGTGAACATAGCGTATGTTCAGAAACATGACGAAGGCAATCACCGTGGCCGGACTGCACAAGTCGTTCGGGCGGACACACGCGCTGGACGGCCTCGGCCTCGCGGTCGAGACCGGCGAGGTGCACGGCTTCCTCGGGCCCAACGGTTCCGGGAAGTCCACCACCATCCGGGTCCTGCTGGGCCTGCTGCGGGCCGACTCCGGCGCTGTCCAGCTGCTCGGCCGGGACCCCTGGAACGACGCGGTCGAGCTGCACCGGCGGGTGGCATACGTCCCCGGTGACGTCACCCTGTGGCGCAACCTCTCCGGCGGCGAGGTGATCGACCTGTACGGCCGGCTGCGCGGAGGCCTCGACCCGGCCCGCCGGGCCGACCTCATCGAGCGGTACGAACTCGACCCCACCAAGAAGGGGCGTACGTACTCCAAGGGCAACCGGCAGAAGGTCGCCCTCGTCGCCGCGTTCGCCTCCGACGTGGATCTGCTGATCCTCGACGAGCCGACCAGCGGGCTCGACCCGCTCATGGAGGAGGTCTTCCAGAGCTGCGTCGCCGAGGAGCGCGAGCGCGGACGGACGATCCTGCTCTCCAGCCACATCCTCAGCGAGGTCGAGGCGCTCTGCGACCGGGTGAGCATCATCCGGCAGGGACGCACGGTGGAGACCGGTTCCCTCGCGGACATGCGGCACCTGACCCGTACGAGCATCACCGCCGAACTGGCCGGCGCGCCCAACGGGCTCGCACACCTGCCCGGCGTGCACGACATCGACATCCAGGGCATGCGGGTCACGCTCCAGGTCGACACGGACAAGCTCGACGCCGTCCTCAGGTCGCTCACCGCGTCCGGCGTACGGTCCCTGACCAGCACCCCGCCCACGCTGGAGGAACTCTTCCTGCGGCACTACGCCGCGGACACCGACGAACGCGAGGGGGTGACGGCGCGATGACTGCCGTGACCGTGCCCGCGACCCGTGCCGGACGCCCCGCCCGGGGCGGGCAGCTCAGCGGCACCGGAACCCTGCTCAGGCTCGCGCTGCGGCGCGACCGGATCATGATGCCGATCTGGGTGATCGTGCTCGGCGGGTCGTTCTCCTCCGTCGGGAAGTCCTTCTCCTCGCTGTACGACACCGCGGCCCAGCGCGCCGAACTCGCCGCCTCGATGAACGCCAACAGTTCGCTGCGCGCGGTGTACGGACCCGTCTTCGACGACTCCGTCGGCGGGCTCGTCACCTGGCGCATGGCCGGCTTCGGCGCCGCGATGGCCGCCGTGATGAGCCTGATCATCGTCATCCGGCACACCCGCGAGGAGGAGGAGACCGGCCGCCAGGAAATGCTCTCCTCCGCCATGGTGGGGCGCCGCGCCCCACTCACCTCCGCCCTCCTCGCCGCACTGATCGCCAACGCCGCGCTCGCCCTGATGATCGTCGCCGGGATGGCCGGGTCCGGATCGGGCGGCGCCGGGGCGGTGGCGCTCGCGCTGACGGTCGCCGGCATCGGGGCGCTGTTCGCCTGCACCGCGGCGATCGCCGCCCAGCTCACGGAGAGCGCACGGCTCGCGAAGGGGCTGACGGCGGCGGTGATCGGCGCCGCGTTCGTCCTGAAGGCGGCGGGCGACTCGTCGGCGGACGACGCCTCGTCCGTACTGAACTGGCTCTCGCCGATCGGCTGGGCGGAGAACGTCCGGGCCTACGCCGACGAACGGTGGTGGGTGCTGCTGGTGATCGGCGCGGCGGTGCTGATCCAGGGCGGGATCGCGTACACCCTGGCCGGGCGGCGCGATGTCGGCATGAGTTTCCTGCCGACCCGTCGCGGACCCGCGACAGGGCGGATCTCCACCGCGTTCGGGCTGGCACTGCGGCTGCAGCGCGGTGCTCTGATCGGGTGGACACTGTCGTTCGCCGCGGTCGGCGCCGTCTTCGGCGGGCTCACCGGCGGGGCCGCGGACCTCGTCGGCAACAACGAGAAGACGAAGGAAATCTTCGAACGGATGGGCGGGCAGGCCGGTCTGACCGACGCGTTCCTCGCCGCGATGGTCGGGATGCTGGGGATGGTGGCCGCGCTGTACATCGTCGCGTCGGTGCTGCGGCTGCACGGCGAGGAAACCGCGGGGCGCGCCGAACCCCTGCTGGCGGGCGGGGTGAGCCGGATCGGCTGGGCGGCCGGACACCTGGTCATCGCCTTCGGCGGCGCGGCACTGATCATGGCGGTCGGCGGCCTCGGCCTGGCCGCCGGCTACGGCCACGAACTCCCGGCCGTACTGGGCGCGTCGCTGGCGCAGCTACCCGCCGTCTGGCTGCTCGGAGGACTCGCCGTCCTGCTGTACGGCGCGCTCCCGAAGGCAGCGGTGGCCTCGTGGGGAGTCGTCGGGATCTGCCTGACACTGGGGTGGATCGGGCCGGCGGTGAACATGCCGCAGCCGGTGATGAACCTGTCACCGTTCAGCCACCTGCCGAAGCTGCCGGGCACGGAGATGCAGTGGCCGCCGGCGCTGTGGCTCACGGCGGGCGCGGTGGCCCTGGTGGCGGCGGGTCTGGGAGCGCTCCGGAGGCGGGACGTGCAGGGGTGACCGGGTGACCGTTCCTGCCCTCGATCGCCGGGCGGGCTTGGTGTCCAAGCCCGTCCGGCGGTCCCCCATGGCCCTGAGAGCCTGTCGGGTGACCTCTGATCGGGCGGCCACGCCCTGGCACGCACGCTTCCCGCGTTGCCAAAATGCCCTAGTAGCTCCGCTACAAGGCCATCCCAGCGCCTTGGAATCGCACGCACCAGACCGCGTCCGCTTTCCGATCGAAGGTCACCCGACAGGCTCTGAGCCACGGGGGAGGCCGTAAGGCTTCCGGTCACAGCTCCACGCGCAGCTCCTTCAGGCCCCTGATCACGTAGCCCGGGTTCCACTCCGGCTCGGCCGCCAGCCGCATCCGGGGCGCCCTGCGCAGCAACTCACCGAAGGACGCAGCGAGTTCGACGCGGGCGAGTGGCGCGCCCAGACAGAAGTGGATGCCCGCACCGAAGGTGATGTGCGGGTTCTCCTGCCGGGACAGGTCCAGCGTGTCCGGGTCCGCGAAGCGCGCCGGGTCGCGGTTGGCGGAGCCGAAGAGCAGGGCCACCTCGGAGCCGCGCGGAATGACCGTGCCGTCGATCTCGATGTCGTCGAGGACCCAGCGCTCGAACATCTGCAACGGAGTGTCGTACCGCATCAACTCCTCCACGGCCGTGGGCAGCAGCCCGTGGTCGGCGCGGAGAGCTGCCAGCTGCTCGGGGTGACGCAGCAGCGTCCACCAGCCGTTCACGGTGGTGTTGACCGTCGCCTCGTGGCCCGCGTTCAGCAGCAGCACACACGTGGAGATCATCTCCTGCTCGCTGAGCCGCTCCCCTTCGTCGTGCGCGGCGATGAGCGCCGAGATCAGATCCGTGCCGGGGTTCTTGCGGCGCTCCGCGATCAGCTCCCGCAGGTACGCGGAGAAGTCCACCGAGGCGCGAACGGCAGCGCTCGCGGTCTCCTCGGACGGGTTCAGTTCGAACATTCCGCAGATCGCCGCCGACCAGGGCCGCAACGGCCCGCGGTCGGACTCGGGGATGCCGAGCATCTCGGCGATGACGGCGACCGGCAGCGGTTCGGCGACCGCGGCGAGCAGGTCGCCGCCTCCCGCCTCCACAAAGCTGTCGACCAGCTCGGCGGCGAGCCGCCGCACCGTCGGGACGAGCTGCTCGACCGTGCGCGGGGTGAACGCCTTCGAGACCAGGCGCCGGATCCGGGTGTGGTCGGGGGCCTCCAGGTCGAGGATCCCCTGCCCGTTGAGGGTGGTGAAGGGCTCGTGCGCGGCGGGCGGCGGCGTACGGCCGAACTCCTCGTGCGTGAAGCGGTGCAGATACGTCCGGCCCAGGCGCCGGTCCCGCAGCAGCGCGGACACATCGGCGTAGTGCGGAACGAGCCACTGGTTCGTGGGCTCGAACCGGTGCACCCGGCCGCCGGCCCGCAGCGCGGCGTACGCGGGATACGGGTCGGCGACGAACGCCGGTGACCAGGGGTCGAACGAAGCGGTGGCGGCGGGCTGCGGAGACTGGTGCATGAACCGACGCTAACCCGACCGGTCGGTTTACGGCCTCCCCCACGACAGGGAGTGGATCAGCGAGCGGCGTCGTGCGGCTTCGATGGCAAGGCGGAGGAGGGAGTCGACGCGGAGCGTCGGTGACCGACGACAACGCCGCAAGAGGGGTCGCAGGGCGTCGGGAGCCCACTCCCTGTCGTGGGGGAGGCCGACAGTCACGGGCGGCCCTCAAGGGGAGCAGGAAGGTCAGGAGGGGGTGACCAGGCGGGCCTCGTACGCGAACACCGCGGCCTGCGTGCGGTCCCGCAGCCCGAGCTTCACCAGGATCCGGCTCACATGCGTCTTGATGGTGGACTCGGCGACCACCAGATGCGAGGCGATCTCCGCGTTCGACAGCCCCTGCGCGATGAGGACGAGCACCTCCGTCTCGCGCTCCGTCAGATCGCCGACCTGAGCCAGCGCGGGTGGCCGCGGGGCTCCGGCGAGCCGCGAGAACTCGGTGATCAGCCGCTTGGTGACGGTCGGCGCCAGAAGCGCTTCCCCGGCCGCCACCACCCGTACACCATCGGCGAGTTGGCGCGCGGAGGCGTCCTTCAGCAGGAAGCCGGACGCCCCGGCACGCAGCGCCTGGTACACGTACTCGTCGAGGTCGAACGTGGTCAGCACCAGCACCTTGGCGGCCGCGTCGTTGGCGACGATCTCGCGGGTCGCCTCGATGCCGTTGAGCTCCGGCATCCGGATGTCCATCAGGACCACGTCGGGCCGGAGCGCTGCGGCCTGGGCGATGGCCTGCCGGCCGTCGACCGCCTCGCCGACGACCTCGATGCCCGGCATCGCGCCCAGGAGCACCGAGAAACCCTCGCGGACCATCATCTGGTCGTCGACGATCAGGACACGTATGTCGTTCATGCGGTCTCGCTCCGAGTCGGTTCCTGGGCCAGGGGTACGGGGATGAACGCGGTGATCTCGTAACCACCGTCCGCGGCCGGCTCGGCGGTCATCTCGCCGTTCAGCATCGCGACCCGTTCCCGCATCCCCGTGATCCCGTGCCCGGCACCCTGCGACGGTTTCACCGGACCGGTCGGCGGACCGTTGACGACCCGCAGCCCGAGCCCGCCCAGAACATAGCCGATCTCGACCTTGGCCGTGGCGCCCGGAGCGTGCCGCAGCGTGTTGCTGAGGGCTTCCTGGATGATCCGGTACGCCGACAGCTCGACGCCCTGCGGCAGTGCACGTACCGCGCCGGTGATCGTCTTCTCGGCCACCAGGCCGGCGTCGGCCACGTTGGCCAGCAGTCCGTCGAGTTCGGCGAGGGTGGGCTGGGGTGCGTCCGGTGCCTGGTAGTCCTCGGCCCGTACGACACCGAGGACCCGGCGCAGTTCGGTGAGGGCGGCGACAGCGTTCTCCCGGATGGTGACGAAGGCCTGCTCCAGCTCGGGGGGCGGGTTCTCCACCCGGTACGGGGCCGCCTCGGCCTGGATCGCGACGACCGACATGTGGTGGGCGACCACGTCGTGCAGCTCACGGGCGATGGTGGTGCGCTCCTCCAGCAGCGTGCGCCGGTCGCGTTCCACGGCGGTGACGGTGCGCTGCACGGTCACCTCGCGCTCCGCTTCCCGGCGGGTCTGCACGACGGTCACCACGAGCAGCGCGAACGCGGAGGTCACGGCCATGGGGGCGGTGGTCGGGAAGGGGTGCCCGCCGATGTTCGCCATGACGATGCCGAGCAACACGGTCAGGACCCACATCCAGGCCGCGGTACGGGGCCGGGTCCGGGCGGCGACCACGACGAGCACCACCAGATGGGCGAGGAACATGCTCGGCACCCACGGCCAGCCCTCGTCGCCGAAGATGGCTGACAGCGGAGTGAGCGCCATCGACATCCAGAACGCGCCGACCGGCCTGACCAGGGTCATCACGACGGCTACCGCCGGAAGCAGCCCGGTCGTGATGATCTCGATGGGGGACCAGGCCCCGTCACCGTCCGCCCTGCCGAGGCCGATGAGGACCGTGATCAGCGCGGCCAGCCCGACCAGCGCGTGCGGCGTCCACCTGGCCCGCGCGCGCATCCCCTCGGACAGCAGCCGGGTCGCCCGGCCGGTCCGCATCGGCGGCAGCGAGCGGTAGGCGAACGCGTCATGGAAGAGGTCCTGCCGCAGGCCGCCTATCGCCCCTGCGGCCAGCCGGAACTCGGGACTTCTGTTCTTGGTGGTCTCGGTCACGCCCTCACGGTAGGCGGCCCGGCGCGCGACGTCGTCAGCAGTGATACGGATCCTGCGGCATCCGTCGCAAGGACTACTCGGGCCCACCGGGGCGGGCCGGTCACGGCCGGGACCGCCACCACCGGACGGCCCTGGGACCGTCTGTCACCACGCCAGCTGCGCGATCTCCTCCGCCACCACCGCACACGCGTCCGCCGCCGGATCGATCAACGGAAAGTGCCCGACCTCCTCCAGCAGCGTCAGCCCCACCGTCTCGCCGGCCTTCGCCGCCGCATCGACGAACGCCTCCGCGACCGCCTGCGGCACCGTGAGGTCGGTGCGTCCCTGCACCAGCGCCGTGGCGATTCCCGTCGGCAGCAGCAGGGCCGGGTCGGCGTACGGGCTCCTGGCCGCGAAGTCCTCTTCCGTTCCGAGCAGTTGAACCACCGCGCCGGAGCAGACATCCAGCTCCACCGCCGTGGTGAAGTCGGCGATCGGCGCCAGGGCGACAACGCCGCGCAGCGGCGGCGCCGCGGGCAGCCGCCACGGCGACCCCTCCGGGAGTACGTGCCGGGCCGCTGCCCACAACGCCAGGTGACCGCCCGCGGAGTGACCGGTGACGACGATCCGCCGCGCATCGGCCTCCGGCAGTTCACGGGCCAGCAGTGCGGGCAGCGCGTCCATCGCCGCGGCGACGTCGTCGAACGTCTCGGGCCAGCGGCCCGCGACCGGACCGGAACCGCGCTGCTGCGGGATCTCGCTGCCGCACCGGTACTCGACATTGGCGACGGCGAACCCGCGCCGGGCCAGGAAGTCCGCGAGCGGCGACACATGCTGCCGGTCGTACGGCGCCCGCCACGCACCGCCGTGCAGAAGGACCACGACGGGCGCCCCGGCCCGCCCGTCCCGCGGGGCGTAGAAGTCGATCACCTGGTCGGGGTGGTCGCCGTAGGCGGCGGTGGCGTCGGGGGCGACAGCCGGATGCGAGAACGCCGACTCGGTCTCGACTGCGTCCCGATCACGCGCGGCGGAATCCGACATGCTGCTCCAACCATCCGACAGAGGTGCCCAACTGGCCTGACCAGCGGGGACGGTATCAGCACGGGACACCGCGTCCCCACGGGGATTGCCCGTGGGGACGCGGCAGGCGTCACACCCCGCCGAGCGGCCCGCTCACCACCTCACCCAGCACTCGCGCAGCCCGCTCCACATCCGCGAACCCCACGTACAACGGCGTGAACCCGAACCGCAGCACATCCGGCCGCCGCAGATCCCCGACCACGCCCCGGGCGATGAGCGCACGCATCGCCGGCTCGGCGACCGCCGCGTCCACACACCGCAACGACACCTGGCTGCCGCGCTCCCCGTGCGCCGCCGGGGTGACCGGGACGACCACGCCCTCCGGCACATACGCCCCGACGCACTCCAGGAAGAAGTCCGTCAGCGCCAGCGACTTGGCCCGTACCGCCTCGACCGGCACCCCGTCCCACACGTCCAGCGCCGCTTCGAGCGCCAGCATGGACAGGATGTCGGGGGTTCCGACCCGGCCGCGCACGGAACCGTCCGCCGGAGCGTAGCCCGGCGCCATCGCGAACGGGTCGGTGTGCGAGGTCCACCCCGGCAGCGGCGAGTCGAAGGCCGCCTGGTGCCGCTCGGCGACGTACAGATAGGCGGGCGAACCGGGCCCGCCGTTGAGGTACTTGTACGTGCAGCCGACCGCCAGGTCCACCCCGTGCTCGTCGAGCCCGACCGGCAGCGCGCCCGCGCTGTGGCACAGGTCCCAGACCGCGAGCCCGCCCGCCGCGTGCACGGCGGCGGTGAGACCGGGCAGGTCGTGCAGCCGGCCGGTGCGGAAGTCGACGTGGTTGAGCAGGACGACCGCGGTACGGGGACCGACCGCACCCGGCACGTCCGCCGGGGCGACGGGGACGAGCCGGTGCCCGGTCATCCGGGCGGCGGACTCGGCGATGTAGCCGTCCGTGGGAAACGTCGTCGCGTCGACCAGGATCTCGTCGCGTCCCCCGGGCGCCAGCCTGCTCGCGGCGACGACGGCCTTGAAGACGTTCACGCTCGTCGAATCGCCCACCACGATCTGTCCGGCGGCGGCCCCGACGAGTGGGGCGATCCGGTCGCCGATCCGCTCGGGCGCGGTCCACCAGCCGCTCTCGTCCCAGGACCGGATGCGCAGCTCACCCCACTCGCGGGTGAGGACCTCCTGCATCCGAGCGGGTACGTGCCGGGGCAACGCCCCCAGCGAGTTGCCGTCGAGATAGACGGTGTCGTCGAGGGTGAACAGCTTCCGAAGATCGGCGAGTTCGTCGGCGGCGTCGAGTGCCGCGGCCCGCGCGGCGAAAGTCTCAGACATGGCTGCGCGCCGTCCACAGCTCCGGGAACACGTTCTTCGTGGCGCGTTTCTCCAGCCACGCGACCCCGGCGGAGCCGCCGGTGCCGGTCTTCGAGCCCATCGCACGCCGGGTGGCGACGAGGTGGTCGTTGCGCCAGCGCCACACCAGTTCACCGACGTCGGTGAGCGCCTCGCCGAGCCGGACGAGCTCGTCGTGCCGCTCGGGATCGGCGTAAATCTCCGCCCAGACGGCCTCGACCTCGGGGGACGGCTCGTACTTCTGCGTCAGGTCCCGGCCGAGCACGGCCTGCGGTACGGCGTGCCCGCGCCGAGCGAGCAGGGCGAGCACCTCGTCGTACAGACCCGGTTCGGCGAGCGCCTTCTCCAGTTCGGCGTGGACGCGGGGTGCACCCCGGTGCGGTACGAGCATGGACGCCGACTTGTCGCCGAGCAGGAACTCCATCCGCCGGTACATCGCCGACTGGAAGCCGGAGCCCTCGCCGAGTGCGCCACGGTAGGAGTTGAACTGGGCGGGGGTGAGCTGGGCGAGCGGCGTCCAGGACGCGTTGAGCGCCTCGAGTTCCCGTACCGACCGCTTCAGCGCATCGCGTGCGACCGACAGCCGGTCCTCGCGCAGGGCGTGCACCGCGGTCTCCCACTCATGGACGATGACCGTGAACCACAGCTCCATGACCTGGGTGGTGACCAGGAAGACCATCTCGCCCGGGTCGTCGGAGCGGAGCTGCTGAAGGTGGGTCAGGACATCCGCCTGGACATAGTCCTCGTACGGAGTCGTTCCCGCGAAGTCCAGGTGCGGGGTGTCCGCACCGGTGGCTTCGGGGTCGGGGTGGATCGTCGACATTGCTGTCTCCTCGACACGAGCTTCCGGGTAGCGGTCCGCCCCTTCCGTGAGGTGATGGAGCTCCGGTCCCCTGTCCGCATCCTAACGGCCTCCCCCACGACAGGGAGTGGGCCGTAAACGGAGCCCCGCGAAAGGCGCAGGCCCCGCAGACGGCGATACGTCTGCGGGGCCGTGAACAGGGCGTACGCGCCCGCTATCCCAGGATCTCGGCGGCGGTCGGCGACGAATCGCGGAGGAACGCCGAGCAGCGCTCGTACTCCTCCTGCTCACCGATCGACTGCGCGGCGCGCGCCAGGGGGAAGATCTGTGGTTCGGCTCGTGCTCGCAGGAGAAAGGTGGACGATGTAACTTGCTGGCGTAGAGCCGGAGGGGATGGGGGACACCGTGGACTCGACGCTTATCGCCTTGGCCAGCGCTGGCGGTACAGCCGTGGTATCGGCCATGGCAACGGACGGCTGGAACACGCTTCGATCAGGTGTAGTCACTCTGTGGCGGCAGTTTCGCCCCGACTCCGCTGCTGAGCTGGAACGGGACCTCGATACGACCCGTTCGACTCTTCTCGCAACCCCGGCCAGCGAAGTCGAACAGGTCCGTCAGGCCCTCCAGTCCGCCTGGCAAGGGCGGATGTTGACTCTCTTCCTGGAAGATCCGGCGGCCTCAGCGGAGTTCGAAGCCCTACTGTCGCGGCTCGGGGAAGCCAGCCCACCCCGGACAAACACCAGCTTCCACGCCGAGGTTCGTGATCACGGTCGCGTGTACCAAGCAGGCAGGAACCAGTTCATCAGCGAGCGATGAGCGCAGGGCACTGGGGCGACGAAGACGACGCCTCTTGGCATATGCGCGCCAGCGCCGAGGATGAGGGGCGCGTCTACCAAGCTGGCCGCGACCAGCACATCACGGAGTATCACTTTCACGGCTCGGCGTCCGACATAGACGACGAGGATGGAGACGACGACTGGGACCACTACGAGACGGGAGGCAGTTCCTGGGGCGGGTTCTGGGAGACACTGCTCAGGGGCCCCTGTCCCTACGGGTCCGGCTTTCGTCTCTCATCTGAGCACCGGCTCGATGTCTGCCGGGTCAAAGATCGGCCCGTTCGAAGCGGGCTTGATGATGATCGCGCGGAAGACCTTGAGAACTGCGGCACGCTGCTGCTCGATCGTCAGCTTCTCCCACCGCTCTCGTATGTCGATGGGGCCGGCCACGTAGGTCGCGGCCTCGGCACGGTACAGGGCACGCTCCCGGTGCAGCTCTGCGATCTGCTTCTCCAGGTCCTCGGTGAGCGCGATGTAGCGCGCGGCTGACATGCGCTTCTCCTGCCATGCCCGCTTGAACTCAGCCATATCCCCTTCCAGGGATGCCAGTTGTTCCTCCTTGGTCCACTCCGGCGCACGCGCCTGCACGTTCGCCAGTGCCTTGTCCGAGCTGAGGAACACGGCGTTTCTGATGAGGCGGTCGACCGGTTCGCCCGCCCTGGCCACTCCCCCGCATCCGCCGTCGTTCTTGCCGGGGCACGCGTACCTGAACTGTGAGGACGTCTTCGACTTCCGGTACGACGGGAAGGCCCGCATCTTGGTGCCGCATCTTCCGCACCGGGCGATGCCGGAGAGCAGGTACTTGGTGGCGTAGTCCCGCACTGTCCGCCCCTCCGACTCCCGCCGGATCTTCTCCATGAGCAGGTACCACTCGTCCGGGCTGATGATCGGCTCCCAGTCACCGGCCACGGGCTCGCCATGCTCGTCCAGGAACAACTCCCCCTGGTGCATGCGGTATCCGCAGATCCGCGGATTCATCAGCATCCGCTTGATCTTGGAGTCGTCGAAGAAGCCCCCGCTGTGCGACCTGACTCCCTGGTCTCGCCACTCCCGCGCGATCGTCGCCCAGCGGACCCCGTCGAGGAAGTCCTTGACGGCCTTGCGAAGGTTCTCCGCCTCCTCCGGAACCAGCGTCCTGCGGTCCTCGCGGTTCCAGCCGTACGGCGCCCGGCCACCGGGCAGCTTCCCCTGGGCGGCCAGCTCCAGGTGCTTGCGCTTCGTACGCCGTGAGGTGTCCGCCGAGGACTTGTTGGCGATGGTGACCTTGATCCGGGCGACGAACCGCCCGTTCTCCGTGGAGAGGTCGATGTCCGACGCCGATACGGAGTCGAAGACAAGGCGCCGTTTGCGGCGCTCGCCCTCCTCGTACTCGTCGATCCATGCTTCGAGTTCACGCGGCTGCCGCGTGAAGCGGTCGATGTCCCAGACGACGACTCCGTCGATCCGCCCGGCCTTGAGGTCCTCCAGCATCTGCCGGAACTCCGGGCGCACGGTCTTGCGCTTGTACGCGGACAGGTCGTTGTCCTCGTAGACCTTGGCGACCGCCCAGCCTCTGGCGGCGCAGTGCAGCCGACAGTCCTGCTCCTGCCGAGCGACACCGAGCCCCTCGGCCTCGTCGTCCTTGCTGATCCGGGTGTAGATGCCTACTTGTACGGCCCCAGGAGCCCCCCGACGTGCTGCCATGCGCCGGATCGTCGCACATCGGCATTGGATACATCAACCGCTGTTCTCATCCGACCACACGCCGCATCCGTTTTTTCCTCGTCGGCCTCCCGAACGCCTGGCCGTAAGTGGCAGACTGCATTCATGACGACTCACAAGAACCTGCTCGGCGGCCCGGAGCCGACCTACCTGCCGGAGAACGAAGAGGCGTACCGCCTGCTGAGCGAGGACTCTCCGACGCCGGCCGAGGTCGCGGCGAAGCACCCCACGTTCTCGCTGGCCTGGGCCATGCTCGCCGATGACGCCTTCGAAGCGGGGCGAGTGGTCGAGTCGTACGCGTACGCACGCTCCGGCTACCACCGCGGACTCGACCAGCTCCGCCGGGCTGGCTGGAAGGGGTACGGCCCCATCCCCTGGAGCCACCGCGCCAATCGCGGTTTCCTGCGCTGCCTCGCCGCCCTCGCCCGTGCAGCCGGCGAGATCAACGAGAAGGACGAGTCGGAGCGGTGCTGGCAGTTCCTTCAGGACAGCAGCACCGAGGCGTACTCCGAGCTGAAGCGGTAACAGCCACAGCAGTTCACGAGAATGTGCCGCCGCTCTTCAAGAAGCGGCGGCACTGAGTGCACGATCACATGTAGCACCCTTCTCCAACGGTACGGGCCCGGAGCTTTCCCGGCCCTGCGGAGTGCGTCGAGGCCGCGGTGGTAGCCGGTGCGGGCATAGGCGTACGACTCGATGACGCGGCCGCCTCGAACGCCTCGTCGGCTTGCGCCCAGGCCAGCGAGGAGGTCGGGGACTTCGCGGCGACGTCAGCGGCTGCCTGGCACATGCGCGTCGGGGGTAGCCGGGCGCCGCCGAGCGGTCAGGCCCGGCCCGGGTCCCCGTTCTCGTCCCGCGAGGGCTCCAGGGGAGGTGCCGCGACACCGCAGTTCACGGTGCATTCGGGACGCGCCTTGCTCTTCCGGGCCGCGGGCGGTGTCCGTACGGTCGCCCAGGCGATCACCGAGCCCAGCACCATCAGCCCGGCACACATCGGCATGGCCCGCCGGAAGGCCGCGGCGAACTCAGCGGCGTCGCGGTACGCCTCCGGCCCCATCCCGGCGAGCAGCGGCAGCGCGGCCACGGCGATCAGGCCGGCGGCGCGGGCGGCGGCGTTGTTGATCCCGCTGGCCAGCCCGGCGCGCGCGGTGTCGACGGAGGCGAGGACGGTCGCGGTGAGCGGCGCCACCAGGGTGACCAGGCCGAGGCCGAGCACGGCGACGGCAGGCAGCACATGCTGTACGTACGCGGAGACGGAGGCGTCACCGGGCCCCACCCGCAGCATGAGCAGCATCCCGGCGGCGGCCAGCAGCGGCCCGACGGTGAGCGGGATACGGGGGCCGATGCGCTGCGCCAGCTCGCCCGACGAAGCGGAGAAGAGCAGCATCAGCACCGTGGTCGGAAGAAGGGCGGTCCCGGCGCCGAGGGGGGAGTACCCGGCCACGACCTGGAGCTGAATGGCGGAGAGGAAGAAATAGCCGCCGAGCGCCGCGTACACGCAGAGCGTGACGATATTGACGGCGGTGAACTGGCGGGACTCGAACACCGACGGCGGCAGCATGGGGTTCGCCCGCCGCCGCTCCACCTGCACGAACGCCACTGCGAGCAGCACTCCGCCCACGGCCGCCCCGATCACCGCAGCGGACGCCCCCTGCCTGGGAGCCTCGATCAACGCGTACGTCACCAGGGCCAGAGCCAGCGCGCCGAGCACGGCCCCCAGAACATCGAAGCGCCCGTGCGCGTGCGGGTCCCGCGACTCCGGTACGTGCCGCAGCGCGACCGGCACACAGATCGCGGCGACCGGCGCATTGATCAGAAACACCCACCGCCACCCCGGCCCGTCGACGAGCCACCCCCCGACGAACGGCCCGATCGCGGCCCCCACCCCGCCGAAGCCGGACCACAGCCCGACCGCGCGCGCCCGGTCGTCCGGGTGAAAACTGGCCTGGATCAACGCCAGTGACCCGGGCGTGAGGAGCGCCCCGCCCACCCCCTGAAGGGCTCGGGCCGCAATCAGCACGACAGCATTCGGCGCGACGCCGCACAGCAGCGAGGCGGTGGCGAACCACACCACTCCTACGACGAACACCCGCCGCCGCCCGTACCGGTCCCCGAGCGCCCCACCGAGCAGGATCAGCCCGGCAAGGGTCAGCAGGTAGGCGTTGACGGTCCACTGGAGAGCGGCGAGATCGGTGCCGAGGTCCTTGCCGATACGGGGCAGGGCGACGTTGACGACGGTGGAGTCGACCATGGCCATGGCGGACCCGAGGACGGTGGTCAGAACGACCCAGCGCCCGGGTGCGGAGGCGGCACGGATCTGACCGGCAGGTGTCTCGCCCATGCGAGCAGCATCCCCGGTCCGGGGGGAGGTGGCCAGTCCGGGGCGGGCACCTGCCGGACAGAGCGCCCTGCGCCCGCACCGCCGGGATCAGCGCAC
This sequence comes from Streptomyces sp. NPDC048496, assembly GCF_043200055.1. Taxonomy (NCBI): domain Bacteria; kingdom Bacillati; phylum Actinomycetota; class Actinomycetes; order Kitasatosporales; family Streptomycetaceae; genus Streptomyces; species Streptomyces sp. NPDC048496. The sequence continues at coordinate 370,120 of NZ_JBICXB010000001.1, read as the reverse complement.
CGCCCCCAGCGCCCTGATCAGCGCCTCGACACCCGCCTCCACCTTGCTGCGCGGGCACCCCACGTTCAGACGCAGGAAGCCCTCCGCGCCATACACCGCCCCCGGCATGATCGCGACCTTCTCGCGTTCGATCAGCGCCCGCTGCAGCGCCTCGTCGTCCACACCCAGCGGGCGCAGGTCGATCCACGCCAGGTAGCCGGCCTGCGGCGGTTCCCAGGACAGTTCGGGAAAGGCCGTGTTCAGACGTTCCGCGACCAGTGCCAGGTTGTCGCGGACGTACGCCCGGACCGCGTCCAGCCACTCCCCGCCTTCCCGGTACGCGGCTATGTGCGCGGTCAGTGACAGGACCGCCGGGGAGGCGAGCCCCTCTGCCGTCTCCATGCGCCGCAGGAACTCCGCCCGGTCCGCCGGGTCGCCGATGATGCCGTACGAGCCGGTCAGCGCCGGGAAGTTGAAGGCCTTCGAAGCGGACGAGATCACCGCCCAGCGGCCCTCGCCCGCCACGCGCGCCCACGGCACATGCCGATGGCCCTCGTGCACGAAGTCCGCGTGGATCTCGTCGCTGATCACCGCGACCCCGTGGCGCGCCGCCAGCGCCGCCGTCTCGACGAGCTCCGGCTCCGTCCACACCCGGCCGGTCGGGTTGTGCGGCGAGCACAGCACCAGCACCTTCGCGTCGGGGCGCGCCAGTTCCCGCTCCAGCGCCTCCGTGTCGCCCACCGGCACGCCTCGCAGCTCCCGGCCGAGACCGGTGATCGCCTTGCGGAAGCCGTCGTACGTGGGGGTGTGGACGACGACGCCGTCGCCCTCGGCCGTCCACATCTGGAGAAGCTGCGAGAGCTGGCTGAGCACCGACGGGGCGTAGACCAGCCGGCTGGTGTCCAGCTCGGTGCCGTACCGGGTCCCGTACCAGTGCGCTATCGCCGCCCGGAAGTCGTCCTGCTGCCAGCTGGTGTAGCCGAGGACGCCGTGGTCGAGGCGGGTCCGCAGCGCGGACAGCACCTCCGGGGCGGTCTCGAAGTCCATGTCGGAGATGGTGAACGGGAGGAGCCCGTCGACCCCGAACCGGTCCGCGACTCCGTCCCACTGGACACACCAGGTGCCCCTGCGGTCGACGACGGTGTCGAAGTCATAGCGTGCGCTCGCCTGCACCCGTGCTCCTTCTGCTCGTTCGCGGACGTGCCATGGGCCCGGCACCCCCAAGGAGTACCGGGCCCACGGCGCCTGTTCGTGCCTACTGCTACTTCAGCTTCGTGCCGGTGGACCGCAGGTTTGCGCAGGCCTCCGTGACGCGCTTGGCCATGCCCGCCTCGGCGGACTTGCCCCAGCTGCGCGGGTCGTAGACCTTCTTGTTGCCGACCTCGCCGTCGACCTTCAGCACACCGTCGTAGTTGCGGAACACGTGGTCCACGATCGGGCGGGTGAAGGCGTACTGGGTGTCGGTGTCGAGGTTCATCTTCACGACGCCGTTCTCCAGCGCGGTGGCGATCTCCTGCTCGGTGGAGCCGGAGCCGCCGTGGAAGACAAAATCGAAGGGCTGGCTACCGGCTGTCTTGCCGTACTTGGCGCCGACGCCCTCCTGGAGGTCCTTCAGCAGCTCGGGACGGAGCACGACGTTGCCCGGCTTGTAGACGCCGTGCACGTTGCCGAAGGACGCGGCCAGCAGGTAGCGGCCCTTCTCGCCCAGACCGAGCGCCTCGGCGGTACGCAGCGCGTCGTCGACGGTGGTGTACAGCTCGTCGTTGATCTCGTGCGTGACGCCGTCCTCCTCGCCACCGGTCGGGGTGATCTCGACCTCAAGAATGATCTTGGCGGCGGCGGCCTTGGCCAGCAGCTCCTGGCCGATGGCGAGGTTGTCGGCGAGAGTCTCGGCCGAACCGTCCCACATGTGGGACTGGAACAGCGGGTTCAGGCCCTTGGCGACGCGCTCGGCAGAGATGTCGAGCAGCGGACGTACGTAGCCGTCCAGCTTGTCCTTGGGGCAGTGGTCGGTGTGCAGCGCGACCGTGATGTCGTACTTGGCGGCGACGATGTGCGCGAACTCGGCGAGGGCAACGGCGCCCGTGACCATGTCCTTGTTGTACTGGCCGCCCAGGAACTCCGCCCCACCGGTGGAGATCTGGACGATGCCGTCGCTCTCCGCCTCCGCGAAGCCGCGCAGTGCAGCGTGCAGGGTCTGGGTCGACGTCACATTGATGGCCGGGTAGGCGAACTTTCCAGCCTTCGCCCGGTCGAGCATCTCGGCGTAGACCTCGGGGGTTGCGATGGGCATCTGTCCGCTCCTTGGGATGTGCGGGTGTGCGTTGCTGGTTCCCTGACCTGGGGGCGACGTCATCGTCGCCCCCATCTTCCCAGACTCTCGCTCCGGCTCCACCCGGCGGACTCCCTGGGCGTTGGGGCCGGGCCGCTGGAGGCATACGACGAGGGTGGACGGTTTCACGTGAAACCGTCCACCCTCGAAGAACAACGCAGGTCAGGCCGGTGATCAGGCCAGGTCGAGGTCCGACACCGTGTAGGCGTGGACGTACGGGAGACCTGCCTCGGCAATGGCCGGAGCCGCACCCCGCTCCACGATCGTGGCGACGGCGACGACCTCGCCACCGGCCTCACGTACCGCCTCCACAGCCGTCAGCGGCGAACCGCCGGTCGTCGAGGTGTCCTCGACGACCAGGCAGCGGCGGCCCTTCACGTCCGTGCCCTCGATCCGGCGCTGCATCCCGTGCGCCTTCTGCGCCTTGCGGACGACGAACGCGTCCATCCGCTCCCCGCGCGCGGCGGCAGCGTGCAGCATCGACGTGGCGACCGGGTCGGCGCCCAGGGTCAGCCCGCCCACGCAGTCGTAGTCGAGCTCGGCGGTCGCGTCCAGCATGACCTGACCGACCATCGGAGCAGCCTCGCCGTCCAGCGTGATGCGGCGCAGGTCGATGTACCAGTCGGCTTCGAGACCCGAGGAAAGGATCACCTTGCCGTGCACCACGGCCTTGTCCTTGATCTGCTGGAGCAGGTCAGCGTGTACGTCAGTCATGGCTACGAGCTTAACGGCCTCCCCACGACAGGGAGTGGGCTCCCGACCGTGGGGGAGTCCGTAGGGCCGCCCGCCTCAGAGCCTGCGCCAGCTCCAGGTCGTCACGATCTCCAGCGGGTCGATCGGGGTGACATAGCGCGGCGCGGTGTTCAGTCCGTTCGGCGGACCCGACTGCGGTTCCACGCAGACCGCCTCGTCCTGCTCGTCGTAGACGACGACCCACTCGGACCGGCTCTTCACCCTCAGTTCCAGTTGCTGCGGCCAGGTGAGCGTCACGTCGACCCCGTCGGGCATCCCGAAGCAGTCGTCCCACGGGCCGGGCAGCGGCGGGATCCGGCGGCCGGTCGGCAGATGGTTCTCGCCCCGCTCCTCCTGCCAGGCGGCGTCGAAGCCGATCTGCACGTCGTCACCGCCGGTTCCGAGGTTGCGCAGGAACCAGGGGTGCCAGCCGGCCTGTGCGGGGAACGAGTCCCCGTACGTCTCGATGCCGAACGCGAGCGTGAGCGAGTCCTCGGCCAGGTCGAAGGTCTGGGTGACCCGGCCCGGATACGGCCACGGCTCGGCCAGGTCGTAGTAGAACGCGGCCTCGGTCCCGCCCTCCTTCGCCGTGAGCCACGCGGTGTCACGGCCGGTGCCGTGGATGGCGTGCGGCGGGGAGTTCAGCGGCAGCTGGTGAGCCACATCGCCGTTGTGGAACCGGCCGTTCTCCGTCCGCCCGCACCACGGCACCATGGGGAAACAGCCGTACCGCTCCCCCTGCCGCAGCAGTTCGGTGCCCCCGATCCGGAGGCTGCTGATGCGGCAGCCGCTGGCGGGGTCCACGATCAACTCGGCGTCGCCGACGGACAGCCGGACGTTCTTCTCGCTACTGCTCACACGACGACACTACTGGCGCCGCTACCTCCGACGCCGCAGCGCCCGGCCGACGACGACCGCGGAGGCGAGCGCGAGGGCGGCCGCCGGGACCACCCATCGCAGGGTGGCGCCCGCGGTGGTCGACTCGGGCGACGGCATGGGGGCGTACCGGCCGCGCGGCGGCGCGTGGTCGACCTCCTCGGCGCTGCGCCCGATCATGGTCCGGCGCGCGTGCGCGGCCTCGGCGGGCGGGCCCTCCGGGACGGGGAACCCCATGTCCGCGGAGGCGTCGAGCGAGGGCGGCGGCACCGGCGCCTCGAAGACCGAGCCGGTGCCGGGGGGTGTCCGGTCGGAGGGTGCCTCGGCAGCGGGCGTGCCGTCGGACGGCGCCTCGGCGGAGGGTGCCTCCTCGGACGGCGATTCGCCGGACGGTCCCTCGTCGGACGGCGCGGAGGCGGCGGGCACTCCGTCGGACGCCGCCCCCTCGGGCTTGTCGCCCGCGCCGTGCGTCGCCAGTGTCTCGGTCACCAGCTGCTGCGTGAAACGGTCCAGCAGCCGGTACGCCGCGGCCAGCGCCGCGTCCGGTTCCAGCTCCACGATGCGGCCCTCGCCGCCCGCCGTGCCCGTGAACCCGATCGTCGTGCCACCGTCCGTCTCCGTCAGGCGGATCGTCAGGCCGAGCTTCACCGAGCCGGTGCCCCGCGCCTCCACGCCCTCACCGGTGACGGACACCCCTGCCCCGTCCGGCAGTGCGGTCGGTGTCAGCGTGCCGCGGTACGTGATCGTGTGGCCGCCGATCCGGACCTTGAGCCGGCCGGCCAGGGGGCCCGCGGACACGTCGGCATCCTGCTGGAGGCCCGGCACGCAGCGCGCGACACGGGCCGAGTCGCCCAGCGTCCGCAGCAGGGACGGGACCGGAACCGGAACGAACACCTCATGCTCCATGGAAACCGAGCCTACTCAGGCACGGCCGCCCCGTCAGCGCTTCCGCACCCGGAAGAGCGGGGTTCTCCCCCGGAGCGGCACACCTCCGATCCCCCGGACCGGACGTGGCCGCGCGCGCCCTCACGGCTCCTCCCAGTACCGCGGATGCACGAGCGTCGACGGCTCCTGACCCCGCAGCCGTCGGCCCTCCGCATACCGGGCCGCCCGCGCCAGCTCCCCCTCTGTGAGGAACCGGAGTTCCGGCGGGCGTGGAGGCAGGTGAAGGGCCGGAGGTCTCACGCCCGGTCGGGCGAGGACGAAGCCCCAGTCGGGGCGGCCCTGCGCAGCGTCCGTCGTGCGGTCCGGGCCCGCCGCGAAGCCGGAGAGACGCCCGCTGACGCGGTACGGGCGCGTCCGCAGGCCAGCCGCTCTCATGGACGCCTCGACCGTCCAGAACGTCCGGGGCCGGACGACGGGCGGGCCCGCGTGCACCACCAGCCGTCCGCCCGCCGCGAGGGCTTCGGTGACCAGGCCGTAGAACTCCGCCGAGTACAGCTTCGTGCTCGCCGTGATCCCGGGGTCCGGCAGGTCGGAGATCACCACGTCGTAGCCGCCGTGCGACGCCTCCCGCAGCCAGGTGAACGCGTCCGCGGTGACGGCGGTCAGCCGCGGATCGCGGTACGCGTGCGCGTTCAGCGCGGAGAGTGCGGGGTCGGTACGGGCCAGTCGGGTGACGCCGCGGTCGAGCTCGACGACCGTGACGCTCCGTACGTCCGGGTAGCGCAGCACCTCGCGGGCGGCCAGGCCGTCGCCGCCGCCCAGGATCAGCACCCGGGCATGGCGCCCGTTCATCGCCGGATGGACCAGCGCCTCGTGGTACCGGTACTCGTCACGGGCGCTGACCCGCAGCCGCCCGTCCAGGAAAAGATCCAGGGAGCTGCGACCGGCCCCGGTGAGGACGACCTCCTGCACGTCGGTCTGCACGGCGACCCGCACCCGGTCCCCGTACACCGCACGCCGGGCCACCCGCTCGAAGTCGTCGACGAGCACCGTGGCGGCGGCCAGCAGGGCGATCACCGTCACGTTGGCGACGATCAGCAGCCACCGGGACCGCCGGGTCAGGTCCAGCCGGAACACCCACAGCACCAGCGCCCCGCCCGCCGCCGCGTTGACCGTGCCGGTGACCAGCGCCCCGGTGAGCTGGCCGAGGTCCGGCAGCAGGAGGAAGGGGAACGCCAGTCCGCCGACCAGCGCACCCACGTAGTCGGCGGCGAACAGATCCGCGACCGCCCCGCCCGCGTCCTGCCGGTCGACGCGCTGGATCAGCGTCATCAGCAGCGGGATCTCCGCGCCGATCAGGATGCCTATGGCGAGCGAGAACCCGACCAGTGCGAAACGTGACTCCCCCATCCACGCGAACGACGCGTAGAGCACGAGCGCCGAGCAGCCGCCGATCAGTGCGAGACCCGCCTCGATCAGCCCGAAACCCACGGCGGCATGGCTGCGTAAACGTTTCGCGAGCAGCGAGCCGACCCCCATCGCGAAGACCATCACGGAGAGTACGACGGAAGTCTGGGTGACGGAATCGCCGGTCAAGTAGGAGGCGAGAGCGACCAGTTCGAGTTCGTAGACCAGCCCGCAGGCGGCGCAGACGAAAACTGTGGCCAGCACGAGGAACCGACCGGTCCGCGGTCGTACGGGAAGACGCGGCGCACCCCCTCGCAACGACACCTGCACCTGCTGGTCGATCATGATGCGAACGCTACGTCACGATGACGTCGCCGCTTGTCACCCACAAGGGTGCAAGTGCCGTGCACGCAACCGAGTTGAGGCGATTCAGGGCGCCACCACCGGCATCCGCACTCCCACTCGGGTGCGGGTCACCACCAACTGCCCCTCCTGCGGGTACGCGTGCCAGGTGCGCCACCGGACCTGGCCCTCCGACCGCTGCGCGAGCATGGCGGTGAAGGCGTGCGGGCTGCCGGGGAACGTACCTGCGAGGCCGTGCGGATGGTCGGTCACCAGCGCGAGGATCTCCTGCGCACGCCCGGCGAAGGAGCCCGCGGAGAGCGTCTCGACGCGCGCCGCGAATTCGTACTCCCAGTCACCGAGTCGTTCGGCGACGCCGAGCGGCAGCGGCGGGGAGCTGCCGGGGATACAGGCGACCGTTTCGGAACAGGTACCGCCGTCCTCTTCGAGAAGCACCTGGTGGGAGGCGCCGAGCAGACGCAGCTGCAATCGGGCCCCGTCGAGCTCGAGGTCGAGCACGGCCAGGGCTGGGAGCGGTTCACGCCCCAGCGCCCAGGCCAGGTCGGCGGCACGGGTGTCGGAATAGGCCGTCTGGAGGGTCGTGAGCATGGGTCGGCTCCGCAAAACACGCATGGATACATGGACAGGGGACGCCCCCCGTAACGACGCACGTGGGGGTGGGGAGCGCCCGATCAGGTCCAACTGGGGTCCGAGGGCTGAATGTTCTCTCCAACGAGGGAATCATGAAGTACGCCGCGTCCACAGCGTTTTTGCCCAACTTGACGCGGTTTCCATCCCCTCGGGGGCCCGACGGTTCAACTGTTCACCGCAAACGCGCTGCGCGGCCCAACAAAAAGGTGCCCGGCGGGAGTTCACCCGCCGGGCACCTTCACCACGCGGACCAGCTGCCCCGTGTCAGCTGCCTCCGCCGCATCCGCCCCCGCCGCCGCACGAAGAGCCGCCGCCGCACGAGGAGCCCCCGCCGCACGAGTGGCCGCCGGAGTGGCCGCCGCTTCCGCAGGACGAGCCACCGCCAGCGCCGTCGCCGGCCGCCCACCAGCCGCCACCGGCGGCCGCGCCACTGCCCGCGTCACTGCCCGCGCGGCGCCGCCCGCTGCGCACCCGGCCCGACCTCCGGTTGGCCGCCACCGCCAGCAGCAACACCACGACGAACCCGACGACCACGACCCCGATCAGCACATCAGGAGAAATCCTCATCGACCTCACGCCCCTTCCGTCCCCCGAAGCGAGGTCCCCCGCTTCACACCGCCTCTCGCGTGAGTGGAGGATGCCCTCGGCCCCGCGGAGCCAAAGCGGACTTGAGCAACTCCAGAGCTTCGGCCCAGGATGGCGGGCATGACACAGGGACGACCGCTGCTCAACCGCCGCCTCGCCGAGTTCGGCACGACGATCTTCGCGGAGATGTCGGCGCTGGCCGTACGGACCGGCTCCATCAACCTCGGCCAGGGCTTCCCCGACACCGACGGCCCCGAAGTGATCCGGGAGGCCGCGGTCCGCGCGCTGCGCGCCGGGCACGGCAACCAGTACCCGCCGGGCCCCGGCGTCCCGGAACTGCGCACCGCGATCGCCGACCACCAGCAGCGGAGGTACGGACTCGCGTACGACCCCGACTCCGAGGTCCTCGTCACGGCGGGCGCCACCGAGGCCATCGCCGCCGCCCTGCTCGCCCTGGTGGAAGCCGGCGACGAGGTCATCGCCCTGGAGCCGTACTACGACTCCTATGCCGCCTGCATCGCCATGGCCGGCGGCACCCGCGTCCCGGTCACCCTGCACCCGGACGCGGACAACGGTACGTACCGGCTCGACCTCGACGAGCTGCGCGCCGCCGTCACCTCCCGCACCCGGCTGATCCTCCTCAACACCCCGCACAATCCGACCGGCACCGTCCTGACCCGCGAGGAGCTGGCGGCGATCGCCGCACTCGCCTGCGAGCGGGACCTCCTCGTCGTCACCGACGAGGTGTACGAGCATCTGGTCTTCGAGGGCACCCACCTGCCGATCGCGGGCTTCCCGGGCATGCGCGAGCGGACCGTGACCATCGGCTCCGCGGGCAAGACCTTCTCCTTCACCGGGTGGAAGGTCGGCTGGGTTACCGGCGCCCCCGATCTCGTCGCCGCAGTCCGCTCGGCCAAACAGTTCCTGACGTATGTCGCCTCCGGGCCCTTCCAATACGCCGTGGCCGAGGCCCTGCGCCTGCCCGACTCGTACTTCGTGGACTTCCGCGCGGACATGCTGGCCAAACGGGACCTGCTCGCGGGCGGCCTGGAGCGGGCGGGCTTCAAGGTCTTCCGCCCGGCCGGCACGTACTTCATCACCACCGACATCCGGCCCCTTGGTGAGAGCGACGGTTTCACCTTCTGCCGTGCGCTGCCGGAGCGCTGCGGGGTGGTCGCGATCCCCAACGCGGTCTTCTACGACCACCGTCAGCAGGGCGCACCCTTTGTCCGCTTCGCGTTCTGCAAGCGGACAGGCGTGCTGGAGGAGGCGGCCTCCCGACTCAAGGCGCTGGCCGCCTAACAGCCACAGCCGTACCAGCAAATGTACCGGCCACACGGCCTGGTTGCTCCGAGCCGCCGCGAACCCGCACTCGACTGCCGCCTGGTCGACCGGGACACCGGTGATCGGCAGTCATATCACGCAGCCCGCCTGTCGGCGGACACGCTTCCATCAGCGATCAACCGGCGCCGCTAGGCCCGGTGACAGCGCCCCCGGATCATGCAGGACAGGGGCAGCAAAGAGTCATACCGGCCCCGAAGGACACGAACCCGAGCTGGACTCTACGAAGAAGGTGATGTGCGGGCAGTAGCCCTCCTCGGCCAGCCAGACGCGGGCCCGGCCGCGCTGTCGCTCATCGCGGAACCGGTGGTACCGGCTCCAGGAGCGCTCGTCACCAGCGAGGACGTCCTTGAAGCGCCGGAAGGCGCCCCGCCCACCGATGGCGATCCGCAGCCTGTCGGCAAGGGCGGCGTCCTCGACCTCTTCGATGAACAGCTCCATGTCCCGGTAACCGGCCCGGGACCCCAGAGCCGGAACGTACAGCCATCGCTCGGGATCGTCGTCCTCCTCGGCCTCGGGCCCAGGCCCCAGCTCATCGGTGAACGCAGGCCGGCACTCCCCGGTGGACAGATCGATCCGGCCACCGGACTCGGCCGGGTCGCCCTCCAGCAGCATGGCGAGCATCTCCAGATCGACCGCGAGCGGGCGCAGGAGGGGGATCGCCACGTCTCCCGTGGCCGCGCGCAACCGGTCCGCCAGCTCCTCATCGCCCCGGAAGCCGCGCTCCTGGAGCGCGCCGAGAAACAAGGCCGCCATCTCCGCAGCCCCCGGCAGGCCCTGCGCCGCGGCCCCGGCCACACCATCGCCGGCCAGCTGCAGCACCTCACGCACGGGTCCACGACGCAACGCAGCCCACACGCCGCCTCGAACTCCTCCTCGGCCTCAGGTTCGAACAGCATCCGCATGAAATCTCGTCCACCTGTCTGCAGCAGTCGTTGCCGTGCCACGCTATCGCCGAACCGGGGCCGGCAACTCGGCCGAGGACGAGCGGGCCCGCTACCTCAGGGCAGTACGTGGTGGTTGTCGCCCGCAGCAAACGCGGCTTCGAACCTCCTTGCGGCGAACCGGACTTCGTCGCACGGACTCACTGCACAGAACGGCACGCCCCTCCTGGCCGGTCCCGATCGACGAAAGGCCAGGCCATCCCGGCCGGCTGCCCCGACCAGGAACGACCACGTCCGGCGACGGCGGTGCCGACGGCACGGGCCTGGCCAGCGGGGAGTCCCTCGTCAGCGGGCGTCCGCCTCGGGATCCGGGCGCGGGAGTTCGTCGAGGTCGAGGGAGAAGGTGCGGCCGTCGGCCAGGGGGATGGGGAGCTTGCCCGTGCCGTACTTGTGGGTGTGTGCGGCGATGTAACCGGTGGCGGTCGGCTGGGTGTGAAGGACGACTTCCTGGGCGTAGGGGTCCACGACCAGGTAGATCGGGATTCCGTAGCGGCCGTACTTCGCGGTGCAGTCGTCGTAGTCCTTGCGTGCGGAAGAGGTCGAGACGACCTCGGAGATCAGCAGGACGTCCTCGAAGCTGTAGCGCTTGCCTTCCTTGCGTGCGTCCTCGCGCAGGATCGCGAGGTCGGGGGCGGAGTTCTCGTCGGCGGGGAAGTCGATGTAGACGTCGGAGGTGACCTTCGCGTGACGGCCGAGGGCAAGAGCGGAGTCGATCTGCATCGACCTGATGGTGCTGGAGTGCTCTTCGCTCTGCGGGGTCATGATCACCTTTCCGTCGGCCCCGAACAGGACCGTGTACCCCTTGGGGAACTCGGTGTGCACGATCGCGTCGACGCTCATGGACGGCTCCTTCCCGTGTGTGGTCAGGATACGACGGACAGTGCCGCGTCACCGAGCCCGTCGGTACGGCCGGCAGACCGGTCCGGACAGGCTGGGCGGCCCGCTCACCGCCGGTGCCGGAGATCCGCAGCGGGGCCTGTCGCACGACATAGGAACAGGTAGGCCAACGAGGTGTCGGCTGGGTTACCGACGCCCCCGAGCTCATTGCCGCCGTCCGCTCGGCGAAGCAGTTCCTGACCTATGTCGCCTCCGGCCCCTTCCAATACGCCGTCGCTGAGGCCCTGCGGCTGCCCGACGCGTACTTCACCGCCTTCCGCAAGGACCTGCGGGCCAAGCGGGACCTCTTGAGCGCGGCACTCGCCGACGCCGGCTTCCGGGTCTTCCGGCCGGCCGGGACGTACTTCATCACGACCGACATCCGCCCGCTCGGCGAGAGCGACGGCGCCGCCTTCTGCCGCTCCCTCCCGCAGCGCGCAGGCGTGGTCGCGATCCCCAACGCGGTCTTCTACGACCACACGGAGGCGGGTGCCCCCTATGTTCGGTTCGCATTCTGCAAACGCACCGAGGTGCTGGTGGACGCGGCGGAACGGCTCCGCACGGCATTCGCGCACTGACCGCCGTCCTACGGGGCCGGTCGTTGCATTCCTCCGCGCGGGTTCGACTTCATCGTCGGCGCTGAGCTCCGACCTTGGTCGCGGACCTGCGCAGCCGCTTGGCCAGCACCTTGTCCCGGGCCCTCAGCTGTTGCCCTGCCGCTTCCAGGACGGCCCCGGTGGCGGGGTGGTCGCAGCGCCACAGATCGTCGGCGGCCTGCTCCAGGAGGGGCAGCACCAAGTCCTCCTCCTGGTCCAGAAACACGGCAAGCGCCTCGTCCGCTACGCCCAGCGGGCCCCACAGGTGGTCCACGAGCCCCCATAGCTGGAGTTCCCGACCGTGACCCTCAGGGATCTCACCGCGGCCGACCAGCGCGATCGCCGCGGTCTCGGCGCAGCCAGGGACCTGGGAGGCCGCGGCTTTGCGCAGGACGGCGAGCGCTCTGGGCTCATCGAGTTCTGCGAGCACCGGCGCGGCGGCCAGGCGGCGGAGGGCCGCATCGGCTTCCAACCCGGCGCAGGCGTCGATGAGCTGGACAGCGGACGGGCCCTGGCCCCGATGGCTGATCCATCCGGTGATCTCGGAGTGGGCGGCGTCCTGGTCATAGTCGAGCAGGGCGTCCAGCAGCGTCGGGGCGTCGACATCGGCCAGTTCGCCGATCAGTGGAGCGTGGAATCCCTCGGCGAGCAGGTACTCGCGCAGTCCGTGGCGTCCCAGTGGCGTGAGCCTGAGCCGCGCCCCGGCCGGCGGAGTGCCGTCGCTGTCCTCGGTGCTCGCCTCGTCGCCGAGACTGTCGAGAAGAAGAAGAATGTGATCGCGCTGCCGGCTCGTCTCCGGGCCGGTCTCGACCTCCGCTGCCCGGTACTCGGCGAGGACAGGGGCCGCCTGGTCGAGGATCTGCAGGAGGAGCAGCTCGATCAGTCGCGCCTCCTGCTTCGGGAGGCCCTCGCGGAGTGCGCCGACGAGCAGCACCGTGTCCAGCCATTCGCCGTCGGGAACCTCGTACAGTGCCCGCAGGACCACCGCTGCCAAGCCGTCGCCGTCCTCGGCCTGCATGCCCAGCGCGGCCAGCAGCATCGGAGGCAGACCGAGATTCCCGAGATCGTTCAGGGCGTCGAGTTCGTCCTCGAGTGCCTGGCACCAGATCTTCAACACTCCCTCGTCTCCCGCGGTGGCAGGCAGGCCAGCACCGGGACGGGCGGTGCCTGCGCTGATCTTCACCAGGTCCGTGTACAGAGCGAGCTGCCAGGGGCCGTCCAGGCACGGCAGGTCGCCGGAGCTGCGCAGGCGGGCCAGCCGCTTGTCGCGCTCTGCGGGCCGGAGTGCGCTCAGTTCGTCGTCCTGGGCCCACAGCTCGAGTTCTTCGACAGCCAGGCGGCCCAGTGCGGGCTTGAGCATGCCCCTGGACGTGACGGCTCGTCCGCCCTGACACCAGTGGGCCAGGCGGAGCGCGGAGGCGATCAGCGTCACCTGCCGGGCGGCGGCGGCGAGCTCCGCGCGCGGTGCCAGGGAGACGGGTCGCACCGGGACGAACTCCATGTCCAGGTTCTCGTCGTCGTGGACCTCACCGCAGGAGCAGTGCCGCCCGCTGGAGGCGGCTTCAGCCGGCCCTGGTGCCGGGGTGGCCGTGGGCGACCGCGGGTCCAGTCCGGCCAGTTCCTGGTCCAGGGCGTCGCGGTCGAAGCGGACGGGGTCGAACCCCTCCTCGCGCAAGGTTTCGACCAGGTCGGTCCACGGTTCGGGGGCCGGTGCACCACGGTCCGCGACGGCGTCGAGTACGGTTTGCAGCCCCCAGGCGCCGCCGATGTCCTCGGCGTAGGGCATGGCGCGGCGCCCACCGGTGCAGCGGACGCGTCGGTGAGGGGTGGACGCGGGGAGGGTCTTCTCCAGGGTGATCTGGTGCCGCCAGTCGTCGCCGAAGTCGTAGGTGTACTCCAGCCGACCGCTTTCGTAGGGCAGTACCTCAGCCACGGTCACGGACTCCTCGTCGGCGTCGCGGAAAGGATCGCGGTCCAACGGTCCGTCGAAGTCGACGAATTGGCGGCCGGAGGCAGGTTCGGTGAAGAAATGCAGGTGCGAGTCGTCCCAGCCGAAGCACGTCTGGATGATGTCGTGCAGGCAGCCGAGCGAGGTGTCGGCGGGCAGGGTAACCCGGCGCCAGATCGGCGGGCTGGTGTCTCGCAGGGCGATCTTCAACTGGTAGGTCGGCACGGGCTCGGTGGTCACGGCGAAGGTTTCCTTCAAGGCGGAGACGGATTCCGGCACCGGTAAGGGGCTGCGACCGCAAAGGTGTCGCAGCCGTCCCTGGTGGGTGCCGGTGACATCTTTCCGCACTGCGCCGAGTGGGCGAAGCACTTCTGGCACGCGCTGTCCGTCTGCGCGGATAGCCTTGGCCCATCGAGGGCTCGCGGACTACCCGCGCCCTCCCGAACAGTTGCAGGAGCCTGTGCCAGGAGTGGGCGTGATGGCGAAGGTATACCCGTCGGCAGAACCCGAGTCGGCGGCTCCAGACCGGGAACGGATGTTCGCTTGGTTGCCGAAGCTCGCCCTGGGCGAGGCGGTGTTCCTTCCCGCGGACCCGCCCCGGATGGGACGGATGGCGTTCTGGACACCCGGGAGTGAGCCGCCGGACCTCGGGGTGGAACCCGAGGAACTCACCGTGGTTCGCCCGCACGGTTCGTCCGTGCGCCGGGCGCGGGTGGTCGCCGTGCTGCTGCCGGTTGAGCAGGCACTGCCGCTGCTGACCCGCTGCCGGGTACTCGGTGCGGACGGCAGCGGGCGGGCGTCGGCCGGTACCGCGTTCTGGGGCACAGCGGCCCTGCTGGGATTGCGTCTGCTCGCCCGGGGCCGGATGCTGCCCGGGGTGTCGCCAGAAGGATTTGACGCGTGGCGGGTCGGCCCGCTGGACACCGAGGACCACGAGCGACTGGCTTCCCTGGCCGCCGCCATGCCTCCCTGGGCCCGCGCGGTCGCGGTCCCCGGAGTCTCCCCCCTTGCGCTTCCGGCGGCCGAGCCGCTGCTGCGGGCCTTCCTGGACGCCGTGGCCGATTCCCTCGCCCGCCCTCCCACCGCCCGCCAGGTGACCGGCGGACCGGCGTTCGCGGTCCGGGCTCCGCAGTCCGTGCCCGAGCAGCGAGGCTGGGCGGCAGAAGTCGCCGCCGGTCGCGACGCAGGCCTGGCGGTGTCGCTGCGGCTGGAACTGGGCCGCGCGGACTCCTTCCGGGCCGTGGTCCAATTGCGCAGCCTGGCCGATCCCACGGTGCTCGCCGACGCCGCGGACCTGTGGTCCGGCAGGGCCACCACTCCCGAGCTGTTCGGCCCACGGGCCAAGGTGGACACACTGCTGACGCTGCGCCGGGCCGCCCGCGCCTGGCCTCCGGCCGGACGGATGCTGGACTCCGCCGCCCCGGCCGGTCTGGAGCTGTCCGACGAGGAGGCCCAGTCTCTGCTGGGCGACGCGGCCGAAAGCCTTGCCACCGCCGGCGTCGCCGTGCACTGGCCCAAGGAGCTGGTACGCGAGCTGACCGCCTCCGGCGTCCTGGAACCCGTACGTCGCCAGGGGACGCAGTCCTCGGCCGAGTCCTTCCTGTCCTCCGGCGGCTTGCTGGACTTCCGCTGGCGGGTCGCCCTCGGGGACCGGGAACTCACCGAGGAGGAGCTGGAACGGCTGGTCCAGGCGCACCGGCCGATCGTGCGGCTGCGCGACCAGTGGGTGGTCGTGGACCCGGAGCTGGTCCGCCGACTGCGACGGGCCGCGCAGTCCAGGACGACCTCGCTCACCGCGATCGACGCCCTGGGTGCCGCGCTGACCGGCAGCGTCGAGGTGGACGGCGAACAGGTGGCGGTCACTGCGAGCGGCGTACTGGAGGAGCTGCGCTCCCGGATCGCCGACCCCGAGGCCCGCGCCGCGCGCGAGCCTCAGGGGCCGCCGAAAGCCCTGGCCGCGACCCTGCGTGACTACCAGCTGCGCGGCCTGAACTGGCTGCACCGGATGACCTCGCTCGGCCTGGGCGGCTGCCTCGCCGACGACATGGGCCTGGGCAAGACCGTCACTCTGATCGCTCTCCACCTGCGTCGCCAGGAACAGAAAGCCACCGCCGGCCCCACCCTGGTGGTCTGCCCCGCCTCGCTGCTCGGCAACTGGGAGCGCGAGATTCAGCGCTTCGCACCGGCGACCCCGGTGCGCCGCTTCCACGGCCCCGGCCGCGACCTGGCCGGCCTCGACGGCGGTGCGGACGGCGGCTTCGTCCTGACCACGTACGGGACCATGCGCCGCGACGCCGAACGCCTCACCGGGCAGCCCTGGGGACTGCTCGTCGCCGACGAGGCCCAGCACGTCAAGAACCCGCACGCGCTCACCGCCCAGGCCCTGCGCCAGATCCCCTCGCGGGGGCGGGTCGCGCTGACCGGCACCCCGGTCGAGAACAACCTGTCCGAACTGTGGTCACTGCTCGACTGGACCACCCCCGGCCTGCTCGGCACGCTCACCTCCTTCCGTGACCGCTACGCCACGGCCGTCGAGGGCGACCGCGACGAACAGGCCGCCCGGCGGCTCGCCGCGCTGGTCCGCCCTTTCCTGCTGCGCCGACGCAAGTCCGACCCCGGCATCGCGCCCGAACTGCCACCCAAGACCGAGACCGACCAGCCGGTGTCCCTGACGAAGGAACAGGTCTCGCTGTACGAGGCGCTGGTACGCGAACTCATGGCCGAGATCGGGGAAAGGCAGGGCATCGCCCGGCGCGGCCTGGTGATGAAGCTCCTCACCGGCCTGAAACAGGTCTGCAACCATCCCGCGCAGTTCCTGAAGGAACCCGCGGGCGCCAAGCTTCCGGGCCGCTCGGGGAAACTGGAACTCCTGGACGAACTCCTGGACACCGTCCTGGCCGAGGACGGGTCGGCCCTGGTCTTCACCCAGTACGTGGCCATGGGCGCGCTGATCGAGCGCCACCTGGCCGACCGCGGCGTGGACACCCTGTTCCTGCACGGAGGCACCACGGTCAAACGCCGCGAGGAGATGGTCGACGCCTTCCAGACCGGCGAGAAGAAGGTGTTCCTGCTGTCCCTCAAAGCCGCCGGGACGGGTCTGAACCTGACCCGGGCCGGACACGTCATCCACTACGACCGCTGGTGGAACCCGGCCGTGGAGGACCAGGCCACCGACCGTGCCTACCGGATCGGACAGACCCAGCCGGTCCAGGTACACAAGCTGATCGCCGAGGGCACCGTGGAGGACCGGGTCGCCGAAATGCTCCGCCAGAAGCGGGAACTGGCCGACTCGGTGCTCGGCTCGGGCGAGGCGGCCTTCAGCGAACTGAGCGACAGCGAACTGGCCGAACTGGTCACACTGCGAAGGACGGGACGATGACCAGGCGTAACAGGCCGGGCAAGTCGGCCGCCCGTACCTTCGAGGCACTCCCGCCCGCCAAGGGCAGCCGCGCGCCCTTCGCCGAGTCCTGGTGGGGCCGCGAATGGCTGCGCTCCCTGGAGGAGTCCTCCCTGGACTCCGGCCGCCTTTCGCGCGGCCGGACCTACGCGCGCGGCGGCGCGGTCGGACCGGTCACCGTCGCCCCCGGCTCAGCCGCCGCCCCGGTACAGGGCAGCCGCCGCACCCCGTACCGCTCCACGGTCCAGGTCGAGCAGCTGACGGACCGGCAGTGGGACCAGCTGCTCGACATGATCGCCGAGCGGGCCGCCAACATCGCCGCACTGCTGGACGGCGAGATGCCCGCCGAGCTCGCCGACGACGCCGCAGCCGCCGGCGTCCCGCTGCTGCCCGGCCCCCGGGACCTCGACCCCGAGTGCAGCTGCCCCGACTGGGGCTACCCCTGCAAACACGCCGCCGCCCTCTGCTACCAGGTCGCCCGACTCCTGGACCGCGACCCCTTCGTGCTGCTGCTCCTGCGGGGTCGCAGCGAGCGGGAGCTGATGGACGAGCTCGGCCGCCGCAACACCGCCCGCGCCTCCGCCGAAGCCGCCGCGTCCGCAGCGACCGCAGGCGCAAGCCCGGCCGCGCTCCCGGCCCGGCCCGGTGATCCAGCCGGGCCCGCCTTCGCCTCCCGTACCGCGCTACCGCCCCTGCCCGGCCCCCCGCCGCTCCCCGATCGGCCCGGCCACGGCCCGGCACTGGTGGATTCCGCCGTCCCGGAGCCCGGTCTGGACCCGGCCGCTCTGGAACTGCTCGCCGCCGACACCGCGACGCGTGCCTACCACCTCCTCGCCGGAGCTCTCGGCGCGCGGCACGCCGACACCGCCCCACCCGCCCCGCTCACCGAATGGCAGGACGCCGTCCGCCTCGCCGCCACTCACCCCACCACGGACGTCTTCGCCAGGCTCGCCTCGAACTGCGGCCGCACCCCCGGCGAGCTCGCAGCCGCCACCCGTGCGTGGCGGCACGGCGGCGCGGCAGCCCTGGACGTACTGGAAAGCCCCTGGGACCCGCCCGCCTCGCGCCTGGAGCGTGCCCGCGAGGCGCTGCGCGCGGACTGGGCCGACGGCCGACCACCCCGGCTCCGCTCCTGGCGCAACCGCTGGACCGTCGAGGGCCACGCTGCCCAGCTGCGCCTGGGATGCGATGGACTGTGGTACCCGTACACCAAGGACCAAGGCACTTGGTGGCCGGCCGGACCACCCGACGCCGACCCCGCCGTCGTCCTGACCGCCCTCCTCGCAACCTGACCCGCACCGGATGCACATAGGTGTACGAATAAGGAGTGGGCTGGGTGACCGCGGCCCCGGAGCTGGTGGCGGCGGTCCGCTCGGCGAAGCAGTTCCTGACCTACGTCTCCGCGGGTCCGTTCCAGTACGCGGTCGCCGAGGCGCTGCGCCTGCCCGACAGCTACTTCGACGAGCTGCGCGCGGATCTGCGGGCCAAGCGGGACCTGCTGAGCGCCGGGCTGGCCGAGGCCGGATTCGAGGTCTACCGGCCCGCCGGGACGTACTTCGTCACCACCGACATCCGTCCGCTCGGCGGCGAGACCGACGGATTCGCCTTCTGCCGCGCGCTGCCCGAGCGGTGCGGGGTCGTCGCCATCCCCAACGCGGTGTTCTACGACCACCAGGAGGCGGGCCGCAGCAAGGTCCGGTTCGCCTTCTGCAAACGCCCCGAGGTACTGGTGGACGCTGCGGAACGGCTCCGCAAGGCATTCGCGCACTGACCGCCGTCTTTTCGGGCCGGTTGTCGCACTTCTCGCTGCCTGCCGTACCTCACTCGCCCGGAACTTCGCGCCGGAGGCAGCCTGGTCGCGGCCGTCATTCCGGTGGTTGCCGCACCACAAGGAGCGACGTACAATTTCTTGTACGTCAAAGGAGGGCCGATCGTGAAGACCATGTCGTATTCCGAGTCGCGCGCGCGGTACGCCGAGGTACTCAACTCCGTCACCGACGACCGCGAAGAGGTCGTCATCACCCGGGCCGGACACGACCCGGTCGTCATCGTCTCCCTTGAGGACTACGAGTCCCTGAAGGAGACGGCGTACCTGCTGCGAAGCCCGGCGAACGCCCGGCGCCTGCTCGCATCCATCGACGAGCTGGAGAACGGCGGCGGCACCGTACGCGAGCTGGCGGCCGACGAATAAGGGACGCGGATGAAGATCACCTTCTCCTCCCGCGCCTGGGAGGACTACCTGTGGTGGCAGCTTCAGGACCGGAAGATCGTGAAGCGCATCAATACGCTCATCGCGGACATTGCCCGGAAAGGCAACGAGGGGATCGGCAAACCGGAACCGCTCAAGCACGGATTCCAGGGCTACTGGTCGCGCCGCATCAACGACGAGCACCGACTGATCTACAAGGCCACCGAGGACAGCGTCCTGATCGCGCAGTGCCGCTACCACTATGAGAGCTGACAGGACTCGAACGGATCGAGCACAGCCCCTGCCGTCCGGCGCCGCCCGTCCGGCTCCAGCCTCTTCGGGTCCGAGCCGCGCTTCCCGCTGCCGCCGGCGCACGCCCTGACAAAAACCCGGCCGAGGACGGCGGTCGTGGTGACCGTCGCCCCGGCCGGGCTGTCGTTCGCCTACGGGACGTATCTGCTGACGCCGCCCCGTCGGCGCTGTGAACGGCTGTGCGCTCAGGCGCTCGGCGCGTCCGAGCCGTCGCCCGACTCCTTGTCGGCCGGCTCCAGACCCAGACGCTCCCGCAGCCACTTGTCGAACTCGATCGAGGCCCGCACCCAGCTGACCGTCGACGAGACGAAGTGCTCCAGGCTGACGCCCGTACCGATGAGCATCTGCGCCTCACCGATCAGACGGACCGAGGTCTCGGTGTCCTCGGCGCCCTCCTCGGCCTCGTGGGTGTGGGTGTAGACCTTGGGCCACAGGGTGCGGCGGTTCCAGTCGTCGATCGCGTCGAGGAGGACCGGGCGCTGGTCGGCGGGGTGCGGGCGGTCGTAGAACGTACGCACCGAGAAGACCTGCTGCTCGTCCTCGCCACGGAACATGAAGTACGTGCGGAAGTCCTCCCACGGCGCCGCGAGGTCACCCTCGTCGTCGACGACGTACTTCAGCTCCATCTGGTCGAGAAGCTGCTTGACGAGGTCCTGGTCAGGGACGACGGGGCCCTCCGGTCCTGCCGCCTGCGGTTCGGGCTGGCCCCCGAAATTCGGAATCGAGGACGGATCGATAGACATCGCTGGGTACTCCTGTGGATCGCACGTGGTTTCCTTCCGTCGACCCTAGCGGCGTTTGACGGCCAGTAGTTCTACGCCCTCCGGGGAATCGTCCCCGCATCGGCTTCCCGCGCCCGCGACCAGGCAACGGCGACAGGGATCGCACACAACACTCCGAGGAGTCCGGACGCACCGATGGTGCCCGCCGACGACCCGGACAGCTCCGCTGCCAGACCACCCGTGGCGACACCGATCCCCTGCATGGCGATCAGCCCCGACCTGGCGAGCCCCAGCGCCTGGCCACGCTGGTCGGCCGGGGTCAGGAGTACGAAGGTGGCTCCGGCGGTTATCTGATAGGCGGAGCACACCCCCGACGCCATCAACACGAGCACGGCCACACCTATGCCGGGACCGAGCCAGTAGATGATGAGCGGCAGATTCGCACCGACCGCCAACGGCCCGAGCAGACGGCGCCGCCACTCGTCCCCGACCTGAGCCCGCCCCAGAAGAGATGCACCCAGCACCATTCCCGCCGGATGCGCGGCGAGCAGGAGTCCCACCGAGGAGGCGCCGCCGCCGGCCTCGTCCGCGAAGGGGGCGGCCAGCCCTTCCGGCAGGACGATGAACCCCGCGAGCCACCCCAGCGCGAGCAGCGACCGCAGCCTGCGATCCGACCAGATCAGTGCGGCCGCACTCCCGACCTGAGCGCCGAGCCGCGTCTTGCGCGCGTCGGCACCCGCCGCGGGACGGGCCTTTACGCCGAACCTGACCAGGGTCGCCGAGAGAAGGAAGGTCACCGCGTTCGCACCCAGGGAGACGTGACTGCCCAGCCAGGCGACCAGCACACCCCCACCGGCGAAACCGACCAGCTGTCCGGCCTGGTGAGTGATCAGCATGACTCGCTGGCCCCGCTCGTATCTCTGCTCGCCGAGCACGGTCGGCAGCAGTGCGCCCTGCGCAGCGCCGAAGGGTGCCTCGGCCAGCTGCGCCAGCACCAGCAGCCCGGCCAGCAGCGGCAACGGCGTCCCGGGCAGGGCCATCAGCCCGACCAGCACCGTCCGCACCAGGTCGCATCCGATCATGACCGTACGCCGGGGGAAACGGTCCGCCAGGCCGGACAGGAGCACCCCGGACAGCAGAGCGGGCAAGGTGGTCAGCGCATACGTCGCCGCGGTCCATCCGGGCGAGTCGGTGCGTTCGAACACCAGCAACGACAGGGCCACGCGTGCCAACTGGTCGCCCAGGATCGACTGAGCATAAGCAGCCCAAAGGGTACGGAATTCGCCAAGGTGAAAGAGATTGTCAGATCGGGGCTCTTCAGTCCCCGGATTTATCTCATCGCCTATCCGCTCGTTCATGCGGGCACGCTACCGGCTGC
Source organism: Streptomyces sp. NPDC048496 (assembly GCF_043200055.1). Lineage (NCBI taxonomy): Bacteria > Bacillati > Actinomycetota > Actinomycetes > Kitasatosporales > Streptomycetaceae > Streptomyces > Streptomyces sp. NPDC048496. Next base: position 348,629 of record NZ_JBICXB010000001.1, on the reverse strand, counting down.
CGAATTCCGCCTCTAATCCTCCTTGTGAGCAGGTCATGATGGGCGACCCGAGGTGTCCTGATTGTTCGCGTGCCCCCGGGCGGGCGTCGCGGGTGCCCGAGCAGGTATCCCTTGTCAGGGGCGGGCGTTGCAGCCCCGGGCGGAGCAGGGTAACGCGATCCCAGCCTGGCCACGGAGCGAAACGTTTGGCTCAATATCGATGTCGAACAACGGATCACCGATGACGGCGACCGATTCTCCGCTATCCCGAAATCACCGCATTTCTTTGTCAATTGCACTGCGGCGCAGACGACGAGTCCCCAGCCGGGACGCGCGGTCTTCCGGCTGGGGACACGACTTCGAACAGGCCGTGCGCCGTCTACAAGGTCTTCCCCGAGGTCGCGGACCCGACGAGCAGGCCGTCTTCGACCCGGTCCACCCGGACGGTGTCCCCGTCCTTGACCTCGCCCGCGAGGATCTCCTTCGCGAGCCGGTCGCCGATCGCCGTCTGGATGAGGCGGCGCAGCGGCCGTGCTCCATAGGCCGGGTCGTTGCCCTCCTCGGCCAGCCAGGCCAGGGCCTCGGGCGTGACGTCCAGGGTGAGCCTGCGCTCGGCCAGACGCCCCGCGAGCCGGTCGATCTGAAGCTTCGCGATGTGCGAGAGCTCGTCGCCGGACAGGGCGGAGAAGACCACCAGGTCGTCGAGCCGGTTGAGGAACTCCGGCTTGAACGAGGCCCGTACGACCTCCAGGACCTGTTCCTTCTTCGCCTCGGGCTTGGTCAGCGGGTCCATCAGGAACTGGCTGCCGAGGTTGGAGGTCAGGATCAGGATGGTGTTGCGGAAGTCCACCGTCCGGCCCTGTCCGTCGGTGAGCCGGCCGTCGTCGAGGACCTGGAGCAGGATGTCGAAGACCTCGGGGTGGGCCTTCTCGACCTCGTCCAGCAGGACGACGCTGTACGGGCGGCGGCGGACCGCCTCCGTGAGCTGGCCGCCCTCCTCGTAACCGACGTAGCCGGGCGGGGCGCCGACGAGACGCGCCACGCTGTGCTTCTCGCTGTACTCGCTCATGTCGATGCGGACCATGGCCCGCTCGTCGTCGAACAGGAAGTCGGCGAGCGCCTTCGCGAGCTCCGTCTTGCCGACACCGGTCGGGCCGAGGAAGAGGAACGAGCCGGTGGGCCGGTCGGGGTCGGCGATTCCGGCGCGGGTACGGCGTACCGCGTCCGACACCGCCCGTACGGCCTCGGTCTGGCCGATCAGCCGCCGGCCCAGCTCCTCCTCCATGCGCAGGAGCTTCTGGGTCTCGCCCTCCAGCAGGCGTCCGGCCGGGATGCCGGTCCAGGCGCCGACGACATCGGCGATGTCGTCCGGACCGACCTCGTCCTTGACCATGGTGTCCCTGGCGGCCTCCTGCTCGGCCTCGTCGGCCTCGGCGAGTTCCCGCTCAAGGCTCGGAATCTCCCCGTACAGCAGCTTGGATGCGGTGTCGAAGTCGCCGTCGCGCTGGGCGCGCTCGGCCTGTCCGCGCAGATCGTCGAGGCGCTCCTTCAGCTCACCGACGCGGTTGAGGCTCTGCTTCTCCTTCTCCCAGCGGGCGGTGAGACCGCGCAGCTCCTCCTCCTTGTCGGCGAGGTCGCGGCGGAGCTTCTCCAGGCGCTGGACGGAAGCGGCGTCGGTCTCGTTCTTCAGCGCCAGCTCCTCCATCCGGAGGCGGTCGACGGCGCGCTGCAGCTCGTCGATCTCGACGGGCGAGGAGTCGATCTCCATGCGCAGCCGGGACGCCGCCTCGTCGACCAGGTCGATCGCCTTGTCAGGGAGGAAGCGGGAGGTGATGTAACGGTCGGACAGGGTCGCGGCGGCGACCAGCGCGGAGTCCGCGATCTGCACCTTGTGGTGCGCCTCGTAACGGCCCTTGAGGCCGCGGAGGATCGCGATGGTGTCCTCCACGGACGGCTCGGCGACCAGGACCTGCTGGAAGCGGCGCTCCAGGGCGGGGTCCTTCTCGATCCGCTCGCGGTACTCGTCGAGCGTCGTCGCACCCACCATCCGCAGCTCGCCGCGGGCCAGCATCGGCTTGAGCATGTTGCCCGCGTCCATGGCGGAGTCCCCGCCGGCGCCCGCGCCCACGACGGTGTGGAGCTCGTCGATGAACGTGATGATCTGGCCGTCGCTCTCCTTGATCTCGGAGAGGACGGTCTTCAGGCGCTCCTCGAACTCGCCACGGTACTTGGCGCCCGCGACCATGGCTCCCAGGTCCAGCGAGACGAGCCGCTTGTTCCGCAGGCTCTCCGGCACATCGCCCTTGACGATGCGCTGGGCGAGCCCCTCGACGACGGCGGTCTTGCCGACGCCGGGCTCGCCGATGAGCACGGGGTTGTTCTTCGTACGCCGCGACAGGACCTGCACGACGCGCCGGATCTCCTGGTCACGCCCGATGACCGGGTCGAGCTTGCCCTCGCGCGCGGCGGCCGTGAAGTCGGTGCCGAACTTCTCCAGGGCCTTGTACTGGCCCTCCGGGTCGGGTGTGGTCACCCGGCGCCCTCCCCTGCTCTTCTCGAATGCGTCCAGCAGCTTCTTCGCGCCGGCGCCCTGCCCGGTGAGGATCTCACCGGCGCGGCCGCCCTCGGCCGCGATGCCGATCATCAGATGCTCGGTGGAGAGGTAGTCGTCGCCGAGCTCCTTCGCGCGCTGCGCGGCGTCGGAGATGACGGCGAGCAGCTCACGGTTGGGCTGCGGCGGGGCGACGGTCGACCCGGTGACGCTGGGCAGCGACGCGAGCAGCCGCTCGGTCTCGCTGCGCACGGCGGCCTGGTCGGCCTCGACGGCGGCCAGCAGGTCGATGATGTTCTCGTTGTCCTCGCCCTGGAGCAGGGCGAGCAGCAGATGCCCAGGGGTCAGATCGGGGTGTCCGTCCTTCACGGCCCTGCTGGTGGCCGCATTGATGGCGTCCCGGCTCCTGTTGGTCAGCTCGGCGTCCACGTGCGCTCTCTCCTCCTTGCGGTGACTGGCCTGTCATAACTATGACCAGATCAACGTCCACAAAGTTGAGTCTATTCCACTCAAGGTGCGATCGGTCCCCCGCCACACGGCTCACGCCCGGAACCCGGAGCGGAACAGGACTCCCGACCGAGTGAACCGGCCGGACCGCTCCTCCGCCACCGCGCCGCATCGGGGCACGAGCCCGCGGATGCCTACCCTTTCCCCATGGCCGTAGACGTACGCAACCCCAGCCCCGAGTACCTCGCCTTCTGGCGCGAGTACCACGTGTGCACGCTGACCACCCACCGCCCCGACGGCAGCCCGCATGTGGTGCCGGTCGGCGTGACGTACGACCCCGAGGCCGGACTCGCCCGCGTCATCACCAACAAGAGCAGCAGAAAGGTCGCCAACGTCCTGGCCGCCGGTCCGGACGGGGCACGGGTGGCGGTCTGCCAGGTGGACCGGGGGCGCTGGGCGACGCTGGAGGGCCGCGCGACGGTCCGTACGGAGCAGGACGTGGTCGACGACGCGGTACTCCGCTACGCGGAACGCTACGGGCGCACGCCGGCACCCAACCCGGACCGGGTCGTCATCGAGATCACCCTCGAACGGGCGCTGGGCCGGGGCGCACCGGTCCGCACGGCCTGAGCCCCGGGAGTTCCCCGCCGTCCGCCCCCGGACAGCACAGCGGCGCCATCGTGTTCAGGTCACGATGGCGCCGCTGTGTGGGGGAGTGTCCGAGCGACATGGAACGACGGGGGATCGCTCAGGCACTGCGGGGGGTGGCGGAGATGGTTTCTGGTTCGATCAGCTGGTGGTCACGCCGATCAAGATTGACGAAGATCATTCCGTACCGGATCGCACACCGGACGGGCTGCGGCGCCCCACGGGGACGACGGAGACACCGGTAGGCGCGGACCTCGTCGTCGTCCTCGAGGACGACGACGACAGGCTCTCCGAGCAGGGTGACCATCAACGAATCGCCATGGCGGGGGAGTGCCGTGAGCAGATCGATGAAGTGCCACCCTGAGCGATAGGCCGAGGCCATCTCCCGCCGGAAGACCCGGTCGTCCGGCGGGATGCTCATGCGCCTGCGGTCGTCGGCGTGGACCAGGCGATGTCACCCGGTGTGGACCAGGCGATGTCGCCCGGCGTGGACCAGGCGATGTCGCCCGGCGCGGAGACCGGCGTGGACCAGGCAATGTCACCCGGCGCGGACCAGGCAATGTCACCCGGCGCGGACCAGGCAATGTCACCCGGCGCCGAGACCGGCGTGGACCAGGCAATGTCACCCGGCGCGGACCAGGCGATGTCACCCGGCGCGGACCAGGCGATGTCACCCGGCGCGGGCGCCGCCTCAACGCTCCACGCAATGTCGCCCGGCGCGGATGCCGCCTCGGCGTTCCAGGCAATGTCGCCGGCGCCCACCACTCCAAGGCCCAAAGCCGCGACGAAAGAGGCGGCAAGCACCGAGTGAAGCGTTCGCTTATACATAGTCAGCTTCGTCCTCACTTGTGGATTCTTCTCCCCCGCACCTAAGACGATGTCTTACCTGGGCACGCGAACACCACTGAGTCGATGCATCATGTTCCTGCATGTTCAGGAACCTGGGGGGTGGAGATATGGCCACAAGAGATATAAAACAGGCGCATCCTCACGGGATCACCGAACTGTGCGACGCCGGGAGACGCCTCTACGCCAGCGCACTGCGCTCCGGGCGCATCGCCCGCGCCGAAGTGGACCCCGCACCTTGCCTGATGGACTTCGCTCTCCTGCACCCGGACCCCGACGACTCCGACTGGCTCCGTCCGGTTCCGCCGTCCGCCGCTCTGGCGCAGCGTCTGCACCCCATAGAACGCGAGATCCAGGACCGTCGACGGCGCTCCGTCCAACTGACCGAATCCTTCGAACCCTTCATGGACATCAGCGCCCAGGACCCGCCGACCACCCACGCCATCACCGTGCTGGAGGGGGTCAACCGGATCAATGCGGCGCTCGATCTTGCCACTGCGGAGTGCCGCAGCGAAGTCCTCACCGTCCAGCCCGGTGGCGGGCGGAGCGAGGACCGCCTCAGCGAGGCCCTGGAACGAGGCCTTTCGGTGGTGGACCGCGGTGTCAGTATCCGTACCCTCTACCAGCACACCGCCCGGCACAGCCCTGGAACTCTTGCCTACGCGGAGCGTCTGGCCGAGGGCAAGGTCGAGATCCGTACCCTGGAAGAACTCATAGAGCGCCTGATCGTCTTCGACCGGACGGTCGCCTTCATACCGGCTCAGGACGACCGCCAAGTCGCCCTGGAACTGCGCCACCCCGGGCTGGTCGAGTATCTGGTGAAGGTCTTCGAGCAGCTGTGGAGCCGCGCGGAACCGCTCCTCGAAGAGATCAGGTACGAACCGACCCCCAAGGGCATCAGCGGCGTACAGCGCTCCATCGCCCAACTCCTCGTCGAAGGAAACGTCGACGACTCCATCGCCCGCCGACTCGGCATGAACGTACGCACCTGCCGTGCGCACATCGCCAAACTGAACACCGCACTCGGCAGCGGCAGTCGAGCCCAACTCGGATATCTCATAGCGCAGTCAGGAATTCTGGACCAGGACCAGTGACCACGGCGCGTTCCATCCCTACGACGTGGTGGCCCGGAAGCTGGGCATCAGCGTCCGGACCTGCCGGGCCCACATTTCCAAGCTGATGCATGCCCTCGGCGCCTCCAGCGGTAGACGTCGAGGCCGTCGGCCACCACGTCTACCGCTGGAACCCCGGCACCCAGCAGTACGAGAAGCTCACGACGGACCCCGTCACGACGACCTCGTACGAGGACACCACAGCCGCCACCGGCACCACCCACTACTACTGGGTGACCTCGGTTCACACGGACGGCAGCGAGTCCGCTCCGGGAGCCGCCTGGGCGATCCTGCCGCCCGTCAGCTGACCTCGGCGCACGTACATGCGTGAAGGGGCCGGGAGGTTCACACCTCCCGGCCCCTTCGTACGCGCTTCGTACGTGCTACGGCGTCAGCCGTCGCGCTTCGGCCGCCACACCACCAGCGCGCTCGCCTGCTGCACATCCGTGTACGGCACCAGATCACGCCGGTACGACGCGCGCACCTGCGCCTCGCGCTGCTGCATCGCCGCCGCAGCGCCGTCCACCGCCGCGGAGAGTTCGGCGACGCGCTGCTGGAGCGCGGCCACCTGGTTCTCCAGTTCGATGATGCGCTTGATGCCCGCCAGGTTGATGCCCTCGTCCTGCGACAGTTGCTGCACCGTGCGCAGCAACTCGATGTCGCGGGCCGAGTAGCGTCGGCCGCGGCCGGCCGTGCGGTCGGGGGAGACCAGGCCGAGGCGGTCGTACTGGCGCAGTGTCTGCGGATGCAGGCCCGAGAGCTGGGCCGCGATCGAGATCACGTACACCGGTGAGTCATCGGTCAGTTCGTACGGATTACGTCGTCGGCCGTCCACCTCAAGCTCCCTTCGCCGCCTGGAACAGCTCCGCCCGCGGGTCCTCCCCCGCGGTCGCCTTCCGGTAGGCCTCCAGCGCGTCCTGGGCGTCGGAGGTGAGGCCCGTGGGGACCGCAACCTCGACGGTGACCAGGAGGTCGCCCCGGGTGCCGTCCTTGCGTACGGCGCCCTTGCCGCGGGCGCGCATCGTACGCCCGTTGGGGGTGCCGGCCGGAAGTTTCAGGGTGACGGGTGGTCCGCCGAGCGTCGGGACCTTCACCTCGCCGCCGAGCGCCGCCTCGGCGAAGGTGACGGGCACGGTGACCGTGAGGTTGTCGCCCTTGCGGCCGAAGACCGGGTGGGCGTCGACATGGACGACGACGTACAGGTCGCCGGCCGGTCCGCCGCGCTCGCCCGGTGCCCCCTTGCCGCGCAGCCGGATCCGCTGGCTGTCGGAGACGCCCGCCGGGATCCTGACCTGCATGGTGCGCGACGAACGCGCCCGCCCGCTGCCCTTGCAGACATCGCACGGGTCCTGGGCGATGAGGCCCCGGCCCTTGCAGTCCACACAGGGATCGGTGAGCGAGAATCCGCCGCCGCTGCCGCGCGACACCTGTCCGGTGCCGACACAGGTCGGGCAGACCCTCGGGGTGCCGTTCTTGTCGCCGGTGCCCGAACACGCCTTGCAGGGCGCCTGGCTGGACATCCGCAGCGGGACCGTGGCCCCGTCGACCGCCTCGGTGAAGCTGAGCGTCACCTCGGACTCGATGTCCTGCCCGCGGCGCGGCTGCACGCGTGTCCCCGTACCGCCGCCCCGGTTGAACAGCCCGCCGAAGACATCGCCCAGACCGCCGCCGCCGCCGAATCCGCCGGGGCCGCCGGGACCTCCGCCCTGCGTGCCTCCGAAGAGGTCGCCCAGGTCGAAGTTGAAGTTGCCTCCCGCACCGCCGGGACCGGCCCGGAAGCCGCCGTTGCCGAAGAGGGCGCGTGCCTCGTCGTACTCCTTGCGCTTCTTGGCGTCGCCGAGGATGTCATTGGCCTCGGAGATCTCCTTGAAGCGCTCCTCCGCCTTGTTGTCGCCCTTGTTCGCGTCCGGGTGGAACTCGCGGGCGAGCTTCCGGTACGACTTCTTGATCTCGGCTTCGGTGGCGTCCTTGGGGACGCCGAGGACCTTGTAGTAGTCCTTCTCGACGAAGTCCTTCGTGCTCATCGACGTCCCTCCTTCCGGACGATCGGCCGGGCGACCGGCCCGTGGGCCGGTCGCCGTGCCGGGCGGTGAGCCCCGCGGTGGTCGGACGAAATGTCAGACCTCCTCGGTGCCACCGCTCTCCTCGTCGTCTGTCTTCTCTTCCTTTGCCGCCGCGGGGCTCGCGCCCGGCTGCGGCTCGGCCACCGCCACCCGCGCGGGGCGGATGGTGCGCTCGCCGATGCGATACCCCGGCTGCAGGATCGCCACGCAGGTCGTCTCGGTGACGTCCGGCGCGTACGAGTGCATCAGGGCTTCGTGGATCGTCGGGTCGAAGGGCTCGCCCTCCTTGCCGAACTGCTGCAGGCCCAGCTTGGCGACGACCGTCTCCAGCGATTCGGCCACCGACTTGAACCCGCCCACGAGCTCGCCGTGTTCCCTGGCGCGGCCGACGTCGTCGAGCACGGGCAGGAGCTCGCTCAGGAGACCCGCAACAGCGATCTCCTTGACCGTGACCCGGTCCCGCTCCACGCGGCGGCGGTAGTTCTGGTACTCGGCCTGGAGCCGCTGGAGGTCGCCGGTGCGCTCGGTGAGCGCACTGCGTGCCTGGTCCAGCTGTGCCGTCAGACCGGCGGTCTGGTTCACGTCCCCGGCCGGGGCCGCCCCCTCCTCCGCGGAAGGGGAGGCAGTCTTCGGGTCGGCGTCGTCAGAGGTGGCGCCGGAGGGAACGTCGGGCTTCTCCTCGAAGCCCGGAGTCTCCTCGGTCACGCCGCACCGCCCTTGGCGTCCTTCTCGTCGTCCACGATCTCGGCGTCGACGACGTCGTCATCGGCCCTGGCCTGCTCGGCGCCCGGCTGGCCGTCGGCCTGCGGGCCGCCCTCGGCCTGCGCGTTGGCGTACATCGCCTGGCCCAGCTTCTGGGAGACGGCCGCGACCTTCTCGGTGGCGGTACGGATCTCGGCGGTGTCCTCGCCCTTGAGCTTCTCCTTCAGCTCGGTGAGCGCGGTCTCCACCTCCGTCTTCACGTCGCCGGGAACCTTGTCCTCGTTGTCCTTGAGGAACTTCTCCGTCTGGTAGACGAGCTGCTCGCCCTGGTTGCGGGACTCGGCGGCCTCGCGGCGGCGGTGGTCCTCCTCCGCGTACTGCTCGGCCTCCTCACGCATCCGGTTGACCTCGTCCTTCGGCAGCGAGGAGCCGCCGGTGACGGTCATCTTCTGCTCCTTGCCGGTGCCGAGGTCCTTGGCCGCGACGTGCATGATGCCGTTGGCGTCGATGTCGAACGCGACCTCGATCTGCGGGACACCACGCGGGGCCGGCGGCAGACCGGTCAGCTCGAACATGCCGAGCTTCTTGTTGTACGCCGCGATCTCGCGCTCGCCCTGGTAGACCTGGATCTGGACGGACGGCTGGTTGTCCTCGGCCGTCGTGAAGATCTCGGACCGCTTGGTCGGGATCGTCGTGTTGCGCTCGATGAGCTTCGTCATGATGCCGCCCTTGGTCTCGATACCGAGAGACAGCGGGGTGACATCGAGCAGCAGGACGTCCTTGACCTCGCCCTTGAGGACACCGGCCTGGAGCGAGGCGCCGATGGCGACGACCTCGTCCGGGTTCACGCCCTTGTTGGCCTCCTGGCCACCGGTGAGCTCCTTGACGAGCTCGGCGACGGCCGGCATACGGGTCGAGCCACCGACGAGAACGACGTGGTCGATCTCGGAGAGCTGGATGCCCGCGTCCTTGATGACGTTGTGGAACGGGGTCTTGCAGCGCTCCAGGAGGTCCGCGGTGAGCTGCTGGAACTGGGCGCGCGTGAGCTTCTCGTCCAGGTGCAGCGGGCCCTCGGCGGACGCCGTGATGTACGGCAGGTTGATCGTGGTCTCCGTCGAGGAGGACAGCTCGATCTTCGCCTTCTCCGCGGCTTCGCGGAGACGCTGGAGAGCCATCTTGTCCTTGGACAGGTCCACACCGTGACCGTTGGCGAACTGCTTCACCAGGTAGTCGACGACGCGCTGGTCCCAGTCGTCACCACCGAGGTGGTTGTCACCGTTGGTGGCCTTCACCTCGACGACGCCGTCACCGATCTCCAGGAGGGACACGTCGAAGGTGCCGCCACCGAGGTCGAAGACGAGGATCGTCTGGTCGTCCTTGTCGAGCCCGTACGCCAGCGCGGCGGCGGTCGGCTCGTTGACGATACGCAGGACGTTCAGGCCCGCGATCTCGCCGGCCTCCTTCGTCGCCTGACGCTCGGAGTCGTTGAAGTACGCCGGAACGGTGATCACCGCGTCGGTGACCTTCTCGCCCAGGTACGCCTCGGCGTCGCGCTTCAGCTTCTGCAGGATGAAGGCGCTCATCTGCTGCGGGTTGAAGCTCTTGCCGTCGAGGTCGATCTTCCAGTCGGTGCCCATGTGGCGCTTGACCGACCGGATGGTCCTGTCGACGTTGGTCACCGCCTGGCGCTTGGCGACCTCGCCCACCAGGACCTCGCCGTTCTTCGCGAAGGCGACGACGGACGGCGTGGTCCTGGCGCCTTCGGCGTTGGTGATGACGGTGGGCTCGCCGCCTTCGAGAACGCTGACGACGGAGTTAGTCGTGCCCAGGTCGATGCCGACCGCACGTGCCATTTCAATTCCTCCAACTGACTACTTGAGTGGATCTGGCTCAAGGATGCACGACAGGCGCCCCGGAGTCAACAGAGCTGAGTCGGGTCGACTCAACTATCGTGCATGTATCCCGCGCCACCTGCACGCCATCGGACGACACCGGCCCGCCCGGCGGGCCGCATACCCGGTCCATCATCGTCACGTGGGATCGTTCTGTCACAAAATGACGAGAGCCGCACAAACCAGGCACTCGATCCGTCCGAGCCAGGCAGGTGTGAACGATGCGGATGCACATGCGGTTGCGGATGCGGACACACGCGTGGCCCGGACCGAGGTCGCACATGACAGCCAAGCGCGCACTGGATCTCACCCTCGGCTCGGCCCTGCTGGCCCTGACCGCTCCCCTGCTCGCCGCCGCAGCCCTCACCCTCGCCGTACAGCGGCCCCCCGGCTGCGTACTGACCCGCTCCACCCGGATCGGACTGGCCGGCCACCCCTTCGCGCTGCGCTCCCTGGGCACCCGCCGACTGCGCCTGGACGTGCTGTCCCGGCTGCCCCACGTCGTACGGGGAGATCTCTCGCTCGTCGGACCGGAACCACTCACCCCCGACCACGAGCGGGCGGGCACCCCGAACCAGGCCGGTGCGCGACACTGGCGGCAGGAACTGAGACCCGGCCTCACCGGCCTGGCCCAGGTCCGCTCCCGCTCCGGAATGCCATGGGACGAACCCGCCCTGCTCGACCAGCACTACGCCGAGCACCACTGGCTGGGACTCGACCTGGCCATCCTCGCGGAAGCCGCATACGCCCCACTCCGCGCCACCCTCCGCGGGCTCACCCACCGCGGGAAGGCGCACCTGAGCGACACAGATCACCGGCTGCGCGGCTACAGCGCGGCGGAATAAGTGGATAGTGTCAGCACAGACTGATTAAGTTACTGCTTAGTACGTGCTGGATCCCACCCTCGCAGGCCCGAGGAGCCCCCAAATGCAACTCGCCGCGATCATCGTGTCGCTGGTGCTGACTGTGGTCGGCGTTGCGCTCATCGCCCGAGCCGTCGCGCAGATCTACCGGTTCGTCAAGCTCGGACAGCCGGTCCCGGCAGGCAGCCGCACCGACAACCCGAAGCAGCGCACGATCACCCTGGTCAAGGAGTTCCTCGGCCATACCCGGATGAACCGGTGGGGGATCGTCGGCTTCGCCCACTGGTTCGTCGCCATCGGCTTCCTGACGCTGCCGCCGACGCTGCTCCAGGCGTACGGACAGCTCTTCAAGGCCGACTGGGTGCTGCCGGTCATCGGCAACTGGCTGCCGTTCGAGATGTACACCGAGTTCATCGGTCTGATGACGACGGTCGGCATCCTCGTGCTGATCGCCATCCGGCTGCTGAACCTGCCCTCCCGGGCCGGCCGCAAGTCCCGGTTCGCGGGCTCCAAGGCCTGGCAGGCGTACTTCGTCGAGTACGTCATCCTCGTCATCGGCCTGGCGATCCTGACCCTGCGCGGTCTTGAGGGCGCGATCCACCACGTCGAGGGCTACGACGCCGCGTACTTCGTCTCGTACCCCCTGGTCCTCGCCTTCAAGGGACTCGGCCTCGGGACCCTCCAGAACCTCATCTACCTCACCGCGATGATCAAGATCGGCGTCTCGCTGATCTGGATGATCACGGTCTCGCTCAACACCAACATGGGTGTCGCCTGGCACCGCTTCCTCGCCTTCCCCAACATCTGGTTCAAGCGGAACGCGGACGGCGACGTCGCGCTCGGCGCGCTGCAGCCGATGACGAGCGGCGGCAAGGAGATCGACTTCGAGGACCCGGGCGAGGACGACGTCTTCGGTGTCTCCCAGGTCGAGCAGTTCTCCTGGAAGGGCATCCTCGACTTCTCCACGTGCACCGAGTGCGGTCGCTGCCAGTCGCAGTGCCCCGCCTGGAACACGGGCAAGCCGCTCTCCCCGAAGCTCCTGATCATGTCGCTGCGCGACCACGCGCATGCCAAGGCCCCGTACCTGCTCGCCGGTGGCGGCAAGGACATGGAGGGCAACGAGAAGGCGACCGAGGAGCAGTTGAAGGACGTACCGGCGGCCGCTCTCGCGGAGGCCGAGCGCCCGCTGATCGGCACCGTCGAGGAGAACGGCGTCATCGACCCAGACGTGCTCTGGTCCTGCACCACCTGCGGTGCGTGCGTGGAACAGTGCCCGGTCGACATCGAGCACATCGACCACATCGTCGACATGCGCCGCTACCAGGTGATGATCGAGTCCGCGTTCCCGTCCGAGGCGGGCACGATGCTCAAGAACCTGGAGAAGAAGGGCAACCCCTGGGGGCTGGCCAAGAAGCAGCGCGTCGAGTGGACGAAGGAAGTCGACTTCGAGGTCCCGATCGTCGGCAAGGACGTCGAGGACCTGTCGGAGATCGACTACCTCTACTGGGTCGGCTGCGCGGGCGCTCTCGAGGACCGTGCCAAGAAGACCACCAAGGCCTTCGCGGAGCTGCTCCACATCGCGGGCGTGAAGTTCGCGATCATGGGCGGCGACGAGAAGTGCACGGGTGACTCGGCCCGCCGCCTGGGCAACGAGCCGCTGTTCCAGCAGCTCGGCCAGGAGAACGTCGCGATGCTGAACATGGCGTTCGGCGAGGACGACGACGAGCCGGAGACGAAGAAGCCGAAGTCGTCGAAGAAGATCGTCGCGACCTGCCCGCACTGCTTCAACACCATCGCGAACGAGTACCCGCAGCTCGGCGGCGAGTACGAGGTCATCCACCACACGCAGCTGCTCCAGCACCTCATCGACGAGGGCAGGCTGATCCCGGTGACGCCGGTCGAGGGTCTGATCACGTACCACGACCCCTGCTACCTGGGCCGTCACAACAAGATCTACACGCCCCCGCGCGAGATCATCGCGAAGGTGCCGGGTCTGCGGAACGAGGAGATGCACCGACACAAGGAGCGCGGCTTCTGCTGCGGCGCCGGTGGTGCCCGGATGTGGATGGAGGAGCGGATCGGCAAGCGCATCAACAACGAGCGTGTCGAGGAAGCCCTCTCCCTCAACCCGGACATCGTCTCCACCGCCTGCCCGTTCTGCCTCGTCATGCTGACCGACTCGGTCAACGGCAAGAAGAACGACGGCCAGGCCAAGGAGTCGATCCAGGTGGTCGACGTCTCGCAGCTGCTGCTGGACTCGGTGAAGACCCCGTCGGACCCGGCCGGCGAGCCGGAGACGGCGGACGCTCCGGAGCCCGAGCCGGTGAAGTAGCCGGTCTCAGCGGTACAGAAGCGGTCGGACCTGCCTCGGGGGCAGGACCGGCCGCTTCCGCTGTTGGGCGGGCTGACGCCTGCCACCGAACCGGTCCTGTTCCCGTACAGCAGGCCCGGGTTTCGCGCCCACCGGCCGGCCCCCCAGGGTCCCCCTAGGGGATGTCACAGCTCGGCCGCAAAGGGGCCCGGGTTCCCCCGGCTCTCCCACCGCACACACGCGGACCAGGTACGTTCGATTACGTGGCTGGATTCAGGATCGGACGCGGCCGGGACAACCGCACCCCTCAACAAGGGCAACAACAACCGCAGCAGCAGCCGTACGGCACGCAGGCACCACCGCCGCCGTACGGACAGCAGCCATGGCCCCCGGCGGGAGGCAACGGCGCCCCGTACGGAGCCCGGCACCCCGGCGGACACCAGGGCTACAGCGGCGCACACGGCGAACCCGAATACTTCGGCGATCCGTACCACCAGCCGCACCAGCCCCATCAGGGCGACCCGTACGCCAACAACCCGGGTCACACTCAGGCGTTCAGCATCAACGAGGACCCGTACGGCGACGGCAACACCTACCGCGCCGGCCAGGCACCCGCCCAGCCCGCAGGCCCCCGCCTGCGCTGGAAGGAGCTGCTGAGCGGCATCGTGCTGCGCCCCGGACCGACGTTCTGGCAGATGCGCGACTACCCCGTCTGGGGCCCGGCGCTCATAGTCACGTTCCTCTACGGCCTGCTGGCGCTCTTCGGCTTCGACCAGGCCCGCGACGACGCCATCCACGCAACGATCTCCACCGCCGTCCCGTACGTCCTGCTCACGGGCCTCGGCTTCGTCATCGGCGGTCTGGTCCTCGGCGCGGTCACCCACACCCTCGCCCGCCAGCTCGGCGGCGACGGCGCCTGGCAGCCGACCGTGGGCCTCTCCATGCTGATCATGTCGATCACGGACGCCCCACGGCTGATCTTCGCGCTCTTCCTCGGCGGCGAGAACTCCCTGGTCCAGATCCTCGGCTGGATGACCTGGCTGGCGTCGGCCGCACTGTTCACGTCCATGGTGAGCAAGTCGCACGACCTGCCGTGGCCGAAGGCGCTGGGTGCGTCCGCGATCCAGCTCATCGCACTGCTGTCGATCATCAAGCTGGGCACGATCTGACGACAGCGTCCCACGACCACGGAGAAACCCCCGGCACAAGGCACCGGGGGTTTTGCTGTCACGGACCGGACCTGACGGGACTCAGGCGCCGAGAACCTGCCCGCTGCGCCGCACGACAGGCTTGTCCACGCTCCATTACACGGTGCGACCGGAAGTCGACGCCCACACGGCGACGCAGGCTCCGACCCTTCATCCAGCACCGCGAGCGGCCCCACCTCGGCTGAAGCAGGCCTCCGGAGACGACGACCGACCGGCGGGGGGACGCAGATGCGAGCCCATCGCCCTCGTACCTTTCCGGGTTCTTCGTAGCACGCTGCCGGCCTGATGCCACCTGAGCCGCCGGCCCCGGAGCCATCGGGTGAGCGTATGCATGCCGACCGACCAGGCGCCTGAGTCACCGCGGCACAGCCCTGACGAAGGAGTGCTTGTGAACGGCTACCCGCCCCTCGCCGAGCACGGCACGACGGTGGCGAGGGCCGGGACGCGCGGCGCTCACCGTGTCCGGAGAGAAGGGCTGATCGGTGATGGCGGACGAGAGAGCCGAACGCATCGCGGAGTTCAACGGGCCGCTGCGGGTGAAACCGGGCTCGAAGGTGAACCTGGGCCGGGACTTCGATCCTCGCTACAAGGCCGGCCTGAGGAAACGCGACGGGGTCGAGCTGCTGCGGACCGGGGTGTCCCTGCTGGCGGAGTACCAGGAACGGCTGGCCGCCCAGGACACGTACGGCGTACTGCTCTGTCTCCAGGCGCTCGACGCCGGGGGCAAGGACGGGACGATCCGCCACGTCATGAGCGGCGTCAACCCCCAGGGCGTGCGGGTCAGCAGCTTCAAGGTGCCCTCCACCGAGGAACTCGACCACGACTACCTGTGGCGTTACGCCCGTCGGCTGCCCGCGCGCGGAGAGATAGCCATCTTCAACCGGCTGCGAACGCTCCGGACGATCAGGCATCCGGCGCGTAACGGGCACGTGGAGGGTTCACCGGGTTACACCCTGTGCCCGGCGCTCAAGAGGAGCCGACCGCCGCTGCGGCGGTTACAGCGCCTCCGTGGAAGGCGTGATGGGCTCGCCCGGCTTACGTACCGGAGGCAAGACGCTCCACGGAAAATTGATCCAGCGATCGGTCTTCTTCCACACGTACTCACACTTCACGAGCGAGTGCGGCTTCTCGTAGATGACCGCGCTGCGCACCTCGGCGACGTGCTCGATACAGAAATCGCGCACCAGCTTCAGCGTCTTCCCGGTGTCCGCCACGTCATCGGCGATCAGGACCTTCTTGTCCGAGAAATCGATGGCGTTGGGAACGGGCGCCAGCATCACCGGCATGTCCAAAGTGGTGCCCACGCCGGTATAGAACTCGACATTCACCAGATGAATGTTCTTGCAGTCCAGCGCGTACGCCAGCCCGCCGGCGACAAAGACCCCGCCCCGCGCGATGCTCAGCACCACATCCGGCTCGTAGCCGTCGTCGGCCACGGCCTGCGCCAGCTCACGCACGGCATGACCGAACCCGTCGTACGTCAGATTCTCTCGTGCGTCAGTCATGGTCCGGCATCACACCTGGGTCCGGTGGAAATTCATGAACGAACGCGAAGCCGTCGGCCCGCGCTGCCCCTGGTAGCGCGAACCGTACCGCTCGGAGCCGTACGGGAACTCCGACGGCGAACTCAGCCGGAACATGCACAGCTGGCCGATCTTCATGCCCGGCCACAGCTTGATCGGCAGCGTCGCAAGATTCGACAGCTCCAGCGTCACATGCCCGGAGAACCCGGGGTCGATGAACCCGGCCGTCGAATGCGTCACGAGCCCGAGCCGCCCGAGCGAACTCTTGCCCTCCAGCCGCGACGCAAGATCGTCGGGCAGCGAAATGACCTCGTACGTCGAGGCAAGCACGAACTCGCCGGGGTGGAGGATGAACGCCTCATCCCCGTCCGGCTCGACCGTGCGCGTCAGGTCCGCCTGCTCGACGGCCGGGTCGATATGCGGATAACGGTGGTTCTCGAACACCCGGAAGTAGCGGTCGAGCCGCACGTCGATGCTCGATGGCTGCACCATCGACGGGTCGTACGGATCAATGCGGACCCGCCCGGCGTCGATCTCGGCCCGGATGTCCTTGTCTGAGAGAAGCACGCCCCCGAGGATACGCAGAACGCGCGAGACCGCCCCAACCGGACTGTCCCGCGCGCTCCGCCACGACGGTCTGCCGCCGCTCCTGCCGCCTGCTTCTACCGCCGCACGAAATCCACCGGAACTGCCTGCCGCAACCGGGCACATCGCGGACAACGGATAAGCCGCCCGGGACCGATCCGACCGGCCCCGAGCTGCTGCATCGGGAACGAAGCGGTAGCGAAAATGTGCCCTTCGGCACAGCGGACGACGGTGCGCTCCATGGAGTCCATCAAGTCCCTTCCCCAACAACCCTCGGACGAGAAAGCCACATTAGGGGATGAACGGGACGCCACTCCAGGCGGCACTCCGACTGCGTACGCTACGCCCCCAACTCCCGCACACAGCAACCGCATCCGCCCCTGGCGCATGACACGCAGGCCCCCGGTTCGTAAACCGGGGGCCTGCGATGGGGTAGAGTGTGGGACGATGCATCGCTGATCATTCAGTGCGCTTCGCGGGTGTAGTTTAATGGTAGAACATGAGCTTCCCAAGCTCAGAGCGCGAGTTCGATTCTCGTCACCCGCTCCATGATGAAGGCCCTGGTCGGAGACCAGGGCCTAGTTTCTTGTCTAGTCCACTTCATGGCTCGTGTCATTTGCTTGATCACGCGCACCTGCCCCTCCCCGCTTCGTTCATCGGGCCACTTTCGTAGTGCTGTGGGTGCCTCATGGAGCAGCGATCAAGTAGTCCGATTCCGGAGCTGGGAGAGCGCCTCTGCAACGGGCAAGTCGTACTGGCCCTTGTCCTGAACCCAACAGGAAAATACCTGGGCTGTGGCCTCGGCCAGGTCCGTGGGCAGGTCGGCCGCGCGGAGAGTGTCGACGACCTCGTGCATCTCGGGCGCCCAGCGCCAGGCTCGGGCGGCCACACCTTGCTCAGCTGCGACATCCGCGACGCCGGGGAGAGCGCCTTCCCAGATCTGACTCACGACACGGCAGCCGTTACGTGAGCCTCACAGACCTGCACCGGCGGCTCCTCGCGGACCGGGCGGACCGGGCTGGAAGAACGTGTTGGCGCGTACGGCCGTTGGAGACCGTTCCACTGCCCCGGGCAGTTAACAGGTACCACGGGTACTCCGGGCCGATAGGCATGCCCCTTCTTCGTCCCGGGCCGGCAAGCCGGTCCTGAGGCCCGCCGCCCCGCCCCTCCCCTCCCGTCGGCCCGCGCCGTCACACCGATAGTCTCATCTGGCCGTTGTCGTGGCTGGGGGGTCGCAGATGGAACGAACACGTACGGAACGCTCACGCCCGGACGGGTCGCGACGGATCGGCCCGTACCACCTCATCACCCGTCTCGACCCGAGCGGCCCCGGCCAACTGCCGGTCCCCGTACGCCGGTTCATCGGGCGCAGCGCGGACGGCGACCGTACGGCACTCATCAGCGCGCCACTCGACGGCGCCGATCCGGGGCGCTTCCTTGTCGAGGCCGACGCGGGCTGCCGGCTCCTCGGCCCGTGGGTACTGCCCGTCGCCGAGCTTGCCGCCCCGTCCGAGACCCCCTGGTACGCCGCTCCGTACCTTCCCGTGCTCCCGCTCCCGGTGGCGCTCGCCGTACACGGCGGCCCCCTGCCCGAGCGCACAGTCCGCGCCCTGGGCGCGGCCCTGGCTGAAACCCTTACGGGCGCGCACGCCATCGGCATCACGCACGCCGGCCTGTCCCCCGCCTCCGTACTCCTCGCCTGGGACGGACCGCGCCTGACCTGCTTCGGCGCGGTCCGCGCGGCGGCCCCGGACGGCGAGCAGCGTACCGGCCTGCCCGGGCTCGAGCCCGGCAGCCTGGCCCCCGAGCAGGCAGCGGGCGGGCGGCCCCGGCCGCCCGGCGACATCTACGGACTGGGTGCGGTTCTGGCATACGCGGCGACCGGCCACTCGGTCCCCGACTCCGCGGAACTACCTGAGTCGCTGCAGTCGTTGGTCGCGCGCTGCCTGACGCGCGACGCCGCCGCCCGCCCGACCGCGCCCGAGATACTGCGCGCGCTGCCCGGAGCGTCGTCCACCCCCATGGCGACGGTCCTGGACTCGGCCAGTGCGCTACTGGGGCCGGGCTGGCTGCCGAGCCGGGTGGTCGCGGCCATGGCGCGCCAGTCCGCGGAGGTCCTCGCCGCGGAAGTCCGTACTCCGATCACTCGGACGGCCAGGATCTGACGCGATGCTTTCCCCTCTGACCCATGACGATCCGGCCGGGCTGGCGGGCTTTCGGCTGCTCGCGCGGCTGGGCCACGGCGGCATGGGAACCGTCTACCTGGCTCGTTCGGCGGGCGGCCGCACCGTCGCTCTGAAGACCATGCACCCGTCCATCGCAACCGACCCGGCGTCGCGCACCCGCTTCCGCCTGGAGACGGACGCGGCCCGCATCATCGGCGGCCACCACGGCGCCGTCGTCGTCGACGCCGACCCCCTGGCGCCCACCCCGTGGCTCGCCACCGAATACGTCCTCGGCCCGCCCCTCGACGACGCCATCGACCTCTGCGGCCCCCTGCCGGAGGGGTCCGTACGCGCCCTGGGCGCCGCACTCGCCGGAGCCCTCGCCCAACTCCACACCTCCGACGTCGTCC
This sequence comes from Streptomyces sp. NPDC048496, assembly GCF_043200055.1. Classification (NCBI taxonomy): domain Bacteria; kingdom Bacillati; phylum Actinomycetota; class Actinomycetes; order Kitasatosporales; family Streptomycetaceae; genus Streptomyces; species Streptomyces sp. NPDC048496. The sequence goes on along the minus strand of NZ_JBICXB010000001.1, from coordinate 329,324 downwards.
ACCGCGACCTGAAGCCCTCGAACGTGATGATCACCGCCTACGGCCCGAAGATCATCGACTTCGGCATCGCCCGCGCCTCCGGCGACGATCACCTCACCCGCACCGGAGCGGCCGCCGGAACGCCTGCTTTCATGTCCCCCGAGCAGGCCATCGGCCAGGAACACACCCCCGCGGGCGACGTGTTCGCCCTCGCCGGAGTCCTTCTTTATGCCGCCACCGGCCACGGTCCCTTCGGCACCGGACAGCCTGCGGACCTCCTCTACCGCGTCCGCTACGCCGACCCGGACCTCACCGGCCTCCCCCAGACCGTGGTCCCGATCCTCGGCCCCTGCCTGGCCAAAGACCCGGCCCGGCGGCCCACCACCCACGACCTCGCCATCCAACTTCACAGCGGTCAGGGCCACTTCGCCGACCATCTGCCCGATGCACTACTGGCAGACATAGCCCGGCGCGCTTCGGAGGTCTGGCAGCACCAGCCGGAGCGGCTTCCCGCCCCCTCCGATCACGCAACAGCCGAGACCGTCCCGGTCACCGCCGCGCCCGGCATGAGCCGCCGCAAGCTCCTCACCATCAGCGGCAGTTCACTGCTGGCCACGACAGGGATCGGCGCGGGTGTGTGGGCATCGACGAGAGAGCGGGACTCGGACACGCCGGAGTCCACGGGCTCGGGCAACGCTCCTGCGGCTCTGTGGCGGAGAAGCATCGCAACGGCGTCACCCGCTGAGCTGGGGCGTCCGCTGGTGGTCGGCGACAAGTTGATCGTGACCACCGGGGCCGGAGTGAGCGCCATCGACGCGTCGAGCGGGCGGAGTCTCTGGTCCGGCAACCCGGTGCTGAGTTCCTGGGACGTGGCCACGGACGGAGCGAAGCTCTTCGCGGTGGACTACTCCCTGTCCCCGAGAGAAGGACTGCGTATCGCGCAGATCGACCTCGACGACGGAGCGCTGATGGATCCGGCCGTCAGCGAGAAGGCATACAACGGGAAGCTGGTGGGAAATCAGCTTCTCTGCGTCGGCGGTGACGTCGCTTGGCTGCTCACGGCGCGGGTGCGGAAGGAAGACACCGACGAGTCGAGCGGCGTCGGTCCCGAACGAGGCTGGCTCATCGCCTCCTTCTCGCTCTCGACGGGCAGGAGACGCACCGAGCTGATCCTGGACGAGCCTGTGCCCGAGGAGTACCCCTGGGTGACCGGCGTGCGCGCGATCGGCTCGAGCCTGGTCCTCTTCTTCCGTACGAAATCCGGCGGGGTCGACGTACTCGTCTGCGACACGCGCACAGGAACCGGCGTCTGGCGGGCGCCCCTCGACCTCAACGCCGACGATGCCGCCCGCAGTCCCATCGCCGTGGACGGCAAGCACCTCTACACCGCGTCGGACGCGGTGCGGGCACGGCGCATGACCGACGGCAAGGAAGCCTGGAGGTACCAGGGAACGAACGTGACCGGGTACGGACCTCCCACGGTGAAGGACGGAGTCGTCTACGCGGTGGAAGCGGCGGGAGCACGGGGTCTCGTGGCCATCAGCGCAGACACCGGCGCACTCCTGTGGCGGGAGAAGAATCCCGTGTCGTCCGGGCACGAGCTGAAGGTGGCACCCACTGTCGGCGACAAGTACATCTACAAGCACTGTGCGGCGGGGCTGCGCGCTATCGATCTCCGGACCCACCAAACCGCCTGGCTCCACCCGGAGAGTCTCGACAGGTTCTCCGCCCTGATCACGGCGGGACTGCTCATCGGCGTCGGCGAAGGACCCATGGTCGCTCTTCCGCTGGAGCCCTCGGACCATGCCTCCTCCTAGGCTCCCCGCCTCATCACCACGAAGGGCTCGGCTCACACCATGCAACCTCTGAGTTTCGGCGACCCGATCCGGCTGGGGCCGTACCGCATCGCCGGAGTGCTCGGCGAGGGCGGCATGGGCAAGGTGTACGTAGGTCACGACAGTTCCGGCCGCCTGGCGGCCGTCAAGGTGCTGCGTCCTGAACTCGCGCACAACCGCAACCTCGCCCAGCGCTTCCTGCGCGAGGCCCAGACCGCGCAAGCCGTGACCAGCACCGGCGTGGCACGCGTCGTCGGCTCGCAGACCGAGGGCGGGCGCCCCTGGATCGCCACCGAGTACCTGTCGGGGCCGACACTGAAGCAGGCGATCACGGACCACGGGCCGCTGGACGACGCCGGCGTACGCGCGCTGGCCGGCGCCCTGGCAACGACGCTGCAGGAGATTCACGCAGCGGGGCTGATCCACCGCGACCTCAAGCCGGCCAATATCGTGCTCACTTCCTCGGGCCCCCGCATCATCGACTTCGGCATCGCACGCCCCGAGCACGGCCTCACCCTCACCACCACAGGCCAGGCACCGGCCACCCCCGGATACGGGGCACCTGAGCAGATTCTGGGTCAGCGCGTCGGCCCGTCGGCCGACGTGTTCTCCCTCGGCGCGGTACTGGTGTACGCGGCAAGCGGCAGGCAAGCGTACGAAGGTGCGCATGTCGCGGCGGTGCAGTACGAAGTGGTGCACGGAAGCCCCGCCCTCGACGCGGTGCCGCAAGCGCTCCGCCCCCTCATCGCCCCCTGCCTGGCCAAAGAGCCCGCACACCGTCCCCACCCCTCGTCGGTCATCCAGACATTCGCACCCCCACGCGGCGCACACCGGTTGTGGAGACAGGGCATTCTCGGCAAGCAGATCAAGGAGTACGAGACCCGGACACAGCAGCTCGCCACCCTGGCCGCCACCACTGTTCCGGAGGCGAAGCCGTCTCGGCGGCGCTTCCTCACCTCGCTCGCCGCCGGCGGAACGGTGCTGGCACTGGGAGGAGGCGCAACGGCCTGGTGGCTGACCAGAGGGCCCGATCTGCCCGACGCTGCGAACGCCGAACCGGCAAAGCTGCTGACTTCCGGCGAGTACGAGCCGGGCACGCCGCCGGAACCCCTGTGGGGGCCGCTGAAGGCAGCCGCTTCGAGCGCGTCCATGCTGTTGCCGGTGCGGGATGTCGTCATGTTCGCCGGCCCGTCGGGAGGACTTACGGCGCACAGGGTGACCGATGGCCGGCAGAAGTGGTCGCTTCCGAAGGTGTCGCCGTCCGCGGGCTTCCTGCGGCTGACGGCCGAGCAGTTCGTCGCGGCCGATGCCGACGGCAACGTCCTCGCCTTCGACGCGTCCACCAGTGAGCTGCAGTGGAGCGCCCCGGCGAAGGCGGAGAAACTGCTGGCCACCGCACCCGACGCGGCACTCGTGTACGTGCTGACGAAGGACGACGAGGTGGCCGCGGTCGACACGGAAGCCCGCAAGGTCCGCTGGACCGCGGAGGCCCCCGCGGGCGCCGTCATCGACCCGGCGGCCGTGGCCGGTGCGGGATCCGGCCGACTGGTCGTCTGTACAGCGGACGGGAACTACTTCGCTCTCGACTCGACCGACGGCAGCAACGCCTGGCAGTTGGACGGCCATGCCGGGACGGCGCTGACCCCCGCCATCGAGGAACGATTCGTCTACGTCGGCGGGAAGTCGCTCTTGGCACTCGACCTGCAGAGCGGCGACGAGGTCTGGTCCGCGGCTTCGCAGTCGCTGAACCCCGATCAGGACGGGTGGGGCTCTCCCGCGATAACCGACGACTACATCGCCGCCATCGACGACGGCCGTCTCTACCGGGTCGACAAGGCTTCCGGCACCGAGGGCCAGGTCTCATGGCCGGACGGCACCCTCCCGTCCCGCACTCCACCGGTCGTCCAGGGCAACACCCTTTGGATCGTCGAGGGGGGCACCTCGTCAGGCGTATCGGCCTTCGGGAACATCCCGAGCGACGAATCGGACGGCCTGCTCATGTGGACCTACGAACCCGAGTCGGAAGGTCCCTGGCACATGGCCGCCGCGGGCAACCGGGTGTTCCTGCTGAACAAGGGCTCGGTCGTCGCCCTGCCGGTGTTCTGAACGTACGTTCATTGCCCGGACCGCCGCTGCCGCCGTACGGCGGATGCTGGTGTGGCGGGCCGGTCCTGAGGCGGGTACGGACTGGGCGGCCTGGAACGTATGCGGCCTTCACGCTGGACGCGCGGACCGTCGTCATGGTCCTCGCCATACTCCGCGGTCCACCGATCCGACAACGCGCGCGATGCCAGCCGCCACCAACGTTCCGACGGCGCTGGGGGCGACCTCGCGGTGACCTCACGGGATGTCGTGCATCCAGCGAGGCAAACGGCCCTTGACGCGCGATTACGAGGGCTGACCGGCTTGACTCGGCGCCGCACGCCCTTGGTCAGCACCCAGGGGCAACAATCGCGACCACCCTCGCGCATACTCCAGTATGCTTGTTGCATGTCCTCAACGACTCGTATCACCGTCACCCTGCCCAGCGACCAGGTGGCGGAGATCCGCAAGCTCACGGACAACGTTTCCGGCTACGTGGCAGAAGCGGTGGCCCGCCAGATCCGGCACCAGTTGCTGGGCGACGACCTCCGGCACCATGAAGAGGAGCACGGAAGTTTCAGCGACGAGGAACTGGCGGAGGCCCGGTCGAAGATCTTCAGCGCCGCCGGCACCTCCAAGGACGCGGACGCCGCATGAGTGAGCGCATCGAGAGCGTTGTCCTCGACTCGGAAGGGCTTTCGGCCTGGATCGCGCAGGACCGCAAATTCCTCGCGATGCTACAGGTGTTCCACGAGATGGGTGCCGACCTTGTCATCGGGGCGAACACCATCGTGGAGGTCAGCCACTCTCGCACCAACATTCCGCGCCTCAACTGGATGCTGTCGCGGATCAAGGTGGAACCGGTCACAGAGCAGGCGGCAAAGGCCGCTGCAGAGCTTCTCAAGGGAGCCGGACTACGCGGCCACAAGTACGCCATCGACGCCACCGTGGCCGAAGTGGCACTTCGCCAGCCAAGGCCGGTCGCGCTGCTGACGTCCGACAGCGACGACATGACAAAGCTCTGCGGTCATCACGTCCGGATCATCTCCCTCTGACTCCTCGGCGTCCTTCGCGAAGGTGCGCCTCGGCGCCCCCCTCACTCACCGCACGGGGAAACCGAAGGAGTACCCCTGCTGCTTCAGCCAGGGCAGGATCTCGCGCAGAGCGGCCAAGGTCTGAGAGCGATCCCCTCCCGCGTCGTGGAAGAGGACGGTCGGCCCGTTGGAGATCTCGCTCTTGACGGTGGCGACCATGGCGTCCACACCGGGACGCTCGAAGTCTTTGGTGTCGACGTTCCAGCCCAACGGTCGCATCCCCCGGGACGCGGCGAGCTGTCGGCTGTAAGGGGTGAAAGCACCGCCCGGGGCCCGGTAATACTGCGGCCGGACGCCCCCGGACGCCTTGGTGATCATGCGTTCGGCATCCAGGATCTGCTGGGACTGGTATGCCTCGGACCGGGTGTCCATGGTGGTGTCGTGCGAGACAGTGTGGTCGCACAGTCGGTGTCCGTCTGCCACGACCGCCTTGACCAGGTCAGGGTGCGCCTGGGCCTGCGTGCCCACCATGCAGAACGTAGCCTTCACACCGCTGTCCTTCAGCAGTTGCAACACCTGCGGCGTCCAGACCGGGTCCGGTCCGTCGTCGATGGTGATGTTGACGCCCCGGGCGCCGCGATCCGAGGCGTGCGCGATGTCCGCCGCCACCTTGGCCACGGTCCGGCCCTGGGGCCGGGCGTCCGGCGCTGAGACACGCGCTTGCGGCTGCCGCCCTCCGGCGGTGTCGGCCTGCGCGGTCCACACCGAGGCGGCAGCGGCCACCACTGTCACCCCGAGCGCCGCCGCGAGAAGCCGGCCGTTCCATCCCCTTCCCTTATGCCTTGCCATGTCCGCCCGCCCCTTTGCTGTCTCCGCCGATGCCGTGCACCCATGAAGACGTACAAACGCCCCTGCAAGATCCCTCGGTTACCGATCGCGGACAAATCCGCAGGGGGCCAGCGACAAACGCAGGAGTTCCGCGACAGGTACGGGGGCGCAACGGCCTCGACAAGGTACCGGCGAGGGCGGCGGACGCGGGTCCGCGCGGATTCCGGCGGCCTGCCCACACGCCCCAGCACACGAAGAAGAGCCCGCCAGCAAGCTGACGGGCTCCCGCGAAAGATCGAGGCTAACCTGCCATCAGGTCAGATCGTCGGTGTGTCATCGACGATCTCCTTGTGCGGTTCGACAATGAACCTCCAGCCATCGCTGGGCTCCAGGAACCGCACTCGGGTCGGGTAGATGTCCAGGGCGCGGCGGTCGCGGTTTTGGCCGTTCGTGTTCTTCCGCCCCCGGGCCGGCTCCTCGTACAGGTCGACCTTGACGTCCGGCACCGCGACGGTTTCCTCGCTCCAGCGCTGAACGATCCCCGCGCCAAACGCGTCCCGTGCGGCGGAGTAGAGCGACTCCAGGGATTCCTTGTTCCCGTCGGGCACGAAGAGGGCGAGGTTCAGGAGGACGCCGGCACTCTGGAGAACCTCGATTTCTTCCCCTGCCTCGTCAGCAATCCAGATCCCGCGCTCTTCGACATTGTCCGGGAGAACATGAATTTCCTCACCGAAGATCGTCCTCGCGGTGAAGGACCCTCCCTCGAAATTCTTACCCGGCTTCGCAAGGAAAGCCGGGGCGTAGCAGTCGAGAGGAAGGCCATCCATCTCCGCCGAGACGAAGATGTCGTCCTGGAGGCCCAATTCCGAAACCTCTCCGGCCGTAAGACGTCGAGCCGTAACCTTCTCGGTATTCACGCCATTCCCCTTTTTTCGCGGCGTCCTGTAAATCCATGAGGACTATATCATGAAAGCGAACAGTCAGTCCCTTTACGCAAACCTTCGCGCTCACGATAGTACAGTCAACCCTCCAAGTAATTTCTTCCGACAGAACAGCAGACAAATCCTCTCGAATCACCAGACGAAATGCGGCCCCGGTAGAGAAATACGGTGAGGCCAAAGAGGTGACTCACTGCTTCGGCGGGGTTTTCGGAACCAAGTCAGCCGCCAAGTGAAATGCGAACGGCCTTGGTCGAATGGAAAATCGGCGACCCAATCGAGCGAACCACGGCGGTCGCCTCTCCGATCGGGCGCTTCACGCCTCGCCCCTACAGCCGCCTTCGCGGGGCCGCCGAGCACGAGTTCGATTCTCGTCACCCGCTCCATGAAAAAGCCCCAGGCCGGCGGCCGGGGCTTTCTTGTCGTCCAGACCTCTCAGGGCCGGGGCGGCCATGTCACCGCAGCGGGCCCGACACCGCTCGGTGTCGGGCCCGCTGGGCGGTCAGCGCGTGGGCCGGGGTGCCTGGTCGGCACCCCGCCTCATGCGTCAGGCATGGGAGCCGGCCTTGCGACGGCGTACGACGAACACCGCGCCCGCGCCGATCGCCAGGGCCGCACCGCTCGCGAGGGCCAGCTGCGACGTCGCGGAGGACGAGCCCGTGGCGGCGAGGCTGCCGCTCACGGGACTGGCCGACGCGCCGCTCTGCGGCTTGACGTCCGAGGTGTTCGGCTTGGTCGTGCTGGGCTTGGCGTCGTCGACCTTGCCGGGCTTGCTTCCCGCGGCGGCGATCAGGAACTCGTAGCCCTCGAGGTCCGGGTTCCCACCGCAGGTGCCGTTGTCGTTGAAGTAGTCACCGGCGACGAAGGTGACGCCGTTGCCCGCGGGGGCCGAGGCGTCGATCGTGAGGCGCATCTTGAAGTCGGCGTGGGCGCCCGCCTTCAGCGGGCTGATGGCGTCCATGTAGTGCTCGTTGTCGACGGTCTTCCACGTCGAGGACGAGGCGGACGACCACTGCAGGTGCACCAGGTCGTCGATGTCGTTGAGCCCGCTCTTGTCGGTCGCGTGGACGTAGGCGAACGGAAGTACCTCGTCCATCGTCTTGTCGGTGCCGTTGGTCACCCGGAGATTGAAGTTGACCTTCGTACCGGCGACGACTGTGGACGGCAGACCCGTGACGACCGTGGTGAGCTTGGCCTCGGGGACGCAGTCCTCGCCCTCCTCACCCTCCTCCTCCTTCGCCTTGGCCAGCGCCTTGTCGGCGGCGGTCTTGTCAGCGAGCGCCGCCTTGGTGGCCTTCTGCGCCTGGTCCAGCGTCCGGGCTGCGGCGACCTGCTCGTCGTCACGCGCGTCCAGGGCTTCCACGACCTTGGCATCGGCGGCGGCCTTGGCCGCACCGGCGGCTGCGGCGGCGGCTTCTGCCTCGGTGAGAGTCGTCGCCGCGGCGGTCTTCTCCTCCTCGGTGGCCGTCTCCGGGAGGGCGTCGACCGCCGCCTTGGCGTCGACGACCGCCTGGTCGGCGTCGGTCTTCGCGGTGGCGGCGTCGGCCGCCGCGGCCTCGGCTGCCTTGGCGGCCACGGCCAGGGGAGCGGTGTCGGACAGGAGCGCTTCCAGGGCCGCGTGGGCGGCGCTCTCGGCCGCTACGGCGTCGTCGTACACCGCCTTCGCTGCGGCGGCGGCCTTTTCCAGCTCCGCGATGGACGGCTTCCCCTGCGTCTGCGCTGCCGGCTTGTCGTCGGCGAACGCAGGAGTAACCGACAGCAGGAGGGCAGGCGTGGTCACTGCGGCGGCAACAGCTGTGGCAAGAATCCGGCGAATCTTCACAAGAGCCCTTCGGGGTCCGGAAAGAGAAGAAGGGGTCGCGGCGGAATGGGACACGCAGATGCGACTTGAGGTGATCGTATGGCCGGGGCAACGGTCGACCGTCACAAGTTTTTCACTTGTTCCGGCCAACACCACAACACCGGGACAGACAGAAAAGGCGAAAGGGTGCAGTTGCTTTCACCGCCTGCGCTTTCGCTGTGAGGAATGTCACATGACCCTGGACGCGTCGTTCTACGCCTCTCCGGCGCCGCCCCACCCGGCGAGCCGCCGTCGGGAACATCGCCGGTACGGCCGCGGGAGACCTGGTCGCCCGCGACAAAGACGGTGTCCTCTGGCTGTACCAGGGCAACGGCCGCGGCAACTTCTCCGCCCGCGTGCGGATCGGCGGCGGCTGGGGCGTCTTCAGCCACCTCGTCGGCGCCGGTGACGTCGACAGCGACGGGCGCCCGGACCTGATCGCGTACGGGGCGGGCGGCACGTACGTCTACCGCTCGACGGGCTCCACCACCGCTCCCTTCAGCCGTCAGTCGACGTCGCTGTACGCGGGCGAGGGCTCCAAGTTCAACCACATCGCATGAGAAGCAGCACCACCATGCACCGCACCATCCGGCGCCACCACCGGCTCGCCACCGCCGTCGCGGTCACCCTCGCGGTGACCGCGACGGCGGGGCGGACGCCCCGGCCATGATCTCCGCCTCGTCAGCGGCGGAGGAGCCGGGCCCCACCGTCGTCAGTCCCGTCTCCCTGCTGCTGAGAGGTGTGTCAATTCAGCGGCTGATCCTGGTTGTTGAGGTGTCAGTGGTTGGCGGGGTCCAGGCGGCCTTTCTTGTTGTCCGGACCGGTTCAGGCGTCCCGCACCAGATCCGCACCAGAGGCTTCTGTTCGGCCTCTTCGCGGGAGGGACGTTCAGGTGAGTCGACCGCGGATTCGCCAGAAGGACAGGACTGCCGGCGCCGCGGTCAGGACGGCGAAGATGTGCGTGCGATCGTGCGGGTCAGCGGTCATCGTCTCCAGAACAGGAGGTGAGTGATTCCGCTGGGGCTCGGCACCGACTCGAGGTGGAAGCGGTCGAGCAGGTCGGTGTGGCTCTCCCACAGCCGTTCGCCTCGACCGATGTCGACGGGCGCGACGGCGATGTGCATCGTGTCGACCAGATCGGCCTCGAGGAACTCGCGGATGGTGGTGGTGCCACCACCGAGGCGCACGTCCCGGCCGGCGGCGGCCTGCTTCGCGCGTGCCAGCGCCTCGGCCGGTGTCGCATCGAGGAAATGGAAGGTGGTGTCAGCCAGGGTGAAGGACGGGCGTTCGTGATGGGTGAGCACGAAGACCGGCACATGGAACGGCGGGTTGTCTCCCCACCATCCCTGCCACTCATGGTTCTCCCAGGGGCCACGCTGGGGGCCGAACTTGTTACGCCCCATGATCTCCGCTCCCATGCCGCGGGCGTGGTCGCGGGTCAGGTAGTCGTCCAGGCCGCGAGTGCCACCGGGGTCGGTGCGGTTCACCCAGCTGGCGGTAGCGCCCGCCCAGGAGAAAAGGGGGGCGGGGTCCGCGTGGCCGAAGGGCCGGTCCAGGCTCTGCCCCTCACCGGTACCGAACCCGTCCCGCGACACGGTGAAGCACTGCACCCTCAACAGCTGCGACATGCATCCTCCTTCAGGAGCCGACAGCAACTTCTGATTGCAAACTGCAACCGGTGGCACTGTACTACCCTATGGACATGCCGCAACCAGTACGGACTGATCGCCTGCCCGTGCCGGAGGGGAAGTCCGGCTGCCCGATCAACCTGACCATCGAGCTGCTGGGCGACCGATGGAGTCTGGTCGTGGTGCGGGACGTCATGTTTGGCGGCCACAGGCACTTCCGCGAGCTCCTCACGAATTCGATCGAGGGCATAGCGTCGAACATCCTTGCCGCCCGCCTGTCGAAGCTCGTGGACGCCGGCCTGCTCACTCGGCACGATGACCCGAGTCACCGACAGAAGATCGAATACCGGCTCACCGAGGCAGCGATCGAACTCGTTCCACTCCTGACGCAACTGGGTGCCTGGGGCTCCCGATGGCTCCCGACATCGCCCGAGCTGTCGATCCGTGCCCAACTTCTCGCTCGCGGCGGCCCCGAGATGGGGGAGAGATTCATGGACGAGCTCCGCGCCATGCACCTCGAAGGCCGTCCGCAACGTGCCGACGGCGTCCTCGCCGAACTCACCCTGGCCTACGAACGCGCCGCTTCCACAAGCTGAACGTCGCGATCGCGGATCGGCCGGCCCGGCCCTGCTCCGTCGGGCCCGCTCAGCGACCCGGGGCGACCGCGCTCCCCCGCAGCAGAGGCGGAAGCGGTGCCAGAAACCTACGATGGATCAAGAAGGCGCCATCAAGTCGAACCGGCGTTCCAGAGGAGGCCGCGATGGTGGAGCACTTTGTCTGGGTGACGACACGCCGCATCAAGCCGGGCGCGCTGGAGGAGTTCGAGAGGGCCTGGCGCCCGGACCAGTACCCACAGGCGCTGCGCCGCGCCTACGCGTACTGGTCCGAGGACGGGCAGGAGATCACCGGGGTGTCGTTCTGGGACACCAAGGAAGCGTGCGACTCCTGGCGGGCCTCCGCGGCGGAGACGCAGCGGCGTGAGGCCATGGCCCCTTACATCGTCGAGGAGCGGGAAGGCTTCTACCGCGGCCGCGAACTCGGAGTCGGGCACGCCTGAAACCCCGCCGTCCTTGTGCCCGTGCCCCGGAGCGCCGAGGACGGACAGCACCGGCCCGCCGGACGACGGACACCGACGCCGGCCTCCATCGGCCCTTTGGAGGCGACAATGGAGATATGGCCCCGTAAACCGTGAACCGACCTGCGAGGTGGCCGATGAGCACTCTCGAAGAACAGATCGACGTTGATGTTCCGATCGCACTGGCCTGGGAACGCCTCCATCAGGTGGAGACCTATCCGCGATTCGTCGAAGGAGTACGCGAGGCTCGTTTGGAGGACGGGCACCGGGCACACCTGGACGTCGACGCGGGCGGCCGAGCTCAGGAGTTCGAAGCCGAGATCACCGACCGCGGCAAGGAACACAGGATGGAGTGGCAGACCACGAGCGGTCCCGAACTGACGGGAACCTTCTCACTGCTGCCCCTCGACCAGGAGCACACCCGGGTCCAGGCCCGGATCGAGTACGACCCGGGCACCGTCAAGGAGGCGTTCGGCGGGCCGAAGGGATTCGCCCAGGCGACCGCGATCGAACGGCGTGTACGGGACGACCTCGAGCATTTCAAGGAGTTGGTGGAACAGAAACGGTGAGGTGCCCCCACCTGCGGCTGCCGGCCGACGCGGGCAGGGCGAAGGCCTGAGCGAGCAGTGGCTGGAACAGCTGCGCGCAGCGCAGCCAGAGGAGTGGGACGTCCTTACGCGATGTCCCTGCGGGTCGCCGCGAGGTAGCCGACGAGGGCGAGGATCGCGATCGTCCAGTAAAGGGTGACCGGCCCGAGCCCCAGCGCCAGTCCGCCCCGCGCGGAGGGCACCGCCATCCAGTCGGCGAAGGAGGCGCCCAGCGGCCGGGTCACGATGTAGGCGGACCAGAAGGCCGCGATCGCGCTCAGGCCGAGCCGCCAGTGGGCGAGCGCGGGCACGGCGATGACCACGGCGAACATCACGCCCGAGCCCAGGTAGCCCAGCCCCAGGGGGATGGCGGTCAGATCACCGGCAGCGGTGCCCAGCGCGAAGGTGGCCAGCACCGTGGCCCAGTAGAACGCCTCGCGGCGGCGCGTGTGGATGCTGTGGATGGACAGCGTCCGCTCGCTCGCGTACCAGAGGGCGAAGACCACGCCCAGGGCCAGCAGGAAGAACGGGGCGGACACCAGGTACGGCACGCCGAGGCCGACATGCAGGACGTCGGCGGCCATCGTGCCGAAGACGCTGACCATGACGACGGCGGTCCAGTAGATCCACGCCACGTACCGACGCACGGACATCTGGAGGACCAGGGCTGCCACCAGACCGATCCCGCCGAGTCCGACGGCCGGGACGGGGCCGAGCAGATGGGCCAGGAAGTCCGACGCGGTCTCGCCCATACCGGTGGTGAGCACCTTGATGATCCAGAACCAGATGGTCACCTCCGGTACCTTGCTCATCGCGCGCCGGACCGTGGGCACAGCGTGGGAGGGGTCGCGGCCGTTCAGGTGTTGATCTGTCGCCATGTGCGGCAACCCTGGCAGGGGATCCCGCGTGCGTCCCATGCTGCTTTGCCCCATATTGACCTCTCCCACCACAGCTTTGCCCTCGCTTTGACGTTCTGCACGATCGGGCCGCGCACCGAGGCAGCAGTGTCCCCGCCCGAACCTGTACACAGCCTGAACAGGCGGCCCGGCGACCGGGCCGCCGCCACGTGCGTTCCGGCCGCTGCGCGCGCCGGACGATACGAAGGGGCGTGGCGCTCGCGGCGCCGGTCAGCGGACCGGCTCGGCCGGGTGCCAAGGGGCGCCGGGCCGGGTGGGGCGCGCGTCCACGGCGAGCCTGAGCGCGTACGTCGCCCGGTCTGCGACGGGCACGGGGCCGAGGTAGTCATGCCCGACCATGTGGCACCAGGCCGGCAGGTCGAGCGGTGCGGCCGGGTCGGTGGCGATGACGTACACGATCGTGCCCGGCTCGGCGCCGGCGATGCGGGACCGCAGGCGAAGCAGGAGGGTCACGCACAGCAGACCGGTGCCGTCGACGGTGATGTCGGCGGCCGGTAGCGGGGAGGCGCTCATCGGGGCAGGGTCTGGGTGACGCGCCACAGCCGGCGGGGCAGGCCGCCCTCCTCGAAGGGGTGGACCTCCTGCGACTGCCAGCCGTCGGCGAGGGCATCGACCAGATCGCGGCGGAAGAAGTGCACCGCGAAGCCGCCGTGCTCCCAGATGTCATCGCCGCGCCCGGTACCGGCCCCGTAGTGGGCATCCCCGGTATGGCGGACGGTGTAGACGAAGACGCCGCCCGGCCGCAGCACTCGACGCACCTCGCCGACCAGGGTGTGGATCTCCTTCGTGGACAGGGCCATGCACAGCAGCATGTGCGCGAACACCGCGTCCACCGAGTCCTCCGCCAGCGGCAGCGGCTCGCGTACGTCGTGCACCGCGGTGGCGACCCGCTCGGCCACGCCCTGGGCACCGGCCGCCTCGCGCAACTGCTCCAGACCGACCGCGCTGAAGTCGGTCGCCTGGACGGTGAAGCCCTCACGGGCGAAGTACAGGGCGTCGCGGCCGTGCCCGGCCCCCAGCTCCAGCACCTGGCGTGCCCCGGCCGCCCGGAACACGCTGGCGGCGTGGACGGCCGGCTCGGACGGCTCCTCGCCGTACATGCCGGGGTGCTCGCCGTATGTCTGCTGCCAATGCTCCCGCTGAGCCCCGGCGAGCTCCCGCTCGTGCTCCGACATGCTGACGCCCTTCTCCACCGCCCGGTCCCGTGCGGGCCAGCCTAGCTCTACGCCGCGCCGCCGCAGCGAGCGGTCGTCGGGGTGCAGGTGAGGCCCTCGCTCCGGGGAGCTCGACCTGGCCCCCATGGCCGCTTCCCCGTACGTCGGTACGTCGCTCAGGGCGCAGGCGGTCGAGGAGTCGGCGAGGACGACCCATGGGGCAGGGCCCGCGCTGACTGGCTCGCGATGGCGGCGGGTGCGCCGATGTCGAGCGCCTGCCGGGCGAACCTGAGGGCGTACGGCAGTGCGGCCCGGGTGAGCGGGCCGGCGCCGGCGGCGATGGCTGTGGCTGCGAGCACGGGCTCTGCGCATGCGACGGCGCGCAGGAGGACGGCAGGAGTCCACAGCCGGCTCGCGTGCCGTAGGGCGGGCAGGTCGGGGAGCGCGAGGGTCAGGGTCCGGTCGTCGGCGTCGGGGCGCGGCCAGGTGAGTTCGATGCGCATGAAGCGGGCTCCACGGGAGGTTGGGCCTGATGACTGCGGCGGGCGTTCGGGATGACGGCTCGGGACCGAGCCGGGCACTCATGCCGTCACCTCCTCACGGCCCGGGACACGCGCGGGGTGTCGGTCAGCGATCCGCAGCGGCCTCTGCCGGGACCGGGACGCCGATCCTCGCGGACTCGGCGCAGCGGTCCTCACCGCCGACTACTCATACGGCGGCATGTTGATATGCCCAGGCTTGCCGATGTCGCCCGATATGGTCAAGGTTGTCGGAAAGGTGAGAAGCGTCACGACCTCGGTTTCGTGTGCCTCACCTTCGCTACGGAGGGAGAGCGACCATGACTGACAGTTCCCATGCGCTTGGCTCAGGGGACACGAAGGTGCAGCATCCCGTCCAGGAGGCGCTGACGCACCCCATGCAGACAGTGACGACGGCAATGGAGAAGGTCCCTGGCGCCGAGAGGGTCAAGGGGATCGTCGACGGCGTTCTGGACTCCGTCGGGATCGTCTCGCCCCAGGCCCGGCGTGTCGCGGCGTACACCGGTGCCGGGCTGCTCGGCGTGGCCGGTGTGGTCGAGTGGCCAGTGGCCGCGGCGGGCGCCGCCGTGGTGTGGCTCACGCAGCCGCGTCCCAAGGATGTCGCGGCGGCCCAGACAGCCGGCGAGGCCCGCGCCGAAGCATTGCAGGCGAAGCACGCCGCCGGGTCGGCCAAGGCGTCGACGGCCACCGGGAAGGCGAAGACCCGTCCGGGCAAGGCCACGTCAGGGACGGCGAAGACCCGCGCGCCGAAGAAGACGAGCACTTCGGGGACGGCGAAGACCCGCGCGCCCAAGAAGACGAGCGCCTCGGGCACGGCGAAGGCCCGCTCGTCCAAGCGCGCCGCCACAAACACCTCGCACGCCAAGGCAGGTGAGCGGAAGAAGCCCTGACCCCGGCCTTCCACCCGCTCTCATGACCGTTCCGCCGCCGACCCGTGCGGCAAGCCCGCGAAGGTGAGACATGCTGCTCCGCTTCCTGACCGGGCTGCCCGCCGTGGTCCTCCAGAACGCCTTGGCCGCCCCCGTCGAGGCCACCCGCCGGATCGCCCCGCCGGCCACCGACACGGCGCGGACGGTCACCGAGCTGGTGAGCGCCGGCGCGCGTGGCGCTGTGAGCGGCGCGGCAGCGGTGGCGACGACCGCACTGCGGGTCGGCAGGGTCGCTCGCAACGCCGTGACCCCTCAAGTCGGTTACTGGCGCTCCGGCTCCCGCATGCATCTCGCACTGCGGCAACATCCGGACTCGCGGGAACCCACCGAGGAGCGGCTCGAGGCCGCCGCCGAGAAAGTGGCCGTCGAGCTGGCCGAGCACCCTGACGTGCTGATCGCCTACTGGGACGGCGGCCTGGGGCGGCTGATCGTGCAGACCACCGAGGGTGCGATCAGCGAGCAACTGGTGGACTGGGCGTCCGAACTTGCCGCCGAACACGGGCTGGTGCACGTCGGTGAACAGACGCTGGAACACGCGCACCCGGGTGCGGCCGGGGGCGTGCGCGCCAATGCTGTCGCCGTGGCATGCGACGCGGCGGGCATCGCCACCTCCCTCACGGCACGGACACTCTTTCTGAAGCCCGTGCCGGAGGTCTTCGTGGCCGCGGTCGTCGTGATGCGAGAGGACTCCCGGGTACGGACGGTGCTGAGCCGCGCGCTGGGCCCGGACGTGGCCGATCTGGTGCTCGCCGCGGCGCATGCGGCTGTCTGTGGGATCGGGCAGTCGCCGAGTCCGCTGCTGCTCGACGCGGCATTGCGGATTGCCCAGTTGGTGGAGTCCGTCGCCCAGCTCACGACATTCGACGCCCTGCACGACACGCTGTGCGCTCCGGACAGGCTGACCGTGGCCGGAGACGACGTCGCACGTCCGCCGCTTCGGCCGTGCCCTGGCGACAAGTATGCCGACGCCGCGATCAACGGGATGCTGGGCGGCGCCCTCACCACGCTCCTGTTCACCCGCAACCTCGATGGGGCGGCCGAGACCGTACTGGCCGGTTCGCCCAAGGCTGCGCGCTACGGCCCGGCAGCCTTCACCGCGGCGCTCGGCAGTGCCCTGGCGCGCGAGGACGTGCTGGTCCGCAGCCCGGAGCGGCTGCGCCGACTGGAGCTTGTGGACACCGTGGTCCTGCATCCCGAAGCGCTGCGCGGCACTCGGCGCACCGTGCTCGAGGTCCATCCCAGCATGACCGGCTGGGATCACCGTCGGCTGTGGCAGGAGTCCACCGCGGCCCTGAGTGCGCGCGGGGACGGGGCAGTGCCGTCCGGGGAGCCGGGACTCGGCCTGCGACTGGTGCCCAACGGGTTGACGTCGAACGCGGGGCGGTCGGACACGGGACTGATGATCGCGTCGGTGCGCGGCGAAGATGTCGGTACCGTCCTGGTCGGCTCGGAGGTCGACCCGATGGCCGAGGCCGCGTTGGACGCGGCGCGCCGGGCCGGCCTGCACGTTGTGGTGCTGGACGACCACTCGCTCGGCGAGTTCGGGACGCTTGCCGACCAACTCGCCCCTGCCGAGATCCCCCTGGCCGAGGTGGTGGCCGGCCTGCAGAGCGGCGGGCGGACGGTCCTCACGGTGGCGCGCGTGCCGGACAACCGGGCTGCGGAGGAGCGGGCGTTGACTGCGGCCGCCCGCGACGTACTCGACGGGCTGCTCCGCAGTGACATCGCCGTCGCCGTCGCCGACGAGCGCAGCGCTGTCGTCTGGGGCGCGGACGTTCTGCCGCTGCGCGGGCTGGAGGGCACGTGGCGGTTGCTGTCCGCCGTCCCCGCTGCACAGGCGGCCGGCCGGCGGGCCAAGTTTCTCGCCGAGGCGGGCGCCACGCTCTCCGAGCTCCTGGTACTCACCCGCGGGGCCCGGACGCAACGGGTCCCCTTCCCCCTCGAAGTGCGGATCAGCCCTGTCAACATCGCCACCGCCGCGGCTCTGGTGTCGGGCTGGTTCACCGCGCTGGGTGTCGCCGCCCGTACGACCCCGCACCCCAGGCCACGGGTGCCTTGGCACGCTCTGCATCCGGAGGAGGTCATGGCCCGGCTGGCGAGGGCACCGCGGGCCGCGCCCACCGCATGGGCGGTGGTGCGGGGCCGGGCCGGGCACGTCATGGGCGCCGCAGCCACTCACCCGGCCTTGGCGCCGGCGCGGGTCGGCGCACGCCTGGCAGCCGCCGTGTGGGCCGAACTCGACGACCCGTTCACCCCCATCCTGCTGGTCGGTGCCACCGCGTCGGCACTGCTGGGATCCCCAGTGGACGCATTCCTCGTCATCGGCGCCGTCGCGGGGAACGCCTTGGTCGGCGGAGTACAGCGACTGCGCGCGGAGCAGGCGCTGTCCGAGCTCGTCACCGGGCAACGGCGCACAGCCCGGCGCCTCCCCGACGTGTCAGCAGATGAGCCGTCCCTCGTCGAGGCCGAACGACTGGCGCCCGGTGAGGTGATCGAGCTGCGCACCAACGACGTCGTGCCGGCCGACGTGCGCCTGCTGGAGGTCAGCGGCTTCGAGGTCGACGAGTCCTCGTTGACCGGCGAGTCACTGCCCACCCGCAAACAGGTGGCCGCCGTACCACAGGCGCCCGTCGCCGACCGCAGTTGCATGGCGTTCGAGGGCACCACGGTGGTGGCCGGCCACGCCCGCGCCGTCGTGGTGGGCACCGGCGACCAGACCGAAGCCGGCCGCGCGACGTCCCTTGCCGCCCGGGTCCCCACCTCGGCAGGGGTCCAGGCACGACTGCACCGGCTGACCCGCCGGGTCCTGCCCCTCACCCTCGCCGGCGGCGCCGCGGTGGCCGGTCTGTCCCTGCTGCGCGGCCGCCCGGTGCGCACCGCGCTCCAGGGCGGGCTGGCAGTCGCGGTGGCCGCCGTCCCCGAAGGCATGCCCTTGGTGGCGACGGTGGCGCAGATGGCCGCGGCGCGGCGGCTCAGCAGGCTGGGTGTCCTGGTCCGCACGCCGCGCAGTTTGGAGGCCCTGGGACGCGTGGACACCATGTGCTTCGACAAGACCGGGACCCTCACCGAGAACCGGTTGCGGGTCGTCCGTCTGGTCACTGCCGCCGGCGCCGAGCACCCGGCGTTCGGCCCCGAAGCGGAACCGATCCTTCGCATCGCCGCCCGGGCCTGCCCGCGCGTCGCCGAGCAGCCGGGTGTCCACGCCCACGCCACCGACGAGGCCGTCCTGGCAGCCGCCCCGCGCGAGACCGGGTGGGCCACCGTGCGGGCCCAGCCCTTCGAGGCGAGCCGGGGCTACGCGGCCGCCGTCGGAAGGGACGACGACGGCGAGGACATGCTGGTCGTCAAGGGGGCGCCCGAAGTCATGCTGCCCTGCTGCCCCGACGCGGATCCGACAGCCGTCGACACGGCACATGCCCTTGCCGCCCAGGGCCTGCGGCTGCTGGCCGTCGCCCGGCGTCGGCTCGCGGCGGAAGAGGCGGCGGAGGCCCTGGACAAGCCCCTCGAACTGCTGGAACTCATCGGGTTCGTGGCACTGGCCGACACCCCTCGCACCAGTTCGGCTCCGCTTGTGGCCGGTCTCGGCGAGGTCGGCGTACGACCCGTCATGCTCACCGGTGACCACCCTCAGACCGCCCGTTCCGTGGCGATCGCTCTGGGCTGGCCATCGGATGTCACGGTCGTCACCGGTGATGAGCTGGCCGCACTCGACCGGGCGGGGCGGGCGCGCCTGCTCCGGGACTGCGGCGTCGTGGCTCGCGTCGCACCCGAGCAGAAGCTGCAGGTGGTCGAGGCGCTCCGGGAGGCGGGACGCGTCGTGGGCATGGTCGGGGACGGCGCCAACGACGCCGCCGCCATCCGCGCCGCCGATGTCGGGATCGGCATCGCGGCGCGCGGATCGGCCGCCGCGCGCAACGCCGCGGACCTCGTGATCACCAACGACGAACTGTCGGTTCTCATCGACGCCATCGGCGAGGGCCGTGCCCTGTGGCGAAGCGTGGCCGACGCGATCAGCATTTTGCTCGGAGGGAACGCCGGCGAGGTCGGCTTCTCCGTACTGGGCACCTTGCTGTCCGGCACTTCACCACTGACGACGCGTCAGCTGCTGCTGGTCAACCTGCTCACCGACATGTTCCCGGCGATGGCGGTCGCGGTCACCCCTCACGATCCGGAACCCGCCGGTGGGCCCACCGCAGCCGACGACGCACCCGTAGGCCTCGCCGTCCTCGGCGGGCCACTGACCCGTCGGATCCGCCATCGTGGCCTGATCACCGGAATCGGCGCGACCATCGCATGGCTGATCGGCAGCCTCACCCCGGGCTCGGCGCGGCGCACCAGCACGATGGCCCTGTGCGGTGTGGTCGGCGCCCAGCTCACCCAGACCGTCGCCGGACGCCGCCACAGCCCACTGGTCCTGGCGACCGTCCTCGGCACCGCTGCCGTGCTCGTCGCCCTCGTCCAGACGCCCGTCGTCAGCTACTTCTTCGGGTGCACGCCGCTGGGCCCACTGGCGTGGGCCGGCGTGGCCGTAGCCGTCGGCGCCGCCGCCCTCGGCCCCCGCGTACTGCCGCAGGCCGACCGGCTGCTGGCCGGCCTCACCTCGCGCGTGCGTCCCGTGGTGCGGCTCGCCCACTGACGACCTGAAGGTGATTCAGAGGAGCTCACAAAATGGGCGCCCGGCGCGCGGCGCCGGAAGTCAGCAGTGGCAGATCAGTGACGTCGGGGGCAGGTGACCACGGCGACCGACTGCGGGGGTGCTCGGCTCCACTCCCACCCCGGTCCTACGCACAGCGCCCCTGGGCGTCGCGCACCGGGCCCGCACCACGGTGCGGAATGTCCTGTCCCGTCGGCTCACCCGCGCCCATAGGTCCGGGCGAGTACGCACACGGCGTCTGCCATGGCCCGGCGCAGTTCCTCCGGCGCGACGACCTCCACATCGATGCCGAGCCGCAGCAGCTCACCACGGGCATGCTCGGTGCTCTCGGTCGGGATGACCGCCTCAATCCAGCCGTCGTCGCCAACCGCCTTTGCCGTGGCGTCGAATGCCCGGACCACCTCGGGGGGAACGTTGGCCGGCAGCCGCTCGCGCCCCTTCGGGGACAAGCGGATGGTCGCAGTGCCCGTATAGCGGCGCGCCTGGAAGTCATCCAGGTAGGACGACCAGTACTCACCCAGGACGAAGCCCTCCGGCCGTTCGAAACGCTCGTCGCTCAACACCGCGTCGAGGACCTGGGTGATCCGGTACGTGGCGATCCGGCCCTTGGCTGCGGCCACGAGGTACCAGGTGCCGGACTTGAGCACCAGGCCGTAGGGGTGCAGCCGGCGGTTCACCTCCTGCGGCTCGCGCCAGCGGCGGTAGCGCACATCCACCGTGTGCCGGCTGAACACCGCCTCGACGAGCAGGGGCAGATACGGAGTCGCCTCGGCTTCCCGGTACCAGCCCGGAGCATCCAGGTGGAACATCGCGTCGGCCCGCGTCGCCTCTTCGCGCA
Source organism: Streptomyces sp. NPDC048496 (assembly GCF_043200055.1). NCBI lineage: Bacteria > Bacillati > Actinomycetota > Actinomycetes > Kitasatosporales > Streptomycetaceae > Streptomyces > Streptomyces sp. NPDC048496. The sequence continues at coordinate 308,467 of NZ_JBICXB010000001.1, read as the reverse complement.
GCCCCGCCGGCAGCGCGGCCAGCAACTTCAGCCGTGCTGCCGCTACTTCCGCCGCGAACCCCAGGTCGGCAGCGGGCGTGGGCAGTCCGGCGAGGAACAACGCTCTGGCCTCGCGCTCGCTCAACCCGGTGAGGCGGGTGCGGTAGCCGTCGAGCAGCTGATAGCCGCCGGCGCGGCCCTGCTCGGCACGGACCGGGATCCCGGCGGCCTGCAGGCGATCAAGGTCACGGTAGGCGGTACGTACGGAGACGCTCAGCTCGTCGGCCAGCCGTCGCGCCGACATACGGCCACGGGTCTGGAGCAAGAGCAGCATCGAAAGCAACCGGTCGGCAGACACAGGAGGATTCTGCTCCGAAACACTGACAGCTTCTGGCACACACGGGCCCTACCGTCGGCCCAGGTCGATCCACCCGGCCCGAACAACGCGAAAGAGGATTCGTCTGTGCCCAGAACCGGCCCTGCCGACCACCCTGCTGTGATCGAGCTTCGCCAGTACACCCTGCGCCCCGGCCGCCGGGACGAGCTCATCGATCTGTTCGACCGGGAGTTCGTCGAAACCCAGGAAGAGACCGGGATGATCGTCCTCGGCCAGTTCCGGGACCTCGACGATCCGGACCGTTTCGTCTGGCTGCGCGGCTTCACGGACATGGAGGTCCGGCGGAAGGCCCTGTCCGCCTTCTACGGCGGGCCGGTCTGGGCCGCGCACGGCCCCCAGGCCAACGCCACCATGGTCGATTCCGACAATGTCCTGCTCCTGCGGCCCCTGCCGGCCGGGGGCGGCTTCGCGGTGACCCCGTCCGACCGGCCGCAGGAAACTGCCGCGGCACCGGATCGGTTCGTGGCCTGCGCACTGTGGCACTTCCCTCCGGGCAGCCACAACGGCACCGAACTGATCCGGGACGGTCTCGTCCCTGTGCTGCGAGAGACAGGGCCCGCACCACTCGCCGTACTCACCACGGAGCCGGCGGCCAACACATTCCCCAGGCTCCCGGTCCGCACCGGGGAGAACATCGTCGCGGTCTTCACCTCGTACCCGGACGAGAGCGCGCACCGCCACCACCTCGCCCGCGCCATGGCTCATCCCCTCGTACGGGAGGAGCTTCTTCCGGACATCGAGCGGGCGCAGATCGCGGCCCCCGAACTCCTGAGGCTGGCACCCACAGCCCGCTCACTCATCCGCTGAGGCGCGGGGCGCCCTGTCGCGCCCCCGCGGCACACCACCCCCCAGCCTCCTGAACGGGCCGTGCCAGTACGTTCCGGTCCGGGTGGCGAACGCCCCCGGTCGGCTGGATTTCTCGGCAACTGAGCCTCGCTCCCCGGTGTTAGCGTCGTGTCCATGTCTAAAACCGAGATCGACGCAGTGACCGCCGAGTTCTTCGGCGCCTTCGACAATCGGGGCGGCAAGGCTGCCGACGTGGCCCGGATCCGGCGGCTGGTTCTTCCAGGCGGCGTGATCGCCACCACCGCCCCGGAGCTCACGGTCTACACCGTGGACGAGTTCATCGAGCCTCGCCGGCGGCTGCTGTCCGACGGTCGACTGGTCGAGTTCTCCGAGTGGGAGACCTCCGAGCGGACCGAGGTCGCGGGCGATATCGCGTCGCGGATCAGCGAATACCGCAAGTCCGGGGTCCTGGACGGTGAGCTGTTCGAGGGCGTCGGGACCAAGACCTTCCAGTTCGTCCGTACCTCGGACGGCTGGCGGATCACGGCATTCGCCTGGCACGACCGGCCCTGATCCGTCGGGCACCCCGTCGGGGCGGGATGGCCGGCAGAGAGACAGAGTTCCCCCTCGCCCACGGTGCCGAAAGCTGAAGGGCGCACGCCGCGTTCACCTGTCCGGATTACGGCCTCCCCCGCGTCGGGAGCCAACTCCCGGTCGCGGGGGAGGCCGTTACGGGGTCATCGGGTCCGGTAGGCGTCGATGATGGTTTGGGTGAGGGTGTTCCCGTCGGTGTCGGTCAGCTCCGCGCGCAAGGAGACGCCGGTGTCCGCGTGCGGGTTGTGGATCGTGACGGCGCCGTCCTCGACCGGAACCCGGGTCCACGAGGCGCCGTTGTCCACGGACACCGAGACTGCCAGCGAGCGCACACGTCCGTCCGCGGCGGCGCCCAGCACCGTGACGGGGACACGGAGTGCCGTGTTCGCCGGCGCGGTGCCGGTCGGGCTGAGCGCGGGCGAGAACCGCACGGCGCTCACCGGGACCGGGGTCGGGCCGGTCGTGGTGAGCGAGGTGAAGGTCCACGAAGCGGTCACACGCGTGGCGGTGCCGGGCGCGCCCTTGCGATTCACCGTGCTGGTGAGCCGGTATGCCGCGCGCCCCGGCGACACGGTGAACTCGGCTCGTACGGGGGCGCCTGCCTTGGTCCCGACGCGCGCGCCGTTGCGGTGAAGAGTGGTCGAGGCCGTGCTGTACGGCGGTGACGACGGCACATGGCCATCGCCGTCCGCGAGCAGCGGGACATCGACGGTGACGCGGTCGCCGTCGCGAACGACGCCGGGGCGGCCGGTGAGGTCGGGGCCGAAGACGGCGTTGTCGAAGGTGTGCGTGGTCGTGCCCCCGGCTCGCACGGCGATGCCATTGGCGCTGTAGCGGTTCGATGCCGTGCCGGACGTACCGGGGGCGAAGTAGGTGATGTCCCAGGTGCCGCGTTCAGGTGTCACGAGGTAGGTGGAGGTGCCGGGGGTCGCCAGCTTCTGGGAGACGCCGACGGTCGGTCCGGCACTCGGTTGCAGGTCGACGGACGCGGTCCCTGCGGTGCCCGGCCGGGCCGCGCCGCGGATCTGCACGGTGGCCAGGTCCTTCGGGGAGGGGTGCCGGGTGAGCCCTGTCAGGGCGCGGGGGCCGGTGAAGGTATAGCCGAGCGCATAGCCCACGGTCTCGGTCGTCCAGTACCCGTCGAACCACTGCTTCACCGATCCGGGTTCACTGTCGGGACCCAGGTGCGCGACGCGCAGGTTCGAGGTGGAGCTGATCAGGTTGGCGTCCCGGGTGGCGCCGTCGTGCGTGACCTGGACGAACATCGCGCTGTGCAGGAAGCCCGCGGAGCCGTCGGGCGGCCGTACGTCGACGGGGACGGTGGTCCGCGCGTCGACGGTGATGGTGGTGTCGCGGTCGAGGTCGAGGCGCGGTTGGACGATCCAGTCCGTCCCGTCCGCTTCGTTGCCTGTGGTCAGGGAACTGTCCAGGAGGTACCGGCCCCGGGGCAGGCGCACGGTGGTCGTACCGGAAGCGTCGTACGGATGGGCGGCCTCGTCGGCACCCGGGCCGGAGATTCCGGTGACGTTGGTGGCGTAGTCCCCCGTCCTGTGGCCGGTGCGGTCGAGGTGAGTGATCGTGAGGGCGTACGTCGCCGGCTCCGCGGCGAGGGCGGTGGTGTCCCATGCGGGCGTCGCGCTCCCGACCAGGGCGACGGCGAGAGCCAGAGCACGGAGGGCACTCCGGCGGGGTAGGGAAGAACTGTTCATGACCTGCACTGTGCTTCCGGGCGCCGGCGTTCCCGTGAGCTGCGTCACGCCGGGTGCGAGGGCGCGGCCCCGGGGCGGCACGTGTGGCGCACGTCACCGGAACCGGCGCAACGGACGTGGCAGAGCAGAGTGTGGAATCACTCATGAGGAATCGCTTCCGCCGCGGAGACCGCGACGCCTTGGGAGAGCTGTACGACGAGCACGCCCAGGTGCTGTACCGCTATGCCCTGCGGGTGACGGGCGACTGGGCGGAGGCCGAAGACGTCGTCTCGGCGACCTTCCTGGAAGCATGGCGCAGCCGGGAGAAGCTGCGCCCCGACGGGGACAGTCTGCGCCCGTGGCTGCTGGGAATCGCCACCAACATCATGCGCCGCAACGCACGCGCACGCCGACGCCGCGAGATCGCGCTCGCCCGCGTCCCGGAACGCGGTTCGATTCCGGACTTCGTCGACGATCTCGTCACGCACCTCGCGGATGCCGAGCAACTGCGCGCCGCGCACACCGCACTCGCCCGCCTGCGGCGGCGCGACCGGGAGGTCTTCACCCTCGTGGTGTGGGCCGGTCTGGACTACGCGGCCGCGGCCGACGCACTCGGCGTGCCGGTCGGCACCATCCGGTCACGCCTGTCCCGCGCCCGTACCCGACTGCGCGAGCTCGTCGGCGCCGAAGCCCGCGCCGCACGTTCGCGGACCACGCGGGCCGGAGCCGAACAGCCGACCGCGGCGGAAAGCAGGGAACGCTCCGCCAGCCCCGCCAAGCCAGTACCGGGCCGCATCCCCGTGGCCCGGCCGTTGACCCAGGAGAACCACGGATGAACATCTCCCCGCGGCGCCGTACGCATCACCGGTCCGAGGAGGCCGAACGCCTCGGCCTCACCGGCCTGCTGCCCCCGCCACCGGTCCCCGGCCTGGGTCCCGACCGTGAACTGCTGCTGAAGGAAGCACTGCTGCGCAAGGCTGCCCCCGCCGAACCGGCCGGCGTCCTCACCACCCGGGCCCCGCGCCCGCGCCGACGCCTTATCCGGGTCCTGGCGCCGGCTGTCGCCTGCACCCTGGCGGTCTGCGGCGTCGTGGCCGTGAACCTCGCGGACACGCCCGGGCGCGACAGCACCGCGGTCACACGTGGTGGCGCCCCCCGCGCACCCGAAGTGACACAGCTCCTCGACCGCATCGCGCTCGCCGCCGCCGGAAGGAAGCAACCGACGGTCCGTGCCGACCAGTTCGTGTACATCGAGAGCAAGGTGGCCTACGCCGCGCAGAGCGCCGGAGGAGGCCCCGTGACCATGGCCCCCGTGCGCACGCGGCAGGTGTGGTTGTCCGCCGACGGCAGCCACCCCGGCCTGCTGCGCGAGGGGGGCGGGCCCGACACCTCGCTCGGCACCGACGCACCGGTCCACACCCTCGACGGCCCAGGAGCGACACCCCGGCCGAGCACCGCGCACAAGACGGCCCCGTCGATCACCAACCCGACCCATCAGTACGTCGCGTCGCTGCCCACCGACCCCGACGCCCTGCTGAAACTGATCCGGGACGAGACCCGCGGACAGGGCCAGGACCCGGACCAGCGAGCATTCACCGCGATCGGCGAACTGCTGGCCGAGACCTGGGCACCACCGCAGGTCAGCGCCGCGCTCTACAAGGCCGCCGCGAAGATCCCCGGGGTCACGGTGATCCATGCGGCCGCCGACGCCACGGGACGCAAGGGCGTTGCCGTCGCCCGAACGGCGCACGGGCAGCAGACGCAGTGGGTCTTCGACCGGACCACGTACGCGTTCCTCGGTGAACGCACGGTCCTCACCGAAGCCGGTGACGCCGGCCCGGCCGGGACCGTTGTCGGCACCTCCGCGGTCCTCACCAAGGCCGCAGTCGACCGCGCCGGCGAGACTCCCGCGCCGATGACCACGTAGAGGGGCCAACGGCCCGCGGCTGTTGCGGCGGCCCACTCGCCCCTACTCGCCGATGCGTACCATCGCGAGCGTGATGTTGTCGGGGCCTCCCGCCTCGATAGCGGCCTTCCACAGCTCGAAAGCGACCCTGCCGTCGTTGTGCACGCGCAGCAGGCTGTCGAGTGCGTCCTCCGTCACCGGGTCGGTCAGCCCGTCGGTGCAGACCAGGTAGCGATCACCTGCGGACAGCGGCGCCGTCGTCACGTGGGGCGTGATGGCGCTGAACCGGCGGGCACCGCCGAGCGCCTGTGTGACAAGTGACGTGGTGCGCCGGCCCGGTGCCAACGGCGGGCTGTCGTCCACGCTCACCTGGCGGAGTCCGTCCCGAGTCGCGTCGAGCACCCTGCTGTCGCCGACGTTGAAGGCAAGCAGCGACTCCGCCAGCACGACGGCGCCCGCGACCGTGGTCCCCATGGTGACCAGTTCCGGATTGCCGTCGGCGGCTGCGTACACCGCGTCGTTGCAGACGTTCAGAGCGTCACGAACGGCTTCCTCGCTGTCCAATGAAGGACCGAACGACGCGAGTTGGCGGACAACCAGCGCACTGGCCACTTCGCCGGCGGGCTGTCCGCCGATCCCGTCGGCGACCGCGACGACGAGCGGAGTGCCGAGAGGGAACAGCAGCGTCTGCGGATTCTCGGTCACGGTGCCGCACAGCGTCCACGGTCCGACAACGAGGCTGTCCTCGTTGTGATCGCGAATGAGCCCGGTGTGGCTCAACGCGGTGACGGCTATGTACGGCATCGAAGGGCCCCGCTCTCCGCAACGGCAGGCGCGTCCCGTATCTCCATTGTGGCGCCGTGGGCGCGCGTCGGCTGTTCGGGGCTGCGGGCCGTCTACGGCCCCGACGATCTGCTCGCCGCGTGGCGCCCGCACCGATGAGCGACGGCGTGCCACACGCGCCCGTGCCCGTATGTGCCGCTCAGGACGGTGGACAGCTGTCACCAGGAGCGTCCTCGGACCGTCCGGAGCAGTGCGCGACGAGATCGCTCCGCAGCATCAAAGGCGCGCTGCCGGATACGCCGCGCCGCTGACGCCGACTCTGCCCGTCCGGACCTGGGTGTTACGGCCTTCGGCCTCAGGGGCAGGGATCGGACCATGCCCATGCTCGTCGGAACCTCAGGGTGGCAGTACAAGGACTGGCGCGGCGTTCTCTATCCCCCCGGGCACCCGCAGCGGCTGTGGCTGGAGGAGTACGCCCGGCACTTCGCCACCGTGGAGAACAACAACGCCTTCTACCGGCTCCCCACGGCGGAGATCTTCGCCTCCTGGCGGGAGCGGACGCCGGAGGGGTTCGTCATGGCGGTCAAGGCCAGCCGCTACTTGACCCATCTGAAGCGGCTGCGCGATCCCCAGGAGCCGGTGCTCCGGCTGATGGATCACGCCGAGGGTCTCGGCGACCGCCTGGGACCCGTGCTGCTCCAATTGCCTTCGAACTTCCGTGCGGACATCGGGGCTCTGGACGCCTGCCTGAGCTGCTTTCCCGACGGGGTTCGGGTGGCCGTCGAACTCCGGCACACCTCGTGGTGGGAGGCGGAGCGGGAGCTCAGGGCGGTGCTGGAACGGCATGGCAGCGCGCTGTGCTGGGCAGATCGCTGGTCCCGCCCGGTGACGCCGCTGTGGCGTACCGCGTCATGGGGGTACGTACGGTTTCACGGCGGCATCGCGGAGCCGCCGCCGCGCTACGGCCGCCAGGCGTTGACGTCCTGGGCCCGTCGCATCGTCGACGCCTGGCCCGATGAGGACGATGTGTATGTGTACTTCAACAACGACCTGGGTGGTGCGGCCGTCGTGGACGCCGTGAAATTCGCCCGCGCGGCGGCCGCGTTGGGCCGGACGGTGAGCCGTACGCCGCCCGGAGCCCTGCCGGGGCAGTCCACGTCCTGACGGCCTCGCCCGTCACGATGAGGCGGGCCGCACCGGTGGGCGCTTCGCCCGGCGCCCCGGTGCGACCGTATGCCGGTGATTGGCGACCCTGCCGGACCCGGCTGATGATGGAAGTTCAAGGAGCGACGTCCAAGGGCTGGGCCATGGCTGTGTGGCATGTGCGGGACTTCACGCCGGACGATCTCGAATCGGTGGTGCGGCTCGACGCAGAGAGCACCACGACCGGCCAGCCCGGTGTTTTCCGCCTGTCCGAGGTCGTCGCCGCGGTGCAGGCGCAGAATCCCGGTGTCGTCGCGGTGGCCGACGGGCATCTCGTGGGCGCGGCGGTGGGGCGGGTGGACGGCGACCGGGCGTGGGTGCTGCGTGTCACCCTGCATCCGGCCTGGCGGAACCTGGGGCTGGGCACCGCGCTGCTCTCCGCCCTGGAGCGCCGCCTGCAGAGTGCCGGAGCCAAGATCGTCGCCGCGGTTCTGTCCGAGGAGGAGACGGGCGCCGCCGCGCTCGGCCATTCCGGGTTCCGGCAGCATCGGGGGCTGACGTACTTCGAGAAGGTGCAGTCGGTGACCGCCCAGGACTCCGCGATCCTGTCCTCGCTCGGGGCGACGGTGCCCGCGGCCGGGCTCTGGGAGAAGCTCTCGGGTATGGCGGACGAGAAGCGGCTCGTCGAGCGTCGACTGGTGCTTCCCCTGGCCAACCCCGAGCTTGCTGACGCGCACGGCGTCGAACCACCCCAGGCCGTCGTACTGTTCGGTCCCCCGGGTACGGGCAAGAGCACCTTCGCCAAGGCTGTGGCAAGTCGGCTCGGCTGGCCGTTCGTCGAGCTCTTCCCCTCCCGGCTCGCGCTGGAGGACGGGCTCGCGCACGGACTCAGCCGCCGCTTCGAGGAGATCGCACAACTCGACCACGCGCTGGTCTTCATCGACGAGGTGGAGGAAGTCGCCGGCACCCGCAACCTCGCCGACCCCATGTCTGTCGGCGTGGTCAATGAGCTCCTCAAATCGATCGTGCGGTTCCGCGACCGCGACGGCAGACTGCTCATCTGCGCCACCAATACGGTCGCCGCCCTGGATCCGGCCTTCCTGCGCCATGGCCGATTCGATTACGTCCTGCCCGTCGGGCCGCCCGACCACGAGGCCCGTAAGGCCCTGTGGACCAGCTATATCGCCAAGACCGGGGCCGAAGCCGACACGGCCGTGCTGGCCGAGGCCAGCGAGGGATTCACCCCAGCCGACATCAAGCAGGCCGCCCGTACGGTCGCCCAGTCCGCTTTCGAACGCACCCTCGACACCGGAGAGAGGGCCCAGCCGACCACCGAGGACTTTCTCCACACGATCAGGCACACCCGTCCCACCGTCACCACCGACATGGCCCTGGAGTTCGCCGACCACACCATCCGCTACGGCCGCACCTGAAGGCCCGCGGCGGCATTGATCCGTTCCGGTGGGCCCATACCCGCGCGGGGGCTCCGGCAGGTGTTTCCGGATGATCGCGGGAGGCGTCCGAAACCGGGCGCCGCGGGAGAACACACCGAGCTCGGTGAGCTCGGCCGCGGGACGGGTGCGCCCCGGGCGTCCGCGGATACGATGCCCCATCACAGCCAGGGTGATCCTTTTGCCCGCCCGACCCAGGTGATCTTCTTTATCGCCTTTCGGGCGCCATTCCCTGCCTTGCGCACTCATGAACCGCACATTGCGCAGCATGAAATACAAAGAGACGGCGCATTCATTCGCCGGTGACATCTCCCACATCGATGTTCGGCAATGCGGTCATCGAATAGTAGATATCACGACGGCGACTTGATGAGATTTGTCCGACTTGACGTCACATGCCCCGCACGGGGTGGGCCGGAAGCCGAACGGGCGGGTGGTCGCGCCCGTTCCTTCGGCGCGCAGGGAACCCTGACGACGCAACAGGACTTCTCGCGGCTCCAGGAGCCGGACAAGCACGGCCGGGCGACTGTGGCAAGGACCGGCCGTCACTACGACGCTCGATAGTAATGGGGCGTGTTGCCTCGCCTCGCGGCAGTTCCAAGAATGACGGCCGCACAGCATCTCCACAGCTCAAGCCCAGGAACTGCGCTGAGCCCTGCCCTACCGGGGGCGCTCCGCGATTACCGAGCGAGGTCACGCATGAGGAAGCACCGCAGGAAGACGTCCTACCGGCCGATAGCCATCGCTGTCGTCGCAGCGGGAGCCGTGGGTATCCCCTCTGCGGCCATGGCCTGTCTGGGTTCTCCGGAGGACGCGGGCAGCCGGCCCTCCACCCACTGGGAGACCGTGAGCTCCGCGCACCACTGGAAGACCCCGAGCTCCGCGCACCACTGGACGGCTGGTCCCCGGGGGCAGAAGCCGACTGCGAGTGCGCCCACGAGCCCTGCGGCGTCTGCGAGCGCATCGGCAGCACCTGCCCCGACCACCACCCCCGCGTCCGCGGACACGACCCGCGTGCTGGCGCTCGTCAACAGCGAGCGCGGCAAGGTCGGATGCTCGCCGCTCGCCGTCAATGCCAAGCTGGCCAAGGCCGCGCAGGACCACAGCAAGGACATGGCCGACCACCGGAACATGTCCCACACGGGCTCCGACGGATCGTCGCCCGGCGACCGGATCACGCGAGCCGGTTACACCTGGAGTGCCTACGGCGAGAACGTCGCCTACGGCTACTCCACACCCGAGTCGGTGATGGAGGCCTGGATGACCAGCCCGGGCCACAAGCGCAACATCCTCGACTGCACGTACAAGGAAATCGGCATCGGACTCGCACAGCCCGGCCACTACTGGACGCAGGATTTCGGAACGGCCCGATAGCCGACGCCGCATCGCCTGCGCGACAGCGACTGAGGCCACGGGGGTCATCGGTCCAGGAGGGCCGGGAGGTCGGCGAAGGAGTCGAGGACGTGGTGCGGGGTGCCGGTGGCGGAGCGGTGTGTCTCGGGCAGGTACTTGCCCGTTCTGACAAGGACGCCCGTGATGCCGCACCGCTGGGCCGCGAGTACGTCGGTCTCGATGTCGTCGCCCACCATCAGCGTGGCGGACGCGGTGGCGCCGAGGTGGGCCAGGGCGGTGGCGTAGAACGCCTCGGCGGGTTTGCCGGTGATTTCCGCCTCGGTCCGGGCGGCCCGTTCCAGCCCCGGGAGGAAGGCCCCGGTGTCGAGGGCGAGACCTTCCGCCGTACGCCAGTACAGGTTGCGGTGCATGGCGATCAGCCGGGCGCCGTGCTGGAGGTGGCGGAACGCGGCGTTGAGCGACGCGTAGTCGAATGCGTCGCCCGCGCCTCCCAGGACGACCACGTCCGCGGGGGCGCTCTCCCCCACGTCGACGAACGTCACGCCCGTCAGGTCCTCGCTGACGTCGCCGCTGTTGAGCAGCGCGCACCGGGCACCCGGGAAGTGGACGCGCAGGTACGCGGCGGTGACGGCGGGCGCGGTGAGGATGTCGTCCTCGCCGACGGGGAAGCCCGCCGCGGCCAGCTTCCCGGCGATCCGCGCACGGGTGCGTGAGGTGGTGTTGGTGACCAGGGCAAACGGGAGTCCGGCGGCACGCAGCCGCTCCAGGGCGGCCACCGCGCCGGGCAGCGGTTCCCAGTCGACGGTGAGCACGCCGTCGATGTCGATCAGTACCGCTCCGATCCGTTCCATGGATCGACCGTCGCCGACTTGCGCAGGCGCCGCAAATGGGGTTGCTTCGAAGTAGGTGCGTACGTGCCTCTGTCACCCCTGGGTCGGAGGTGAACCACCGTGTTGTTCACCGATCGCACGGATGCGGGCAAGCAGCTCGCCGAAGCGCTCCGGCATCTGCAGGGGGAAAAAGAGGGGGAGGGGCCCGTCGTTCTGGGGCTGCCCCGTGGCGGGGTCCCGGTCGCCGCGGCGGTGGCGACCGCGCTCGGCGCACCTCTCGATGTGATCGTGGTCCGCAAGCTCGGTGTTCCGTACCACCGTGAACTGGCATTCGGTGCCATCGGGGAGGGCGGGGTGCGGGTGATCAATGAAGACGTCGTACGGCGCGGAGGGATCAGCCGCGGGGACATCGCGTCCGTGGAGCGCGCCGAGAAGGCGGAACTCACCCGGCAGGCACGGCAGTTCCGGGGCGACCGGCCGCGGTTGGAGCTGGCCGGCCGTACCGCGATCGTGATCGACGACGGGGTGGCGACCGGCGCCACGGCCTCGGCCGCCTGCGAGGTCGTACGGGCGCAGGGCGCGGCCCGGGTGGTGCTGGCGGTTCCGGTGGCGCCCGCGGACACGATCGCCTGGCTTCGTACGCAGGTGGACGAGGTGGTCTGTCTCTCCACGCCGGCCCTCTTCTCGGCCGTCGGCGAGTGGTACCGGGACTTCTCCCAGACGCCCGACGAGGAAGTTCTCGCTCTGCTGAAGACTTAGAGCCTGTCGGGCGACCTCTGATCGGGCGGGGCAGCCGGAGGAGGCGGTCGAGCGGGACGTGCCGCGGACGGACTTCGTCGTATGCCGCCGAGCGCAGGACGGGGGCCCGGTCACGCTGTATGCGCGGCCCGGCAGCTGCTGACCTGCGCCGGGCGGAGCGTTCGGCCGGGCGATAGTCTGGTGCGAGCAGGGACTGGTGACGGTTGCTGCGCGGCGGTGGGGCCCGCCGTACCCGAACCGCGGCAGCAGTGCCGCCAACGGTCCCTACTTGCGGTGGAACGTGCTCGTGTCCGGGCACCCAGCAGGTAGGAGACATGCGCCCATGGGAGCCCAGCAGCCCCGAGCGACACCCGTGACGGATGGTCCCGACGGCACCCGGCGTGTCGCGCCCGTACCCGGGCAGCGCAGCCGGCAGCCGGGCGGGCAGTGGCCGGTCCTCGGCGTCATCGCCCTCGGCGGCGCCGCCGGAGCGACCGCCCGTTACGGGGCGTCGCTGATCTGGGGCACCCCGCCGGGCGGCTTCCCCTGGACGACACTGGTCGTGAATGTTCTCGGGTGCGCGGTGATCGGCGTGTTCATGGTCCTGATCAGCGACGTATGGGCGGCGCACCGGCTGGTGCGCCCGTTCTTCGGCACGGGGGTGCTGGGCGGGTTCACCACGTTCTCCACGTACGCCGCGGACATCGAACGGCTGGTGGACGGCGGCCGGGCCCGTACCGGCATCGCGTATCTCGGGCTGACGCTGCTGGCGGCGCTCGCCGCGGTGTGGAGTGCGGTGTGGGTGACCCGCCGCGTGCTGGCGTGGAGGCAGCCATGACGAGGGAGACGGAGCCTGCCGGGGCGGCCGAGCGGGGGCTGCGCCTGACGGTCCTGGTCGGGGAGTCCGACGTCTGGCACCACCGCCCCGTCTATGCGGAGATCGTGCACCGGGCGCACCGTGCCGGGCTGGCGGGTGCGAGTGCGTTCCGTGGCATCGAGGGGTTCGGCGCCTCGTCGCGGATCCACACCCAGCGACTGCTGTCGCTGAGCGAGGACCTGCCGGTGGCGGTCGTGATCGTGGACGCCGAGGACCGGATCCGCGCGTTCCTGCCGCTCATCGACGAACTGACCGGGGACGGCGTCGTCGTCCTCGACGCGTGCGAGATCGTCCGCCGCCGCGACCGGGAGGAGGGCCGGTGACCTGGCTGCTGGTGATCGTCGGCGCCGCGATCGGCGCCCCGCTCCGCTATCTGACCGACCGTGCGGTCCAGGTCCGGCACGACACGGTCTTCCCGTGGGGGACGTTCGCGGTGAACGTGGCGGGATCCCTGCTGCTGGGGCTGCTGACCGGCGCGGTGGCGGCCGGTGCCGCCTCGTCGCAGGTCCAGCTGTTCGTCGGTACGGGGCTGTGCGGGGCGCTGACGACGTATTCGACGTTCGGTTACGAGACGCTGCGGCTGGCCGAGGACGGCGCGAAGTTCTACGCGGCGGCCAATGTCGTGGCGAGCGTGGTGGCGGCGCTGGGCGCGGTGTTCGCCGGGGTCGCGGTCGCCGAGGCGCTCTGGCAGTGACACACCATCACTCCTCCCGTGTACGCCAACGGGTGTGCCGTCGCCCGCAATCCCGCCACCCGCACCGCCGAGCAGCCACGGCAGGGCTGCCGTGACTGCTGGGCGGATACGCGTACGGACGGTCGGCGCGATCCGCCGATGCACGACGGGTCCGGCGACACGCGGTCGCCGAACGCGCGTTGCGGGTAAGGAACTTCATGATTCCTTCGACCCGGCCCGTCGGCTCCGGTCAGGCGGTGCGGCGCGCCGGTGCCGGGCGGCGGTTGCGGCGGCCGCGGGACGACGGGCCGCCGCTCCTGGGACGCTCCGTCGCCGACGCCGTGATGGTGACGGGTACACCCGAGGGCGCCTGCGCGCCGGTGATCCGGCTCAGCTCGGCCTCGCCGGAGCGGACCTGGGCGATCTTCGGGATGATGCCGGCGTCGGCCATCAGACGCGTCATCTCGCGGCGCTGGTTGGGCAGCACCAGCGTGACGACGGAGCCGGACTCACCGGCCCGGGCGGTGCGGCCGCCGCGGTGCAGGTAGTCCTTGTGGTCGCTCGGCGGGTCGACGTTCACGACGAGGTCGAGGTTGTCGACGTGGATGCCGCGCGCCGCCACGTTCGTGGCGACCAGCACCGTGACATGTCCGGTCTTGAACCGGCTGAGGGTGCGGGTGCGCTGCGGCTGCGACTTGCCGCCGTGCAGGGCGGCGGCCCGTACGCCGCTGTTCAGGAGGTGATCGGTGAGCTTGTCCACAGCGTGCTTGGTGTCCAGGAACATGATCACCCGGCCGTCGCGGGCCGCGATCTCCGTCGTGGTGGCGTACTTGTCCGCGCCGTGGACGTACAGCACATGGTGTTCCATCGTCGTCACCGCACCGGCCGCCGGGTCGACGGAGTGGACCACCGGGTCGTGCAGATAGCGGCGGACCAGCAGGTCGACGTTGCGGTCCAGAGTGGCCGAGAACAGCATCCGCTGCCCCTCCGGCTGCACCTGGTCGAGCAGCTCGGTGACCTGCGGCATGAACCCCATGTCGGCCATCTGGTCGGCCTCGTCGAGGACGGTGACGGAGACCTGGTCCAGCCGGCAGTCGCCGCGCTCGATGAGGTCCTTGAGCCGGCCCGGCGTGGCGACGACGACTTCGGCGCCGCCACGCAGTGCGCCGGCCTGCCGGCCGATCGACATGCCACCGACGACGGTCGCGAGGCGCAGCCTCAGCGACTTGGCGTACGGGGTGAGCGCGTCGGTGACCTGCTGGGCCAGCTCCCGGGTCGGGACGAGGACCAGGGCAAGCGGGTGCCGGGCCTCGGCGCGCCGTCCTGCGGTACGGGCCAGCAGGGCGAGGCCGAAGGCGAGCGTCTTGCCGGAGCCGGTGCGGCCGCGGCCGAGCACGTCGCGCCCGGCGAGCGAGTTCGGCAGGGTGGCGGCCTGGATCGGGAACGGCTCGGTCACGCCCTCGGCGGCGAGCGCCGCCAGCAGGGGCGCGGGCAGGTCCAGGTCGGCGAAGGCCTCGACGGCGGGCAGCGCCGGAGTAATGGTCTTCGGCAGGGCGAACTCGCCCTGTTTGGCGGCGGGCCGGCGGCCGTAGCCACCGGAACCGGAGCGATATCCGGAACCGGAACGGTAGCCGGAACCGGAACGGCTCGGGGCTCCGCCGCGGTTGCCGGAGTGGCGGTCGTTCGTGCGCGTTGAGCGGTTCAAGGAGAACCCTTCCTCGATATGGCGCGTATCGAGGAATTCCGCGCGGCAGTGGAGCGGCGGAGGAATCGCAAGAACGGGCCGATGAAATGCGTGGACGAAGCCCGGCTGCGAAAGGTGAGCCGTGTCCGACACGGTGGATGGTGAACCGTGTCCGTCACAGGGACGGGGCCGGCACACGGGTGCGGGCCCGGACAAGCAACGAGCTGGGGGCCCGCGCAGGGGTGCGGGCCCGGAAAAAGCAACGAGCTGGGGCCCGCACCCGAAGGTGCGGGCCCCAGCTGCGCAAGTGCGTCTCAGCGCGTCAGGCGCCGGAGCATCTGCAGGATCACGCGGGGGTGATGTTCTCCGCCTGCGGGCCCTTCTGGCCCTGCGTGATGTCGAAGTTCACCTTCTGGCCCTCCTGCAGCTCACGGAAGCCACTCGCGGCGATGTTCGAGTAGTGGGCGAAGACGTCAGCGCCGCCACCGTCCTGCTCGATGAAGCCGAAGCCCTTTTCCGCGTTGAACCACTTGACGGTGCCAGTAGCCATGTTTTATCTCCTTCTGGGGCAGTGCCCGGGGACCCGCACTGTGCCGGTCCCGCGTCGCCGCAATGATTACCCCGTCCGGAATGATGATGCCGGAAATACAAAAGCGCGCCCATCAGCCAATTGTGGAGACAAGAGCACTTGGAGTTTTGGGAACCACAACTGCAACTGGATCCACCGTAGCACGATGCAAGCGACCGCGCGCGGCGTGTAATTACACTCCGCCCGGCATGCCATAAACCCTCATCGCGCATTGCATAAAATTCTGTGCTAGCGACAACAGATATGTGCCCCGGCGCCGAGCCGCAGCGTCGGAACCCGGCCTCAGGACCCCGAACCCGCCACCGGCCGGCGCAGCTCCGCGTTGAGGCGCAGGGCCTCTTCGAGCTGGTCCTCCAGGATGACGATGCGGCAGGCGGCCTCGATCGGCGTGCCGCCGTCGACGAGTTCGCGCGCACGGGCGGCAACGCGCAACTGATAGCGGGAGTAGCGGCGGTGGCCGCCCTCGGACCGCAGGGGCGTGATCAGGCGCGCTTCGCCGATCGCCCGGAGGAAGCCGGGCGTGGCACCGATCATCTCCGCAGCTCGGCCCATGGTGTAGGCGGGGTAGTCGTCGTCATCGAGCCGGTCGGTGGCATGCGGAGGGGTTCCTGGGGGCACTTGCACCTCTTCCGGGCCCGCGGCGAGAAGCGACTGGAGGTTTCCCTGACGTCGTTGACCGAAAAAGAAACTCTCATGGTGCGAGCCATCATCTCTATGGTAGCCGCGACAGATTTCCCGGACCGGACAGGGGAGATCACCCACCACACTCGAACGTGAGTGCTACTCGGATGCATGGTCGGCGCACTGATCAGCCGGTCAGTTGATGGCGGAGTGAGCAATGGTCATAATGTGCGAGTAGCCCTTCACGCATCCCCCGTCGTGAAGGGCTACGACTCGTTCCGGGCCCGACCGTGTGGCCGGGCCCGTGGACGCGCGGGCGTACGACGACTTCACGGGCAAGGGACTCCCCTCGTGGCCCCTTGCCCACGTTTTTTCGAGTTAACAGTGACGTAGAGTGTTTACGCAAGCCCACTCCTGACAGCGGAGCAGGTTGTTCCGCTATGTCTCGCCCGCCTCCCCACGCTGCGGGCCCCTCATCCCGGTTGGTTACAGTACGAGCCCGTCGACCGGATCCAGGCAGGCGCAGCATCCCAGGGGCGCGCGTGCCGGCGGACGTGAACGTGGGGGCCCCGATGGACAACGGCGAAGAGCGCGCGCCGGAGCTGCGGACGCTGCAGCAGAAGGTCGAATACATGGTGCAGGAGACCTTCCCCGGCCAGAAGATCTCGGGGCGGGTCTTCGCGGACCTGGTGAGGGAACGCGGCGGCTCGCTGTCGCACAGCTACTTTTCCAACATCCTCGCCGGGAAGGTCACCCAGCCGTCCGAGGACATCCTCAAGGCCCTCGGACTGGGCTTCGGCGTCGACTGGCGCTTCTTCAAGGAGGAGTCCGAGGTCGTCGATGACGTCGTCGCCGGGCTGCGGTTCCTCGCGAAGCGGCGTACCGGGGAGATCAGCGGGCTCGCCGGACGCGGCCTGGCCGACGACGGTCTGCCGCCGGAACTCCTGCAGTTCGCGCTCTCGCTCCTGGAGGACGCGAAAAACCGGCCCGGTACCCCCGCCGACGGCGAAGGCACCGGTTCCGCCACCGACGGCCCATCGGCGCAGTAGGCCGCCATGTCCCTGCGCGAGCTGCGGAAGGAGTGCGAGGCCGGACTGGCCGACCTCCCCATCCCCGCACCGTTCTCGATCGCCGGCCTGGTGGCCAACATCGAGGCGGCCCGCGGCCGCACCATCGTGCTGCACGAAATGCCCGACCGGCTGGCGCGCGTCAATGCCGCCTGCGGTCTGCGGCTCGCCTCCGGCTCGACCAGCTTCGTGCTCTACCGGCGGCGCCCGACCGCGTACCAGACCCAGCACGTCATCCTGCACGAGCTGTGCCACGAGTGGTTCGACCACGGCACCTCGCTCGACGCGGACCAGCTCCAGCGGCTGCTGCCCGTCTTCGACACGTCCCTGATCTCCCGGGTCGTGGACTCCGGCGTCGCCGACGCGCTGCGCGCGGGCGACTCCACCGTCCAGGCCCGTGCCCAGTACGACACGCACGACGAGCGGATCGCCGAGTTCGGCGCCTCGCTCATCCCCCGGATGGCCAGGGACGTGACCAGCGACGACATGGTGGGACGCCTCGCCAATTCGCTGTCACGCCCGGTCGCGCACCGCCGCCGCGGGCTGTTCCGCCGTACGTGACCCCGTCCCCTTCCCCCCCCACCCGGAGGAATCCCGCCGTGACCCCGCTCGACCTCGCCGGCTATCTCATAGCCGTCCTGATGACGGCTGTCGCCGTGTGGCGCATGCCGGCCGCCCTGTGGGGCGACGAGGAGGACAAGCGTCGCCGCGCCCTGTGGGGCTGCTACGCCGGATTCGCCGCCGCCCTGTGGACCAAGACCCGGGTGGTGCGGATCGGGCTCAACGACAGCCCGGTCACCGACCTCTCGGTTCTGATCAAGCACTACACCGCGACGATCGCGATCCTGGCGATCCTCAGCTACATCGTCGCCATCTACGGCCAGTACCCCGACGCCGGTGACGTCCCGCGGCACGTCCGGTTCGCCCGAGCGGTCCAGCAGGTGGCTGCCAAGGCGTCCGTCGCCACGCTGATCCTGCTGACGGTGCTCTTCTTCACCGTCGTCGACCGTTCCGTGCCGTCGGACCGCTTCGTCGCCGACCATGCGGGCCAGTGGGGCGCCACGCTGTACATGAGCGTGTTCTACCTCTACCTCGGCGCCGCGTCCGCGGTCTGCGCCTACCAGTGGGCGCTGGCCACCTCCGGTGCCGGGCTGCGCCATCTGCGGGTGGGGCTCGCGATGATGACGTTCGCGATGTTCATCGGGGTCGCCTACACGGTGAGCCGCACCCTGTTCCTGTGGGTCAGCGTCGTCGACCAGCCGAGTGCCGCCTTCGCACTGGAGTTCGACGAGGTCACCGAGGCCGCGCAGGTCGTGCTGTTCGCGTTCTTCGCGGTCGGCGCTTCCGTCCCCGCCCTCAGCAAGGGGCAGCGCCGGGCGAAGCTGTGGCGGGCCCAGACCCGACTGCACGCGCTCTGGTACGCGTTGATGACGGCGTTCCCCGACCAGCCGTTCGAGCCCCCGGCCTCGCTCCGCCGCGAACTGACCCGGTTCGACACCCCCGCGGATCTCCGGATCGACCGGTGGGCCGCCGATATCGCGGACGCGGTCGAGAAGCTGCGCCACTACGTACCGGACAGCCTGCTCCCGGCCACCGCGGCAGCTGCCGCGGCCGACGCCCCTTCCCCCGCGAAGGCCGGTCCGCTCGCCGACGCGTACTGGATCAAGGCCGCCCTCACCGCGATGAACACCGGTGCTCCCGCCGGGAGCGCCGCGGCGGTCGGCACCCAGCACGCCACCGACCAGGACAGTGAGGTGGCATGGCTGGTGCAGGTGGCGACGGCCTACCGGACCGTCACCGAGGACCGGGCCCGGGACGTACTGGCGGCTTCGGCGGCCATGGAGAGGACGGCATGACGACCACCGATCCGGCCACCGGCTCCGACCCGACGACGGCCTCGACCGCCCGCGCGGTCACGGACGTGCTGCAGCCCCGCAACCTTCTGCTGGCCGGCATGCTCGCCATCGGGACGGCCGCCGCCGGCCACTGGACCGGTCTGCTGTGGGGCCTGCTCGGCGCCCTGTGCGCGGGGATCGTCCCAGCCGGATACATCGAGTGGGAGCGGGGGCGCGGCACCTGGGGCGACCGGCATGTGGTCGACCGTACGAAGCGCGCACCGATCTTCCTCGTCATCCTCGGCTCGATCGGCGCGGGCTCGGTCGTCATGGTCCTCGGCCACGCGCCCACCGGGATCCTGGTGGCGATGCTGGCGCTGTGGGCGATGACGGTCGTGCTGCTGACCGTCAACACCGTCTGGAAGATCTCGGTGGACGCGTCGGTCGCCTCGGCGGTCGTCGCGCTGCTGGCCGCGGTCCACTCGCCGTGGTGGCTGCTCGCGTATGCGATGACGGTCGCCGTGTGCTGGTCACGGGTGGCGCTCGGGTACCACAGCGTCGCCCAGACGGTGGCGGGCTCGGCGCTGGGTGCGGGGACGGCGGCCGCGTTCCTGCTCGTCTGACGGCCACTCGGTTCCGCCGCCGCGTACTCCGGCCGCACAACGCTGCCCCGCGTTCCGGAGCCAGGTGCCGGTCCCGGACGCCGAGGACCCGGGCTTCGCCACCGCGATGTCCTGGCCCGCCACCCGTTCGGTCCGACGATTCCGTGACGTGCCCGCACGGTGCGGGGCCTGAGCCGGTGCCGGGCTCTAGTTTGACGGACATGCGCGTACTGCTCACCGGCGGAGCCGGTTTCATCGGGGGACACATCGCCGGGGCGCTGGCGGCGCGGAGGCACGAGGTGGTGGTGTTCGACGCGCTGCTGGAGTCGGCGCACGGCATGGGCGCCGGAGGCGGCCGGGACGGGCTGATCGTTGCCGATGTCCGGGACCGGGCGGCGGTGGCCGACGCGCTGCGGGGCGTCGACGCGGTCTGCCATCAGGCCGCGATGGTCGGTCTGGGCAAGGACTTCGCGGACGCCCCGGAGTACGTCGGCTGCAACGACCTCGGGACCGCCGTCCTGCTGGCGGAGATGGCCGCGGCCGGGGTGCGGAATCTGGTGCTCGCCGGTTCGATGGTCGTCTACGGCGAGGGTCGGTACGACTGCCCCCGGCACGGGCGGGTCCGGCCCGGGCCGCGGGCCGTGGACGATCTGGCGGCGGGCCGGTTCGAGCCGCGCTGCCCGGACTGCGGGGCGGAGCTGACGCCGGGGCTGGTGGGCGAGGACGCGCCCACCGACCCGCGCAATGTGTACGCGGCGACGAAGCTCGCCCAGGAACATCTGGCCGCCGCGTGGGCGCGCGCGACGGGCGGCCGGGCGGTGGCTCTGCGCTACCACAACGTGTACGGGCCGGGGATGCCGCGCGACACCCCGTACGCGGGGGTCGCCTCCTTCTTCCGCTCCTCGCTGGAGCGGGGCGAGGCGCCGCAGGTCTTCGAGGACGGCGGTCAGCGGCGGGACTTCGTCCATGTACGCGATGTGGCGGCCGCGAACGCGGTGGCACTGGAGGCCGTGGGGAGCCGCGGGGCGGGAAGTTTCGCCGCGTACAACACGGGGAGCGGGGATCCGCACACGATCGGCGAGATGGCGACGGCGCTGGCGTCCGCGCACGGCGGCCCGGCGCCGGAGATCACCGGCGGGTACCGGCTCGGAGACGTACGCCATGTGACGGCGGACTCGCGGCGGCTGAGGGAGGAACTGGGCTGGCGCCCGGAGGTGGGTTTCGCGGAGGGCATGGAGGAGTTCGCCGGGGCGGCGTTGAGGGGGGCGGTCACCACCGGTTGACCGACGGCCGCTCCGGCTCCGGCTGTCCCGCCCGGTCGGGACAGCCGGCGACCACCTCGGCAACCGTCGGACCGTCGACGAGAACACGGCCGCGCAGTCCGTCGGGGCGGGTCCGGGACCTGGGGTGTCCGGGATGTTCTTCATACGGTCCCCTTGGCATCCCGGCCCCCGGGTCGGGCAGTCGGCGGTCCGCCGAAGGGTCGATGTCCGTCTTCCGTAAGAACCTGAAGCCCGAAATGCCGGTTTTCGCTCCGTAGTGTGAGCGAGGTGACCGACTCCTACCCCGCCCGCTCCCCCCACGCCGACGTGATCCTCCCCTGTCTGGACGAGGCCGCCGCGCTGCCCCAGGTGTTGGGCCGTATCCCGGACGGCTGGCGCGCCGTCGTCGTCGACAACGGCTCCACCGACGGATCCGCGGAGCTCGCCCGCTCGCTCGGGGCGACCGTCGTACATGAGCCGCGACGCGGCTTCGGCGCCGCGTGCCAAGCCGGACTGCTCGCCGCCGAAGCGGAGTTCGTCTGCTTCTGCGACTGCGACGGTTCCCTCGACCCGGGTCTGCTGCCCGGCTTCGTACGCCGGATCGCCGACGGCGAGACCGATCTGCTGCTGGGGCGCCGCCGCCCCGAGGGACGTGGCGCGTGGCCGCTGCACGCCCGCGCCGGGAATCTGGCGCTGGCCCGGATGGTGCGCCGCCGGACGGGACTGCGCCTGCACGACCTCGGCCCGATGCGGGCGGCGCGCCGGGCCGACCTGCTGGCACTGGAGCTCACCGACCGGCGCAGCGGCTACCCGCTGGAGATGGTGGTGCGTGCGTCGGACGCCGGGCTGCGGGTCGCCGAGACCGATGTCCCATACCTGCCGCGTACGGGCAGGTCCAAGGTGACCGGCACCTGGCGGGGGACCTGGCATGCGGTACGGGACATGCGCGCGGTCCTGCACAGGCCGCCGGAACGGACGAGCGCGCAGACGGCCCGTCAGGAGGCGCCCCGATGAGCGTGCCCGGCCCGACCGCCCTCCTCGTCATCGCCAAGGAACCGCTGCCGGGACTGGTCAAAACCCGGCTCACGCCGCCTTTCACGCCCGCCGAGGCCGCACAGCTCGCCGAGGCGGCGCTCCGGGACACGCTGCGCACGATGCTCTCGCTGCCCGCCCGGCGGCGCGTACTCGTGCTGGACGGGCGGCCGGGGCCCTGGCTGCCGGCGGGCGTCGAGGTGGTGGCGCAGAGCTCCGGCGGACTCGACGAGCGGCTCGCGGCGGCGTTCGCCGGCTGTACCGGTCCGGCCCTGCTCATCGGCATGGACACCCCGCAGATCTCCGCCGCCCAGCTGGCGCCCGCGCTCTCCCCGGACGCCTGGGACGACTGCGACGCCTGGTTCGGCCCCGCCGACGACGGCGGCTTCTGGGCACTCGGCCTGGCTGCCCCCGACCCGGACCTGGTGCGCGGCGTGCCCATGTCCGTCCCGCAGACCGGTGCCGTCCAGCGGCGGCGTCTCGTCGATGCCGGACTGACCGTGCGCGATCTGCCGCGGCTGCGGGACGTGGACACGGCGGCGGACGCCGCGCACGTCGCCGCCGCCGCACCGCACGGGGAGTTCGCCGCGGCGCTGGCCCGGCTGACTGCGGCGGCGGCCCGGTGAGCGGTACGGTGCCGGACCGCGGCGCCACGAGCACGGCAGGTTCCGAAAAAGAGGACCTCGCCCCGTGGTCCACCGATCCCTACGCCGACGCGCTGCGCAACGGCCACGGTCCGCTCTTCCTGCGCCGTACGGACGGCTGGCTGCTGCCCCTGGACGTCGAGCGCTGGTGTGCGCAGGCCGACGCCGCCGACCTGTCGGCGCTGCGCCGCTGCGAAGGGCCGGTCCTCGACATCGGGTGCGGTCCCGGCCGCCTCGTCGCGGAACTGGCCTCCCGCGGCCACCGCGCACTCGGCATCGACGTCAGCGCCGCCGCTGTCGCCCGCACGCTCCGGATCGGCGGCTCGGCGCTGCACCGTTCCGTCTTCGACCCGCTTCCCGGTGAGGGCCGTTGGGGCACCGTGCTGCTGATCGACGGCAACATCGGCATCGGCGGCGATCCGCACGGTCTCCTGCTGCGCACCGCGGACCTCCTCGCCTCCGGCGGGCTCCTCATCGCGGAGACGTCGCCGCTGGACATCGACGAACGGGTCCAGGTCCGGTTGTACGACGGTCGCCTCGCGCCGGAAGGGACCGATGAGGAGGACCGGGCCGCCACCGGGGGCGCGCTGTTCCCCTGGGCCCGGCTCGGCACCCCGGCCCTGCTCCGGTACGCGCAGCCGAACGCCTGGCGGGCCGTCGATCAGTGGGTGTCGGACGGCCGCCCCTTCATCGCCCTGCGCCGCACCCGGAGGGTCCGGACGCCCAGCCAGAACGCCGACACCGCGAACAACGCGGCCGTGATCAGCAGCCAGTTCCCGAGGAACACATCGGGGGAGAGCCCGCTCGCCGGCTTGTAATGGGTCGCCTTCCTGCTGATCAGCGGGAACCACATCAGCAGGAGCAGCCCGGAGAGAAAGGCGGGCACGCGGACGAAGTTGACCAGCCCGGAGCGTGGTCCCAGCACCGCGCGTACGCCCCGGTCCGCCGTCGCGTACACCGGCAGCAGCACGAGATCGTGCACCACCGCGGCGCCGACGAACCACACCGCGACACCGGACGTGTCCCCCTCCAGCAGCCGCACACCCGCGTAGCCCGCGAGGGCGAAGGTGGCGGCCAGGAGCAGGAGATGCAGCGGCGCTTCCCCGTACCAGCGCCTGAAGACCGCCGCGGACCGCGGGCCGTTCGTCCTCCGCATCACAGCTCTCCGAACGTCAGCCGGGTCACCCATTTGGTGTTGAGCACGCCGGGCGCGGCCGGGACGATGATCCGCGCCGGGTACCCGTGGTCCAGCGACAGCGTCTCGCCGTTGACCTCCAGCGCCAGCAGCGAGCGCGGGTCGCGCACCTGGTTGTCGCGGAGCGCGGCCTTCCGGAACGGCCCGCTGTGCTGCACGGACTCCACGAACACCCACGGCGGCCGGTCCGGATACCCCGCGAGCGCCGCCAGATCCCGCAGCCGCACCCCACGCCACCACTGATCCGCGGTCGACCAGCCCTCCACGCACGCGATCGGCAACGCGGCGCTGTACTGGTCCATGGCCAGGAGCTGTTCCCGGGTGAACACGAGTTCCCCGGCGGGTCCACTGACGGTCAGCCGCCACCGTTCACCCGTGTCCGCCGGGGTGATCCGGACGGCCGCGGCCGTCTTGTTGATCTGGAAGCCGTTGGGCCCCGTCCCGGGGTCGGCGACCCCGCGCGGGGTGAGGAGCGCGGTGCCGCGCAGCACGTCGAAGCTCCGGCCCACCGAGGTGACCAGCAGGAGGAGCGACCCGGCGCCCACCATGGCGAAGGTGCCACGCCGGGAGATGGTCGGCGTATCGGGGGCCGGGGACGCCAGCTCATCGGTCCCACCCCGCAGTTCACCGCTGCGCAGCACCCGTACGGCCCGCGGGAGCTTCAGCCCGACGTGGGCGACGAACCCGGCGAAGAACACCCACGCCCCGTAGAAGTGGAGCGTGTAGAACGACCCCGGGAACACGTAGAACACCTGGATGTTGAGCAGCCCGGTGATGAACTCGAACAGCGCCCCGCCGACGAGCAGCAGCAACGACACCCGTTCCAGGGCGTGCCCCACCGACCGGACCGGCGGCAGCGCGAAAAACTTCGGGATCACCGACCACAGCTTCGCCAGCAGTACCGGTACGAGCACGATGCCGCCCGTGACGTGCAGCCCCTGTGTCAGCCGGTACAGCCAGTGCGGTGCGGTCGGCCAGGCGAACAGGTAGAACCCCAGCGGTCCCTTGCCCGGCGTCTTGTCGTTGACCGGCGCAAGATCCGGGTTGTACGCGGCGTACGACAGCAGCCCCGTCACGAACACCAGCGTCAGCCCGACGAGGAGGACGAGCCCAAGCACCGCGGTGAACCGGACGCCGCGCACGGGGCTGCGCCAGAACCCGGGGGAGGAGGGCAGCCGATCCGTGGTCCGGAGCCGTTCGAGAACGGCCGGGACCCGCCTCGCGGACGGTCCGCCGTCCGATGGCCCAGCACGGCCCGTCCCACCGAAGCGGAACGGGAACCGGAACGCTCTGCTGTGACGACTGTTACCCATGTCCCGACGCTAAGCCCGAGGTCTCGGGCCGCAGCGCGTACGACTCCTGACGAAACCCCGACGTCACTCCCGAAGTCCGCCAACCGGGCCAAGATCTGACAGTTCGATGACGCGCCCCCGGTGGCACCACCCGTCATCGCCCCGCCCTGCATAGCGTGCCTGTGTGAAGACCGAGGAGCACGTGAAACGCGAGCAGCGCGCCGCCGGCCGGCGCGCCACCGGCCGACGCCGCGACCTGATCGCCGCCGCCGCCGGTGTCCTGCTGGTCACGGCCGCCGTGCTGGTCGGCCGGGCGATCCAGGACGCCGACGGCAGCCTCTACGTCAACTGGCCGCCCCTGCTGGCGTCCTGGTACCCGCACACCGGCCCCGGCACCCCGGCCGCCGTGGTCGTCGCCGCGGCCGTCGTCGCGTACGGGCCGGTCCTCGCCGGCCGGCTGCCCTGGCGGGGTCTGCTCGCGACCGCGTGGGCGGCCTCCCTCGGCTGGATCTTCTCCCTGGCGATGATCGACGGCTGGGGGCGAGGCATCGCCGAACGGCTCACCACGAAGCATGAATACCTGCGGGTCATCAGCCGTTTCGACGATATCGGCGCAGCGTTGCGCGGATTCAACACGCACATCCTGGTCGGCCCCCCGGGCAACTGGCCCGCCCATGTCGCCGGTCATCCGCCGGGCGCCACGCTCACCTTCGTACTGCTGGACCGGATCGGGCTGGGCGGCGGGGGCTGGGCCGGTGTCTGGTGCATCGTGCTCGGCGGCTCCGCCGTCGTCGCCGCCCTGATCACGGTGCGCGCCCTCGCCGACGAGCGCCTCGCCCGCCGCGCCGCCCCGTTCCTCGTCCTCGCGCCGATGGCGGTCTGGACCGGCGCCTCGGCGGACGCCTGGTTCGCCGCGGTCGCCGCGTGGTCGGTCGCCCTCCTCGCCCTGGCCGCAACCCGTCGGACCCGGCCGGGCCGCGCCGCCGCGGCCGCCCTCGCCTCCGGCCTCCTCTACGGCCTGACCTGCTATCTCTCGTACGGCCTGACGCTCATCGCGCTCCTGCTCCTCGCCGTCCTGCTCCTCGCCCGCACCGCGCGCCCCCTTCCGCCTCTCCTGCTCGGGGCGCTCGTCGTGCCGGTCGCGTTCACCCTGGCGGGCTTCAACTGGTGGGAGGGATACCGGCTGTTGGTCGAGCGCTACTACCAGGGGGCCGGCGGGATCCGTCCGTACGCCTACTGGGTCTGGGCGAACCTCGCGGCCACCACGATCGCCGCCGGTCTCGCCACCGTCGCCGGTCTCCGCCGGGCCGCGGCCGGCGCCCCGTCCGCCGTCCGCGCCGTCCGCACCGGCGCCACCTCCGCACCGCAGCGGCTGAGCCTCCTCGCCCTGGCCGCGCTCCTCGCCCTCCTCGTCGCGGATCTGTCCGGGATGAGCAAGGCCGAGACGGAACGCATCTGGCAGCCGTTCGTCCTCTGGCTGCTGCCCGCCACCGCACTGCTCCCTCCGTCCGCCCGTCGCGGCTGGCTGACGGCGCAGGCGGCCGTCGCCCTCCTCGTCAACCACCTGCTCTGGACCGGGTGGTGAGTTCGGGAAACACGTTGAACCGATCACGCACGGGGTACGGGTTGCCCCGTGCCGACATTCGAGATCACCACCGCAAGCGCCGCCGACATCGACATGCTGGGCGAGTGGGCCCACGCCGAACGCGACGGTTTTCTCGCCCCGTAGGTCGCCGCCCCCTGCGCACCGCTCTCGCCGCCGTGGCCCACGGGGAGGTGCAGGGCTTCGCCGTGCTGCGCCCGTGCCGTACGTCGTCACGCATCGGCCCGCTGCACGCCACGTCGCCCGACGTGGCCGCCGCCCTGGTGAGCGCCCTCTCGGCCACTGCACCGGAGACGGAGATCGCCGTCGACGTACCCGACATCAATCCGGCGGCGGTCCGACTCGCCGAACAGCTGGGTCTCACCCCGTCGTTCGAGACAGCCCGCATGTACACGGGTCCGACGCCGGACGTCGACCACACCGGACTGTTCGACATCACCAGCCTGGAACTCGGCTGACCGGCGGATGCCCCGACCGCCGCCCCCGGTCCGCCCCGCATCCGCGCAGCACGCTTCAGTGCACGTGCGGCCCGCCCGTCGTCTCCGGCTTCCCCTGCGGCACCAGTCCGAACGCGACGACCGCACCGGCCCCGGCCGCCGCCGCGCAGACCGTGAACGCGTCGGCGAACCCGCCCACCGCACCGCCCTCGATCCCGGCTGCCGCGACCGTGGAGACGACCGCCACTCCGATCGCGCCGCCCACCTCGTGGAACGTGTTGACCACCCCGGACGCGAGCCCCGCCTCGTGGTGCCCGACCATCCCCAGCGCCGTCGTGGTCGCGGTGACGAAGACCGCGCCGAGCCCGAGCGCGGCGACGGAGAGGCCGGGCAGCAGCGCCCCGTACACGCTGCTGTCCGCTCCCAGCCGGGTCAGCGGTACGGAACCGGCGGCGGCGGTCACCATCCCGGCGACCGCTGTCCCGCGGCTGCCGGCCGTCCCGACCAGCCGCGACCCCAGATGCGCGCCGAGCCCGACCGCGACGGCCACCGGCAGGAACACCAGCCCGGTCCGCATCGGGGTGAACCCTCGCGCATGCTGCAGATAGACCGACCCGAGGAAGAAAAAGGCGATCAGCAGCGCCGTCGCGACCAGCATCAGGAACGCGCCCGCGAGCACCGGCCGCCGGGTGAACATCCGCAGATCCATCAGCGGCCGCTCGGCCGCCCGTTCGACGCCCGCGAACGCCCCGTACAGGAGCACGGCCCCCGCGACCGGCACGAGGACGGCGGCCGACCCCCACCCGGCGTCCCCCGCCTCGACCAGTCCGTAGATGAGGGCCCCGGTCCCGGCCGTGACCAGCAGCGCGCCGGGCAGATCGAGCCGGGCGGAGGGCTGGGGGGCGCGCGCCGGGACGAGGGCGGGTACGGCGGCGAGCAGGGCGATCCCGACGGGCACATTGATGTAGAAGACCCACTGCCACCCGGGGCCGCCGGTCAACGCACCGCCGAGCAGCACTCCGATCGCCGACCCGGTCCCGCCGATCGCCGCCCACACCCCGAGCGCCTTGTTGCGCTCCGCGCCGTGGAACGAGGTGGTGACGAGGGACAGGGCGGCGGGTGACAGCAGCGCCGCCCCCACCCCTTGGGCGATCCGGCCCCCGATCAGCACGGGGGCGCCGTCGGCGAGCCCGGCGCCCAGCGAGGCGACGGTGAAGAGGGCCAGCCCCGCAAGGAGGGTGCGGCGCGCGCCGAGGGCGTCGGCGAGCCGGCCGCCGAGCAGCATCAGCCCGCCGAAGCAGAGGGTGTACGCGGTGACGACCCAGGTCAGGGTGGTACGGCCGAGGTGCAGGTCGGCGGCCATGTCGGGCAGTGCGACGTTCACGACGGTGACGTCGAGGACGAGCATGAACTGCGCGACGCAGACGAGGGCGAGCGTCGCCCAGCGACGCGGTTGGGCGGGCGGATGCCCGGCCTGATGTTCGGCCGGATGCTGTACGTGCGTCTCATGCGGACTCATGAACTGAACTGTACGGGCCAGTTCATGTGAACTCAACTGTTCAGTTCAGCTGGCTGTTAGCCTTGCCCCATGACCATGCAGAGCAGCCGCCGGGGGAACGCCAAGCAGCCACCCGGCGGACCGCGCGCCGAGGCCAAGCGGCGGGCCATCGTCAAGGCCGCCCGTGAGGCGTTCCTGCGGGAGGGGTTCGGCGTCGGGATGGACGCCATCGCCGCCGAGGCGGGCGTGTCGAAGGTGACCGTCTACAACCACTTCGGCAGCAAGGAAGCGCTGTTCACGGCTGTCATCGCCGGCGCACTGGACGAGCCCCTGGGCGGCCCTTCGGCCGCCGCACTGGCCGGACTCGCCGACGCCGAAGACCTGCGCACCGCCTTCGTCGAGGCGGCCCGCACGTGGGTGGCCGCCGTCCGCGACAACGCCGACGTCATCGCCCTGCGCAACCTCGTCGCCGCCGAACTGCACCGCTTCCCGGAGTTGGCGAACGCCTGGCAGGGCCACGGCCCCGAGGGCCACCACCCCGCCGTCGCCGACGCCCTGCGCACCCTCGCCGACCGGGGCCGCCTGACCATCCCGGACCTGGAGACGGCGATCATCCAGCTGTACGCGCTGCTGGTCTTCCCGCACCTGGTCTTCAGCTCGTACGGCACGGCCATCGGCGACCCGGTCACGGACCGCCTGATCACCAGCGGCGTCGACATGTTCCTGGGCCACTACGCCGCGGCGGGGCCCACCGGCTGAACGCCCCCGGCGTCCCGGTTCAGCGCGTCGATGAGCGCGTACGACAGATGGTCCGCTCCGTGCGAGGGGGGCGCCGATCCGCCGGACGTACCTCCTGGCCGCGGAAGCCATCACCGTACCGAGCATGCTGTACCGGAACATCGCCGAACACCGCGCATCCGTCGCACACAAGGGACCCGCCATGGGATCGTCACCACAAGTCGGCCAGCCCGTCCAGGACTTCACACTGCCGGGCGGAACGCTCGCCGGAGGCACGTTCGAACGCCGCGACTACACGCTCTCGGACGCCCGCGGCCGTACCGTCGTCCTCGCCTTCTACCCGGGCGACAACACGGCCGTCTGCACCAAGCAGCTCTGCTCGTACTCCTCCGGCCTGGAGACCTTCACCGGTCTCGACGCGGAAGTCTGGGGAATCAGTCCACAGGGTGTGGACAGTCACGAGTCGTTCGCCCGCACGTACGGTCTGCGGATGCCGCTGCTCGCGGACACCGGACGGGAGGTCGCCCGGGCGTACGGGATCACGGCGCCCGGGATCGGGGTGCGCCGCGCCGTGTTCCTGATCGGGCCGGACGGCGTGCTGCGGTGGAAGCATGTCGCGGTCCTCGGGGCCACCTTCCAGTCGCTGGACACGCTCGCCGACCACATCTCCGGCACCAAGAACGAGTAAAAGATTGCCGGACCCCGGCAATGTCACGACCCGAGTGTGTATGGCATCATCCAGCCAGCTCGACGGAAACATTCGGGGGATTTCGCAGATCGGGAAAGGTGATCACATGACCTTGTTTCTCGGTCTGGGCGTTGCGGGGGTCGTGCTCCTCGCCCTCTCCCTGATCTTCGACGGAATCCTCGAAGGGCTCTTCGGGGGCGTACTCGACGGGCTCTTCGACGGCCTCCTGTCCCTCCCCGTCATTGCCGGATTTCTCTCGATGCTCGGCTTCGGCGGCGCGATCGTGCTCGGCGCCACCGGTGCCGGTACGGTCGCCGCGACCGCGGCCGGACTGGTCGCCGGACTGGTCGCGGCCTGGCTGACCTGGAAGTTCAGCCGTGCCCTGATGCGCGATCAGACCGCCGCCACACCGCGGGGCGCCGATCTCGTCGGCACGTCCGGGTCCGTCGTCACGGCCATCCCGGCCGACGGCTACGGCGAGGTCCTGCTGCGGCTCGCGGGCCAGCCCGTGAAACTCGCGGCGAAGAGCCCGGTGCCGGTCGAGCGCGGCACCGAGATCTGGGTGGAGGCCGCACTCTCGACCACCTCGGTCGCGGTCCGCCCCGTCGAGCGCTGACCACCCACTGAACCGAGCTGCCGTTCCCGATCGGGAGGCAGGGGGGACCCCTTATGAGCCCAGTTGTGACCGCCGTCGTCGGAGTCGTCGTACTTCTCGTACTCCTCGGCCTCGTGGTGATCACCCGCTACAAGGTCGCCGGGCCGAGCGAGGCCTTCATCATCACCGGCCGGCGCGGCAAGAAATCGACCGACCCGGTGACCGGACGCACCAGCATCGACAACAGCGGGCAGAAGGTCGTCGTCGGCGGCGGCGTCTTCGTCGTCCCGTTCGTGCAGCAGAAGTTCACCCTGGACCTCTCCAGCCGGCACATCCCGGTCGCCGTGCGCGGAGCCGTCACCCTGCGCGGTGTGAAGTCCCACCTCGAAGGCGTCGCGATCGTCAAGGTCGGGGGCAACGAGGACGCGATCCGGGCCGCCGCCCAGCGGTTCCTGCAGCAGCAGGACGGCATCGTCGGCTTCACCCAGGAGGTTCTCTCCGGCGCGCTGCGCGCCATCGTCGGCCGGATGTCGGTCGAGGACATCATCCGCGACCGCGCCGCGTTCGCCGGCCAGGTCGCCGAGGAGGCCGAGGCCAGCCTCTCCGGCCAGGGCCTGATCCTGGACGCCTTCCAGATCCAGGACATCACCACCGAGGGCTCCTACCTCGAAGACCTCGGCCGCCCCGAGGCCGCCCGCGCCAAGCAGGAGGCGGACATCGCCGAGGCGATCGCCAAGCGCGCGTCCGAGCAGGCCCGCCTCAAGGCCGCCGAGGAAATCGCCGTCGCCGAGCGGACGTTCTACCTCAAGCAGGCCGAGATCAAGGCCGAGACGGAAGCGGCGGCGGCCAAGGCCAACGCCGCGGGGCCGCTCGCCGAGGCCGCCCGCCAGCAGGAAGTCCTGGAGGAGCAGGAGAAGGTCGCCCAGCGCCAGGCGGCCCTGACCGACCGCGAGCTCGACACCAAGGTCCGCAAGCCCGCCGACGCCGCCCGTTACCAGGCCGAGCAGGAGGCCGAGGCCCGCCGCATCGCCCAGGTCAAGGAGGCCGAGGCGGACGCGGAGCGCTCCCGCCTCACCGGTCAGGGCGAGAAGCTCCACCGCTCGGCGCTCGCCGACGCCGTCCGCATCGAAGGCGAGGCGGAAGCCGCCGCCATCGCCGCGAAGGGCGCGGCCGAGGCCGAGGCCATGCGGAAGAAGGCGGACGCGTTCGCCCAGTACGGCGACGCGGCGGTGCTCCAGATGCTGGTCGAGGTACTCCCGCACGTCGTCGCCAAGGCGGCCGAACCGCTCAGCGCGATCGACAAGATGACGGTCATCTCGACGGACGGCGCGAGCCAGCTGTCGCGCACGGTCGCGGACAACGTCGCGCAGGGCATGGAACTGCTCAACGCCACGACGGGCGTCGACCTGGCGGCACTGCTGAAGAACCTGAAGGGCGGGTCGGCTTCGGACACCGCGACGGAGATCCCGGCGCAGGCCCCGGCCACGGCATCGGCCAACGGCAAGATCGAGATCACCGACTGACGCCGTTCCCGATCCCCACGTG
Organism: Streptomyces sp. NPDC048496; assembly: GCF_043200055.1. Classification (NCBI taxonomy): domain Bacteria; kingdom Bacillati; phylum Actinomycetota; class Actinomycetes; order Kitasatosporales; family Streptomycetaceae; genus Streptomyces; species Streptomyces sp. NPDC048496. The sequence continues at coordinate 276,342 of NZ_JBICXB010000001.1, read as the reverse complement.
CCCGGCGGTGAGCAGCAAACCGCCGGGCACGGCTGCGTCCGGACTCGGCCGCCTCCCAGGGCCGCGCGCCGATCACGCCGTCTCCGCGGGTGAGCAGGATCTCCGTGCGCACGGGCACCAGGCGGCGGAACCCTCCGGTTAAGGTAATGGAAGGTTAAAGAGATCACCAAGTGCGTCGCCCTGGCGCCGCGCGCCTCGGGAGGAAGCCATGGGAACCCACCGGACCACGCTGCCCGGAGTCGGTGTGCAGTACGACTACATCACCGAGTCGGGACAGCACATCTCCGTCGTCGTCCACCACGACGGGCGCCGGTTCATCGGGTTCTACGAGCGCGACGATCCCGATTCGTGTCAGCTCTCCGTGGCCCTGACTCCACGGGAGGCGACCGGACTCGCCCACCTCATCGACGCCGCGCCCATCGACGCCGTACGGACCGAGGGCATCGATCTCGTCACCGAGCACATACCGCTCGGGTCGCGCTCCCCGTACGGGGGCCGGCTGCTCGGGGACACCCGGGCCCGGACCCGGACCGGGGCGTCGATCGTGGCCGTGCTGCGGACGCACAGTGCGCATCCGTCGCCCGGGCCGGACTTCCGGCTGGCCATCGGGGACACGCTGGTCGTCGTCGGAACGCGTGAGGGCGTCGACGCGCTCTCCGAGATCATTGCGGAGGGCTGACCGTGCACGACACGACCGCACTGCTGGTGGAGCTCGGCTCCGTCATATTGGGGCTCGGGATCATCGGACGGTTCGCCGGGCGGATAGGGCTTTCGCCGATCCCGCTCTACCTGCTGGCCGGGCTGGCGTTCGGGGACGGGGGGCTGCTGCCCCTCGGGGCCAGTGAGGAGTTCACCGCCGTCGGCGCCGAGATCGGCGTCATTCTGCTGCTGCTCCTGCTGGGGCTGGAGTACAGCGCGTCCGAGCTGGTGACCAGCCTGAAGACGCAGTACCCGTCCGGGGCCGTCGACTTCGTACTCAATGCGACGCCCGGCGCGGTGGCTGCGCTGCTGCTCGGGTGGGGGCCCGTGGGGGCCGTCGCACTGGCGGGGGTCACCTGGATCTCGTCGTCCGGCGTCATCGCGAAGGTACTCACCGACCTGGGGCGGCTGGGGAACCGGGAGACGCCCGTCATTCTCGGGGTTCTCGTCATCGAGGACCTGTCGATGGCCGTCTATCTGCCGCTGCTCACCGCGATGGTCGCCGGTGCCGGTCTGGCCGGGGGCAGTATCGCCCTGCTGATCGCCCTCGGTACCGTCGGTCTGGTTCTCTACGTGGCGCTGCGGCACGGCCGGCTCATCAGCCGGGCCGTGTCCTCCGACAATCCGGAGATGCTGCTGCTCGTCGTGCTCGGGCTGACCGTCCTGGTGGCCGGTGTGGCACAGCAGTTGCAGGTGTCCGCGGCGGTGGGGGCGTTTCTCGTCGGGATCGCGCTCTCGGGAGAGGTCGCGGAAGGGGCCCGCAAGCTGCTGACGCCGTTGCGCGATCTGTTCGCCGCCGTCTTCTTCGTGTTCTTCGGTCTCTCCACCGACCCGTCCGACATTCCGCCCGTGCTGCTGCCCGCGCTGCTGCTGGCCCTCGTCACCGTCTTCACCAAGATCGGCACCGGGTGGTACGCCGCCCGGCGCGCCGGGATCGGGTCGCGCGGGCGGTGGCGGGCCGGCGGGACGCTGGTCGCGCGCGGTGAGTTCTCCATCGTCATCGCCGGTCTGGCCGTGGCGACCGAGCCCCGTATCGGGCCGATCGCCACCGCGTACGTCCTGATTCTCGTCATCATCGGTCCGCTCACCGCCCGTTGGACCCAGCCCGTCGTGGCCAGGATCCGGACGTGGCGGGACGGCGGGGGTGGCGCGTCCGGGGGCAGTGTGCCTGTCGCCCGCACGGAGATGCCTGTCGTCGAGCACGCCTCGGCCGCCGACTGAGAGCTCCTCTGAACCGCTCTCAGAGCGGGGTCGCCTCGTGCAGGATCCGCACCAGCGTCACTGTCGCGTTCAGCGACGACAGCGCCGACACCGTGGTTCCGACGGTGGCCACCAGTCCCGCCCAGGCGACATGCGCGGACGACGGGGGCCACAGCCGGGTCGGCGGGACCGGCTCCAGGAGCGCTGCGACCCGGCGCGGGATCGGGCCCACCGCCGCGAACGCGGCGAACGCGGGCCGGGCGGTCGGCGAACGGTGCGCGAAGAGCGCCGCCTTGCCGACCGCGACCGCCACCGCCCGCCGGTCACCGATCGTCTGCGCCGCCTCCTCGTCCGCCCACCGCTCCGTGCTGTACGCCACCGCCGTACGCAGCGGCAGCAGGAACGGGTTGGCGCGCGCGGCAAGTTGGGCGGCCAGGAGGTAGCGGTGGTGACGGGCGGCCAGATGGGCCTGCTCGTGGGCGACGAGCGCCCGGCGTTCGCGGGCGGTCAGGCACTCCATCATCGCCGTCGACACGACCACCCGGCCGGGGGTGCCGGGAAGTGCGTACGCGTACGGCTCCGGGTCCGGCAGCACGGCGACCGCGGACGGCTGCTCCGGGAGGGACTGCAGGGCCCGTGTGGCGCGGATGCGTTGGCGTACGTGGCGATGGACCGCCGACCCGCAGGCCACGACCACCGCCGCCAGCACCCCGATCGCGACGATGCCCGCCTTCTCCTCGTACGGCACCGCCGCACGCACCTCGAGGTCCGACCAGCCGTCCGGCAGCGGGTTGCCGGGGAGCTGGGCCGTGCCCACCACCATCAGCAACGCCAGGCACACCGTGCTGCACAGGGCGAGCGTCGTGCCGACGGCCGCCAGCAGGCGGGTGGCGCTGCGCGGGTGCAGATGCTGTTCGGCGAGGCGCGCGATCGGCAGCGCGGTCAACGGCAGCACGAGGGGCAGGTAGACGAAGACGCCCATGGGTCAGCCCTCGTCCTTCTCCATCGTCTGCGCCAGCAGCGCGCGCAGGCGTTCCTCGTCGCCCGGGGACAGCGCCGAGACGAACCGGGCGAGTACGGCCTCGCGGTCCCGTTCGCCGTCCAGGACCCGACGCATCCGCAGCGCGGCGAGACCGGCCTCGTCGGAGGCGGACGTCCAGGTGTAGGAGCGGCCCTGGCGGGCACGGGTCACGCACTTCTTCTCGTACAGACGGGACAGGATCGTGATGACGGTGGTGTACGCGAGGTCGCCGTCGAGGTGTTCCTGCACCCAGCCCGCCGTCGCGGAGCCGTTCGCCGAGCGCAGAACGGCGAGGACCTGGGCCTCCAGCTCACCCTGTCCGCGCTTGCGGGGGCGCCGGCCGTCGGAGGCGGGACCCGCCGGGGGCACGTTGTCGTCGGACAGTTCGTTGTGCGGGTGGTGGCTGGCCCCGGCCGTGTCCATCGTGGTGACTGCCCTTCGTGCGATGCCGCGTCGGCCACGGCGTCGCAGCATCGTACTGAAGGCCGGTTCCCGGACGTAGTGGGCGACCATCCTGCTCACTTCTACACGTCTGTAGAGTTGGATCTCGTTCCGGCAACGCAACGCAAGCAACGTATGGAGACGTCATGGCACTGTGGGATCGGATCAAGGAATCCGCGACGACGATGCAGTCACAGCTCGAGGCGAAGAAGAACGACCTGAAGAGCGGTGCGTTCCGCGACGCGAGCATGGCCATGTGCGCCCTGGTCGCCGCTGCCGACGGTTCCATCGACCCGTCCGAGCGCCAGCGCGTCGCCTCGCTCATCGCCACCAACGAGGTGCTCCAGAACTTCCCCGCGGACGACCTGCAGCGGCGTTTCAACGAGTACGTGAACAAGCTCACCGCCGACTTCGCCTTCGGCAAGGTCAGCGTGCTCCAGGAGATCGGCAAGGCGAAGAAGAAGCCGGCCGAGGCGCGTGCCGTCATCCAGATCGGCATCGTCATCGGCGGCGCCGACGGCGACTTCGACAAGTCGGAGCAGGCCGTCGTCCGGGAGGCGTGCTTCGCGCTCGACCTTCCGCCGCACGAGTTCGACCTCTAGTGCCTCGACGGCCCCACTGACCGCCGGGAGCATCCCGCGGTCCGACTGACCATCGGACCGCACCCGGCCAGGCCGGGGACTCGCGACTCCCCCCGAACGAATCCCCGGCCGCCCATCCCCAGGACTCCGCCTCCGTGCCGCGTACGCATCGCGTCACGGAGGCGGGGTCCTGCGTCAAGCCGGCGCCGGACGGGACCGCACGGATCCTCGTACGGCGTGAGAGCCTGTCGGGTGACCTTCGATCGAAAAGCGGACGCGGTCTGGTGCGTGCGATTCCAAGGCGCTGGGATGGCCTTGTAGCGGAGCTACTAGGGCATTTTGGCAACGCGGGAAGCGTGCGTGCCAGGGCGTGGCCGCCCGATCAGAGGTCACCCGACAGGCTCTGAGTCGCTGGACGACATGCGGCGGCGGGACGCCGGCGTGCAGGGCGGGTCCGGGGCAGCCGGCCCGGTCGTCAGGCGCGGACCGGGGCCGACTCCTCCACCACCTGGGTCCGGGGTGCGCCCCTGGGGTACAGGACCGCCGTCACCACCAGCCCGATGAGGAAGAAACCCGCCGACCACCAGTACGCGGTGGAGTAGCTCTGCAGCTGGGCCCGGGCGACATTGGCAGGCGTCACCGGGCGGTCGGACAGGTAGTCCATGGCGGCACTGGTGGCGAGGGTGTTCAGCAGCGCCATGCCGATCGAACCGCCCACCTGCTGGCTGGTACTGACCATCGCCGAGGCCACACCCGCGTCGCGAGTGGCCACCCCGTACGTGGCCAGGTTCATCACCGTGGCGAAGATCGCGCCGAGGCCCAGGCCGAGGACGAGCAGGGCGGGCAGCACATAGGTGGGGTAGCTGCTCGTCAGGTCCAAACCGGTCATCCACACCATGGCGGCCGCGGCGATGCCCATGCCGAGCGGCACGATCGGTTTCGCGCCGAAGCGCGGCACCAGCACATTGGTCGTCGTCATCGACGTCGCGATCATCAAGCAGACCATCGGGATGAAGGCGAGACCGGTCGTCACCGGCGAGTAGTACAGGGTCCTCTGCAGGTAGTACGTGAGGAACAGGAAGACGCCGAACATGCCGCCGCCGGCGATGAACATCGCCAGGTACGACGCCCCGCGGTTCCTGTCCAGCACCACCCGCGGCGGCAGCAGCGGATGCGCGGCCCGGGTCAGCCACCAGACGAACGCCGCCAGGAGCACACCGCCCGCCAGCAGGAAGCCCCAGGTGTCCGGTGCGCCCCAGGGGTGCGACTCGGCGTTGGAGAATCCGTACACGATGCAGAAGAGCCCCGCCGAGACCAGGACGGTGCCCGGGACGTCGAGCTTGGGGCGGTCTGCGGGGGCACCGGCGGTGAGCAGCCGGATGCCGCCGAGGAAGGCGACCAGGGCGAACAGCAGATTCACGTACAGGCACCAGCGCCAGTTCAGGTACTGGGTGAGGACCCCGCCGAGCAGCAGTCCCACCGCGCCGCCCGTCCCCGCGATCGCGCCGTAGATCCCGAACGCCTTGGCGCGCTCCTTCGGGACGGTGAACGTCGTGGTGAGGAGGGAGAGCGCGGCCGGGGCGAGGAGCGCGCCGAACATGCCCTGGAGTGCGCGGGCGAAGACCAGGACCTCGAAGCTCGGGGCGGCGCCGCCGATCGCCGACGCGACCGCGAAGCCGACCAGACCGGTCAGGAAGGCGATCCTGCGGCCCACCAGGTCGGCCATCCGGCCGCCGAGCAGCAGCAGCGAGCCGAAGGCCAGGGCATACGCGGTCACGATCCACTGGCGGTTGCCGTCGGAGAATCCGAGGTCCTGCTGGGCGGAGGGCAGGGCGATGTTCACGATGGTGGCGTCCAGCACCACCATCAGCTGGGCCAGACCGATCACCGCCAGCACCCACCACCGACGCGACGGGCCGCGCTCACGGTCGGATGCGGGGCGGGACGGCGGGGAGGTGGCGGTCGCTCTCGCGCCGCTCGCGGAGGGCTCACCCTCGACAGGCTCCCGCGCATGACGTGAGTGACGAGCCATGGTCCGGGTCTCCCTCGGTGCGCACCCCCCGAAATCCCCCGGACCCACGCTAAAGGCAGGTCCGTATCCCCGCATGCGGGGATGCGCGCCGGGGCCAGGGGCTGCCCCGTCGCCCCCGGTGGTGGATCGGCCCGCGGCGTCGGATGCGGTGCGTCGCACGGCGCAGGGGCGTCCTCGTACGGGGCGTGTCCGGGCGCTCCGACAACGCGGCGAGGTGCCGCAGCTGTTGTCGTGCGCCCACCAGGGATGGCAGCTGAGGAGCCGCCCGGTCCGGGCTGGGCCGTCAGAGTTCCTTGGCGGGCCAGTCCAGCAGCCGGGCGCCGATCACCGCGGTCTGCAGCGTGTAGCGGTGCATCGGGTCGGACGGGTCGGAGCCGGTCAGCTGATGGATGCGCTCCAGCCGGTAGGTGAGCGCCCGCACGCTGAGCGCCAGCCTGCGGGCCGTCTCGGCGGCGACACAGCCCGCGTCGAAGTAAGCGGCGAGCGTCTTCAGCAAGGGCTCCGCGCCTCCTCGCGCCTTCTGGAGCGGGCCGAGCTCACTGCGCACCAGATCGGTCATCGCCTGCCGGTCCCGGGTCAGCACCGGATAGACCAGCAGGTCGGCGGCGTACAGCACCGGATCCTCCAGGTCCATCCGGTCCGCCAGATCGAGCGCGTCGAGCGCCTCGTCGTACGACTGGACGACGCCGCCCGGGCCCCGGTGCGGGCGGCCGACCGCGACCAGGCCGCCATCCGTCGCCGCATGCGCCTGCTTGGCGAAATAGCGCAGGACGTCCGGCTGGGCGGCCGGGGCGATGCAGACCAGGCGCCCGTCCTTGGTCGTGAGGAGGATCTTCCGGCCGTCGAAGCGGGCGAGCAGCGCCGCCTCCACCATGCGGGGCACCGCATCCGTCTCGGTGTACGCCTCCGGGCCCGTCGCCACCGCGACCGCGTGGGCACGCGACAGCCGCAGCCCGAAGCGGGTGGCCCGCTCGGCGAGCCGGCCCAGGTCGCTGCGCCCGTACAGCAGGTCGTCGATGAACTCACGGCGCGCCGCCTCCTCCCGCCGCACGGTGAGCCGCTGGGCGCGCTCGAACCCCTCGGCGAACGCGTCGACGGCCTGCTCGACCGCGGCCAGCACGCAGTCGGTGGACGTGGGGTGCGCGGCTGTGGCGCGCGGCCAGGCGGTTCGGGTCGCCGCCAGATGCAGACCGACCAGGGCGCGCAGCTGGAATCCCGCCTCGGCCGCCTCCCGGCCCAGGGTGCGGCGGGCGTCCAACTCGTCGCGGGTCAGTCGGCGGCCGGTCGCCGCGACCTCCTCCAGGATGGAGGCGTACTCCCCCAGATACTCGTCGGGAATCTCCGGCTCCGCCACGCCCATGCCTCCAGTTTTGATGCGTCACTGACACCCACTCAACACATATGAGCAGGTGTCGGTGCCCGGCATCAAAGACGTACAAAGATTGCCGGATTCCGGCAGTGCGATACGACGACGTCGGCTGTCATGATCAGGCCCATCACCAACCGGGGGAACACGGGGGAACTCGGGGGAATACGGGGGATACGGGGACGGGGGGGGATGACCCGGTAGCCGCGGCGCCGCATGCAGGCGGCGCCGCGGCACCGGAGTCACCGCCGGACGTCCCCTCCACCGCACCCCCACCGACAGGCAGGGGGAGTGGACCGATGCAGGAATTCCTGAGAGCCGCATCCTCCTTCCCCGCCGTCCTCTTCGGCGCCGCTCTGATCGTCGTCATCTGCTTCTGGCTGCTGGTCCTGGCGGGCGCGGCCGACCATCACTCCTTCGACGCCGACCTCGACACCGACCTGGCCGGGATCGGCGGTGTGCCGGTCGCCGTCTCGGTGTCCGTGATGGTCGTCGTCGCCTGGTTCACCAGCCTGACCAGTTCCGTCCTGCTGCTCCGCAGCGCGGTCACCGGCACTGCCCGGGCCGCGCTCGCCTGTGCCGTGCTCGCCGGGGCGCTGCTGATCTCCTGGGCTGTGGTCCGGGTCCTCGTCCACCGCTACCGGCGCCACTTCCCGGCCGAACTCCCGCCGTCCCGGCAGGACTTCCTCGGCCGGGTCTGCACCGTCCGTACCGGCTCCGTCAGCTCCGACTTCGGCCAGGCCGAAGTCGCGGCGGCCGACGGTTCGACCGCGATGGTGCAGGTAAGGCTGTTACGGCAGACCGATGAGGCGGCGTTCACGGCGGGCAGCGCGGGACTCCTGTACGCGTACGACGACGAGGGTGAGTTCTTCTGGGTCTCGCCGTACGACGTGACGCTCGACCCGGGACCGCCGAAGCCCCCACGGCCGCTGCCGCGCACCCGACGCCGTACCCGCTGAGCCGCCCGCACCGCCGGGCACCCCGCACTTCTCACCTTCCTCACCAGCCGCCAAGGACTGTCATGTATGCCATCTCCCTGGGCTTCGGCGTGCTCGTCGCCGTGGTCCTGCTCATCGCGATCGCCCTGCTCCTCGTCATCAGCCGGCTCTTCCGCAAGGTCGAACAGGGCAAGGCCCTGATCATCTCCAAGACCAAGAAGGTCGACGTGACCTTCACCGGAGCCGTCGTCCTGCCGGTGCTGCACAAGGCCGAGTACATGGACATCTCGGTGAAGACGATCGAGCTGCGCCGCACCGGGCGCGAGGGCCTGATCTGCCAGGACAACATCCGCGCCGACATCCACATCAACTTCTTCGTACGGGTGAACAAGACCGTCGAGGACGTCATCAAGGTCGCCCAGTCCATCGGCACCGAGCGGGCCAGCGACAAGGCCGCCATCCAGGAGTTCTTCGCCGCGAAGTTCGCCGAGGCGCTCAAGACGGTCGGCAAGCAGCTGGACTTCGTCGATCTCTACACCAAGCGCGAGGAGTTCCGGGACCGCATCATCCGGGTCATCGGCACCGACCTGAACGGCTACCACCTCGACGACGCGGCGATCGACCACCTGGAGCAGACGCCGATGGCGCAGCTCGACGGCGCCAACATCCTCGACGCGCAAGGCATTCGTAAGATCACCGAGCTGACGGCGATCGAGCACGTGCGCACCAACGAGTACCAGCGCACCGAGCAGAAGGAGATCACCCGGCAGAACGTCGACGCCCGCGAGACCATCCTGGAGCTGGAGCGCCGGCAGGCCGAGGCCGAGATCAAGCAGCGGCGCGAGGTCGAGACGCTGCGGGCCCGCGAGGAGGCGGCCACCGCCCGGGTCCAGGAGGAGGAACGGCTGGGCGCGCAGACCGCGTTCATCCGTACCGAGGAGCAGCTCGGCATCCAGCGCGAGAACCAGGCGCGGGAGATCGCCGTCGCGCAGAAGAACCGTGAGCGGGTCATCGCGGTGGAGAACGAGCGCATCGAGAAGGACCGGCTGATCGAGGTCATCGGACGCGAACGGCAGACCGAGCTGAACCGGATCGCCGCGACGAAGGAGGTCGAGGCCGAGCGCCGCGAGGTCGCCGATGTGATCCGGGAGCGGATCGCGGTGGACCGTACGGTCGCCGAGCAGGAGGAGTCCATCAGGACGCTGCGGGCGGTCGAGGAGTCCGAGCGCACCCGCAAGTCGGTGATCATCGCAGCCGAGGCGGAGGCCCAGGAGAAGCTGGTCAAGGACATCAAGGCGGCGGAGGCGGCCGAGGTGGCGGCCACGCACCGGGCGGCGGAACAGTTGACCCTCGCCGAGGCCCGGCTGAAGAGCGCGGACCTCGACGCCCGGGCCAAGCTGCGGCTCGCCGAAGGCGTCCAGGCGGAGTCCGCGGCGCCCGGACTTGCCGAGGTGCAGGTACGGGAGGCGGCGGCCGATGTCATCGAGAAGACCGGTCTCGCCGAGGCCGGGGCCACGTCCGCCCGGCTCAAGGCCGAGGCCGAGGGTGCGCGGCTGAAGGCTCTCGCCACAGCCGAGGGCACGCAGGCGCAGGCCACGGCGGACGCGGCGATGATCGGCGAGAAGCTGAAGGCGGAGGCGGCCGGGCTCACGGAGAAGGCGGCCGCGATGGCGGCGCTGGACGACGCGTCGCGCGGGCACGAGGAGTACCGGCTGCGGCTCGCCGCCGAGAAGGAGATCCGGCTGGCCGGACTCGATGTGCAGCGGCAGGTCGCCGAGGCGCAGGCGACGGTCCTGGCCACCGGTCTGGAGAACGCGGACATCGACATCGTCGGCGGGGATTCGGTCTTCTTCGACCGGCTCGTCTCGTCCATCTCGCTCGGCAAGAGCGTGGACGGGTTCGTGGAGAACTCGGACACCGCGAAGGCACTCGCAGGCCCGTGGCTGAACGGGTCGTCATCGTTCACGGACGACCTGACGCGTGTGCTCGGGTCGGTCTCGACGGGCGATGTGCAGAACCTGACGGTGTCGGCGCTGCTGATGCGGATGCTGGCGGCGCCGGGAGTGGGTGCGGATGCCGGACCGGTCCGCCAGCTCCTGGACTCGGCGCGGAAGCTCGGTCTGGCGGACCTGCCGGTCGGGGCACTGGCGGATGCCCCTGACGTACCCGCGTCGCGCAATGGGACGCCGGTGGCGTAGGGGCGTCAGGTCGAGCCCCGGCGCCGGGGTGGCCGCTCTGTCCTCGGAGGCCGGACGGGCTCGACGGGACGGCCGCCCCCTGACCGCCCATCAGTGCATCGGGCCCGACCGGCCACGGCTTTGTCCTCGATCGCCGGGACGGGCTCGAGTGGACTGCCATGTCAAGCCCGTCCGGAGTTCGAGGACGCAGCGCGGCCGGCGGCCGCGCCACCCGACACACATCTCGCAGGGAGCCGTACGCATGGACACCGACCCCACCTCCACCGTGGACGCCGGCACCTACGACGTACTGCGGCGCCGCCTCACCGCGCAGGCCACCGAGCTCACCCACCGCGCCGAAGCACTCGACACCCGCCGCACCGAGGAGTTCGGTTCGACGCGGCTCCGTCTCCTGGCCACCGAGCAGGTCCGTACGGAGCGCCCTTCCGTGCCCCGCGATCTCGTCGCCGTGGGCGGGCAGTTGCTGTTCGGGTTCGAGCGAGGACCGGGCGCACGCGGCGACGCCGAGGTCGCGGACGTACTCACTCTCTACGGACCCGATCTGTCACCGGGCCGGGACGCTCTCCTCGCCGACGAGGCCTTCGTACGCGAGTTCACCACCCTGCACCGCTACTACCGCGACGCCCGCCTGCTCCGTCTCCGCCGCGTCGACGGGCGGCTCCTCGCCGTGTTCCGTACCGGTGAGACCGCCGACGACATCCGCGTACTGCGCTGGGCGCTCACCCCGGACGGTTCCCCCGGCGCGTTCCTCGACGCGCGCGGCGACCGCGACCACGTCTTCCCGCCGTCGCACGACTTCACCTGGACCGCGGCGGGCCGCGAGTCGCACATCCCCGGCCGCCATCCGCACATCGCGATCGGCGGCAGCGGCGCGCTCTTCGTCGACACGCTCGGCGGCACCCTGACCGTCAAGACCGCCGACGACACCGACACACCGCACGGGATCTACGAGGAGCCGGTCGCCGAGCCCCTCCAGTCCCTCGCCGACGCCGACGTCGAGTACGCCGAGGTCGGGCCCCTGGTCCTGCTGCGGATCCGCCCGTACAACGAGGACGCCTGGCGCCACCTGGTCTTCAACACGCTGCTCTCCACCGTGCAGCGCCTCGACGCCATCGGGCCCGCCTGCCACCGGCTGCCGGAGGACCAGGGGATCATCTTCCCCGGCGGCACGTACCTCACCACCGGCGCCGTCAAGACCTTCGACCTCGCCGAGCCGCTCGCCGACCCGGTCTTCGAGGGGGCCGTCCGCTCCCCCAACGGCGAGGACGTCCTCTACCTCTTCCGCTCCCGGGACGGCGGCCGCGGCCTGCTCCTCCCCTACAACCTGATCCGCCAGGAGGTCGCCACCCCGCTGCTCTGCGGCGGCCACGCGCTGCTCGACGACGGCACCCTCGTCCTCCTCAAGGACACCGCGTCGGCCGAGCCGGCCCGTGTGCACGCGGTGCAGCGCTGGCAGACCCCGTACGTCTCCGACACCCATGCCGCCTCCCGCCCGGCCGGGACGGGTCCGCTCGCCCGGGTCGGCAACGCCGATCTGGTACGCGGCATCTCCGACTGTCTCGCGCTGGCGAACAGCGCGACGCGGACCACACCGACCACGGCCGTGTACGCCCGGCTGGTCGCCGACTGCACCCGCACCACCGACCGCTACCACTGGCTCACCGACCCCGACCTCGGCTCACTCAGTGGCCCGTTGACCGCCCTCCACGACACCGCGCAGCAGGTTCTCGCGGAGTTCGAGACGGTGCAGGAGCTGACCCGGCAGGCCGCCGAGGCACTCACCGGCGCGGCGGACCACCTCACCGCGCTCGTCCGCCGCATCCGCGGCGAAGCCCCGCGCTCGGCCGCCGCCTGGGTCTCCCAGCTCACCGAACTGCGCCGCGCACACGGCCACTTGGCGACGCTCGGCGAGATGCGGTACGCGGACACCGACCGGATCGCCGAGCTGACGGCGGCCACCGCCGCCGATCTCACCTCCGCCGCCCAGCGCGCAGTCGCGTTCTTGAGCCGGGCCGACGCGTTCACGGGCTACCACCACGACATCGAGCAGCTCACCGCCGACGCGTCCGCGCTCGCCACCGTCGCCGACGCGACCGCGCTCGGCGACCGGCTGACCGGGATGACGGACGGGCTCGCGACGGTCACCGACGTCGTCGCCGGGCTCGACATCGGGGACGCGACCGTCCGCACATCGATCCTGGAACGGATCGCCGAGGTCCTCGGCGGTGTGAACCGGGCCCGGGCCACGCTCGACGCGCGCCGTCGCGAGCTCCTCGATCACGAGGGGCGGGCGGAGTTCGCCGCCGAGTTCGCCCTGCTCGGGCAGGCGGTCACGGGTGCGCTGGCCGCCGCGGACTCCCCCGACGCGTGCGACGAACAACTGGCCCGGCTCCTGCTTCAGCTGGAGAACCTGGAGTCCCGGTTCGCCGAGTACGACGACTTCCTCGCCGAGCTGGCCGAGCGGCGGACCGAGGTGTACGAGGCGTTCTCGGCCCGCAAGCAGACGCTGCAGGACGACCGCGCTCGCCGCGCCGAACGGCTGGCGGACTCGGCGGCCCGGGTCCTGGAGACCGTCTCCCGGCGCCTGTCCGCCCTCCCGGACCTGGACGCCGTCCACACGTACTTCGCCTCCGACCCGATGGTCGCCAAGGTCCGGCGCACGGCGGACGAACTGCGCGGGCTCGGCGACCCGGTGCGGGCCGAGGAGCTCGACGGACGGCTGAAGGCGGCCCGCCAGGAGGCGGGGCGGGCCCTGCGCGACCGCAGCGAGCTGTACGCGGACGGCGGGGCGACGATCCGGCTCGGCCGGCACCGGTTCGCCGTGAACACCCAGCCGTTCGACCTGACGCTCGTGCCCTCCGGGGACCGGCTCGCGTTCGCCGTCACCGGAACCGACTACCGGGCTCCGGTCACCGACCCCGCGTTCGAGGCGACCCGCCCGTACTGGGACCAGCTGCTGCCCTCGGAGTCCCCGTCCGTCTACCGCGCCGAACACCTCGCAGCCCGCCTCCTGGACGAGCACGGCGCGGATGCTCTGGCCGCCCGCGAACCGGCCGAACTCACCCTGCTCGTACGGGAGTCGGCTGCCGCCGCGTACGACGAGGGATATCAGCGCGGCGTCCACGACGAGGACGCCGCCGCCATCCTGACCACGCTGCTGCGACTGCAGGCCGGTGCCGGCCTGCTGTGTGTCCCGCCCTCCGTCCGGGCGGCGGCGCAGCTCTTCTGGACGTACGACGCGGACGACGCCCTCCGCGCCTCCTGGGCGCGCCGGGCCGCCTCCCTGGCCCGGGCCCGCGAGACGTTCGGCCTGGCGCCCGCGATCAACGCGCTCCAGGAGGAATGGGCAACCCGGATCGGGGCCGATGACGCGCACGCCGCCGCCGCGTACCTCTTCGAGGAGCTGACCTCGGGCCCCGCCGGGTTCGTCACGAGCACGACCGCCCGCACCTTTCTGGACAAGTTCCGCCGCACGACCGGCACTTCGGCGTACGACGAGGATCTGGAGGCCCTCCGCGACGACCTCCCCGCGCGCCGCCAGCTCATCGAGGGCTGGCTGACCTCGTACGCCTCCGCGAGCGGAACGGACCTCCCGAGCGGTGATCTCGCCGAGGCGGTCGCCGTCGAACTCTGCCCGGAGCCGGAGCTCACCCGCTACGACTGCGAGGCACCGCTCTCGGCGACCGTGGACGGCCTGCTGGGCACCCATCCGCGCGTCGACCGTGGCCGCCTGACGGTCCGCCTCGATGAACTCCTCGCCCGCACGCAGAAGTTCCGTGCGAGCACCGTCCCCGGCTTCCGCGCCTACCAGCGAGCCCGCACCGCCCTCGTCACCGCCGAACGCGCCCGGCTGCGGCTCGACGACCACCGGCCGCGCGTGATGTCCGCGTTCGTCCGCAATCAACTTCTCGACGAGGTGTACCTGCCGCTGATCGGCGACAGCCTCGCCAAGCAGCTCGGCACGGCCGACGCCGACCGGCGCACCGACTCACAGGGTCTCCTGCTGCTCGTCTCGCCGCCCGGCTACGGCAAGACGACACTCATGGAGTACGTCGCCGACCGGCTCGGCCTGGTCCTCGTCAAGATCAGCGGCCCGTCGCTCGGCCGCGACGTGACCTCCCTCGACCCCGCGCAGGCGCACAGCGCGACCGCCCGCCGGGAGATCGAAAAGATCAACTTCGCACTGGAGGCGGGCAACAACACACTCCTCTACCTGGACGACATCCAGCACACGTCACCCGAACTGCTCCAGAAGTTCATCCCCCTCTGTGACGCCACCCGCCGTATCGAGGGCGTCCGGGACGGCGAGCCACGCAGCTACGACCTGCGGGGCAAGCGGTTCGCGGTGTGCATGGCGGGCAACCCGTACACCGAGTCCGGCGAACAGTTCCGGATCCCGGACATGCTCGCGAACCGGGCCGACGTGTGGAACCTGGGCGAGGTGCTGAGCGGCCGCGACGACGTCTTCGCGCTGAGCTTCATCGAGAACGCGCTGACCGCCAACCCGGTGCTGGCCCCCCTCGCCGGCCGCTCCCGCGAGGACCTCGCGCTGCTCGTCCGCCTGGCCTCCGGCACGGCCCCTTCCCCAAGCTCTCAACTCCGTTCGAGCAAGGGAGACCCCATCGCGCGCGCGGACCGCCTCGACCACCCGTACACCCCCGCCGAGCTGGACCGGATCACCGCGGTCCTGCGCCACCTCGTGACCGCCCGCGACACCGTTCTCGCCGTGAACGCCGCGTACATCGCCTCGGCCGCGCAGACCGACGTGACGCGCACCGAGCCGCCCTTCCGGCTGCAGGGCTCGTACCGCAACATGAACAAGATCGCCGAGCGGATCGTGCCCGTGATGAACGACGCCGAACTGGTCGCCGTCATCGACGACCACTACGCGGGCGAGGCCCAGACCCTCACCACGGGCGCCGAGTCCAACCTGCTCAAACTGGCGGCTCTGCGCGGCACCCTCACCGCCGAACAGGCGGACCGATGGGCGGCGATCACCGCCTCGTACGTACGTACCCAGGCACTCGACGGCCCGGACGGCACCCCGTCCCCGAACTCTCGGCCCCGTCCGAGCAGCGCAGACACCGTCTCGCGGGCGGTCGCGGCACTGGACCTGCTCTCCGACCGGATCGCGGCGGTCGAGGCGGCGATCGTCCGGGCAACGGACCCACGTCATCTGCTCGCAGGCCCGGAGCAGTCCCCCCGGCACGCGGCTCCACGCACCCCGACGACACACGAAGACCACTGATCGGCCGGAACGATTCGAACACCCGGAGGTGCGCAAGGCATGCTGGGATTCGTGTCCACACTTCCCCAGCAGCCCCAACACGCCCCCTTCAGCGGCCACATGGTCATCTGCGGCGACGACGCGCTCGCCCGGCGGCTCGCGGTGGAGCTGCGGTACGTCTACGGGGAGCGGGTCACACTGCTTCTCCCGCCGGGGCGCGATCCGCGCCGGCCCGAGCTGCCGCTGACCCAGCGCGGCCGGGCGGCGACGCTGTTCGGCCGGATGTCGGCGGCGATGAACCGCAACCTGGGCAACAGCGGCAACGGGACGACCGGCAGCTCCGGAAGCTCCGACAACGACACGAACGCCGGCGTCGAGGCGGTCCGCATCCTGGAGGCCGCGGAGCCGTCCGACGAGGCCTTCGAGGAAGCGGGCGTGGACACCGCCGCCGCACTCGCACTCGTCTACGACGACGACGAGCGCAACATCCGCGCCGCGCTGACCGCCCGTCGCCTCAACCCCCGCGTCCGGCTGGTCATCCGGCTCTACAACCGCAAGCTCGGGCAGTACCTGGAGACCCTGCTCGACCAGGCCGCCGCGGTCGCCGTCCCCGGACTCGACCCGACGGCGCTGGACGCGTCCACCACCGTCCTCTCCGACGCCGACACCGCCGCCCCGGCACTCGCCGCGACCGCGCTCACCGGTTCCAGCAAGGTCGTCCAGGCGGAGGGCCTGCTCCTGCGAGCCGTCGAACGCACCCCGCCCCGGCAGGGCGAGGTCGCCGACCCCGGACTCTGCACGCTCGCCCTGCTCTCCTCCACCACCCACGACCCGGCGGGCGCAGAAGGATCCGACAGCAGCGGCGCCGAAGGACCCCAACTCCTGCCCGATCATGAGCAGGTGGCCGCGGCGACCGGGCGCGGCACGGTGGTCCTGGAAGCCATCCGCGAGGCCGCACCGGACGGTCCGAGGCTGCGCATGGGGGGCCGCAGCGCCCCGCTGAGCCAGATCTTCTCGCGCCGTCTGCGCTGGTCGGCGCTGGGGGTAGGCTCGGCGGTCCTGGCCCTCGCCGTCGCCTCCACCCTCACCACGGGCGACCACCCCCTGCACGCCGCGTACCTGACCCTCCTCGACCTCTTCGCCATGGGTGACCCGGCGATCGGCGACCGCACCGCGCGGCAGATCATCCAACTGCTCTCCGGAATCGCCGGCCTGCTGCTGCTGCCGCTGCTGGTGGCGGGCGTCCTCGAAGCGTTCGGCTCCCTGCGTACGGCGTCGTCCCTGCGCCGCCCGCCGCGCGGACTCTCCGGCCATGTGGTGCTGCTGGGGCTCGGCAAGATCGGTACAAGGGTGCTGGTCCGGCTCCGCGAGCTCGACATCCCCGTGGTGTGCGTGGAGAACGACCCGGACGCGCGCGGTATCCCGGTGGCCCGGCGGCTGCACGTACCCGTCGTCCTCGGGGATGTCACCCAGGAGGGTGTCCTGGAAGCCGCGAAGATCCAGCGGTCCCGCGCCCTTCTCGCCCTGACCAGCATCGACACCACCAACCTGGAGGCGGCGCTCTACGCCCGCTCGGTCAAGCCCGATCTGCGGGTGGCACTGCGCCTCTTCGACGACGAGTTCGCCACCGCCGTCTACCGCACCCTGCGCACCGCCCACCCGCAGGCCCTGACCCGCTCCCGGTCCGTCTCCCATCTGGCCGCCCCGTCCTTCGCCGTCGCGATGATGGGACGGCAGATCCTGGGCGCGATCCCGGTCGAGCGGAAGGTGATGCTGTTCGCCGCGATCGAGGTGGCGGGCCACCCGCAACTGGAGGGCCGGACGGTCGAGCAGGCGTTCCGGGCAGGGGCATGGAGGGTGCTGGCCCTGGACGCGACCCCGCGTGAGGACCGCCACCCCGGCCCGCCGACCGTCGCACCCGCCTCCCCGGACCGCCCGTCGGGCCTGATCTGGAACCTGCACCCGGGGTACGTGCTGCGCGCCGAGGACCGCGTGGTGATCGCGGCCACCCGGCGCGGACTTGCGGAACTGCTCCGCAGACGACGGGCTGTGACACCGCGCTAGCGCCGCGGTGTCACGAGGTGCGTTGCCCGAGGCGTGGCTGAAGGAGAGAGGAGTGCGCCCGACCTGCTTCGCCACCGACACCAGGAGTGGACGTCGGGCGAACGTGCCAGACGCGGGCCGGGGGGACGTTGGCCCAGACGATGCGTCCTGACGCCCTGCCGCGCTGCCGGTACCCGGCGAGCACGGTCTCGACGGCTCGGTGACGGGCCGCTTCGCCCGCAGAGGCGACGAGTCTGCGTGCCGGCGCGGTACCCACGTAGGCGAAGTACGTCAACGCCCCGCCAGGGCGCAGCAGTTCGATGTATCTGTCCATCAGTGAAGCCACCGTGTCCGGGACGAAATTGGTGAAGGGCAGGCCGGAGACGATGACGTCGTAGGACTGCCGTGTGTTCAGGTGCTCGATCCGCGTTTCGTGGATCCTGACCCGGACACCGTCCTCGCTCCGCACCGGCACGAACGCCTCGCCGGGGTTATCGTCCCGCACCTTCGTATGCGTCGTGTGGCAGTCCCGCGTCTGCGCGGACGCCGCGTGTTCGTCCCGGCCCGGTCGGTATTCACGGACGACGTTCCGCAGGACGGCGGCGAAGCGCGGGTTCGCCTCGACGACGTCCAGAGTGCTTCCCGGGGCGAGCAGCGGCAGCAGACAGCGGGTGACGGGGCCGGTTCCCGCGCCCACTTCCAGTACATTCAGGGGTTGTCCGGCCCGCTCGGTGACCGGTGCGGCGAGGGCGGCGGCGAGTCGGCGGCTGCTGGGTGCGACCGCGCCGGTGATGCGGAAGCCTCGCGCGGCCTCGGTGACGAAGAGCCGGGTGTCGGCGAAACGGGGCCATGAAGTCATACCAGTGACGCTAGGTAGCGGGCGCTCTTCGGGAATCGGCCGTTGTGTTCGGGTGAACCGGTACGGACGTCATCGCCGAGGCGCACGCGACCCCGACGAAAGTAGGGGGTGGCAGCGACTCAAGACCAGGTGCCCCGGCCCCCGCGATTGCCTACGATCGGTCGGTGGAACACAAATACCCCCACCGGGGTCCCGTGTGGACGGAGTGGGTGCTGGCCGGCGGGGTGCTGCTACTCGTCGCGCAGGGGCTGGCCAAAGCCCGCTTCGAGATGCAACTGCTTTCCGTAGGACCGATGGTGGCTGTCGCCGCCGCGCTGGTGCTGCCGCTTCGCTGGCGCAGTCCGCTCGCTGTGGTCCTTCTCGCCGGGGCGGCACTGGGTACGCAGGGCGCCTACGAACCCATGACCGTGATGGTTTTCCACCTGACCGCACAGGGCCGGGTGCGGGTGGCGGTGGCGGCAGGCGTGATCGCCGGTGCGCTGCCCTGGGTGTGTGCGCCGCCGCTCAGCGGAGGCGTGACGCCGAATTACGGCGCCGCGCTGCTGTTCGCGCTGGCGCTGACGGCCGGGTTGTGGTGGCACAGCCGTCGGCGGCTGATCGATTCGCTGAGCGAACAGGTCGAACTCCGTGCCGAGCAGGCCAGGTCGGCGGAGCGGGCCCGGATCGCGGCCGAGATGCACGATGTGCTGGCCCATCGGCTGAGCCTGTTGGCGCTGCACACCGGGGTACTCGCACTGCGTGCGGAGTCGCTGCCGCCGCAGATCGGCGAGCGGATCGCACTGCTGCGCGCGACCTCTGCCCAGGCGCTGGCCGATCTGCGGGACGTGCTGGGCACCTTGCGTGCGGAGGACGATGCGGTGGGGGAGGACGGCAGGGATCCCATGCAGAGCAAGGTGCCGGCTCCTGCGTTACGGAACCTGTCCGAACTGCTCGACGAGGTAAGGACCATCGGTCAGGATGTCGCCGCCGAACTGACGGGGGAACCCGGTGCCGCACCCGCGACTCACCTCCTCGCGGTGCACCGGCTCGTCCAGGAAGGTCTCACCAACGCCCGTAAACACGCACCGGGCACGTCGGTGCGACTGCGGGTGCACTACGGCGCACCGGCCACGGAGGTGGAGTTGGTCAACTCGCCGCCCGCAGTGACCGCTTCACGGGCCGATGGAGGCGTCGGCCGGGGCTTCGGACTGATCGGGCTCGCCGAACGAGTGGCCGGGCTGCACGGCTCTCTCGCCCACGGTCCTGAGCCGGATGGGGGATGGCGGCTCGCGGCCCGTCTGCCCATGAGTGCTCCGGACGGTGAGCCGAACCGAAGAGCCTTCGAGGAGAACGGCGCGACGCGCACGGCCGGACCGGACGGCGGGCGAGCGGGCAGAACCGTTGGCAAAGGCGTCGCCAAGGCCATGTGCGAGGGTGTGATGAAGAGGATCGGGAAGCGGTCCGTGAATCGGAACGGGCAGACATGAGCGGGGCTCGGATCATCAGCACGATGGTGGTGGACGACGACGCGTTGGTCCGATTGGCCCTGACCGACCTACTGGCGACCGACGCCGGCATCGAGGTCGTCGCCCAGGCGTCGGACGGTCTCCAGGCCGTGGAGGAGGCTGCCGCCCATCGGGTGGACGTCGTCCTGATGGATGTGCGGATGCCGAGGCTGGACGGCATCGCGGCCATCGCGCGACTGCGGGCACTGCCGCATGCCCCTCGCGTCATCACTCTGACCACCTTCGACCTGGACGAGTACGTGTACGAGGCATTGGCAGCGGGCGCCGACGGGTTTCTGCTCAAGGACTCGGACCCTGCGGAGATCCTGCGGGCCGTACATGTCGTGGCCGCCGGTTCGGCGATGCTGCATCCGTCCGCCGCGCGTCGGCTGATCGACCGCTACCATCGCGGCGCCCGGCCGGGGACCTCGGCTGTGCGCAGACGGGTGGGCCGGCTGACACCGCGCGAGCGCGACGTCCTGGCCTTGCTCGCGGAGGGGGCAACCAACTCGGAGATCGCCGGGGGGCTGCGGATGAGCGAGAGCACGGTGAAAGCCCATGTCAGTCGCATCCTGACGACACTGGAAGTCGGAAATCGCGTCCAGGCCGCACTGGCTGCCCGGGACGCCGGTCTGATGCCTGACGCGTGAATCGTGAGGCTCGCCGCATTGCGTGGCGAGGCGAACCGGGTGACGCAACGAAAGCGCGGCCGACCGGGGCCCGGCATCAGATCCCGTCCCCCCGGCCCGAGACGGGTTTGCCGCCCCGCTCACGTCGGAGGCCGGCTTTCTGGGGCTGAGCCAGGGCCTCGCCCACGAACTCGGGCCGCGCGGAATATGCGTCAACACAGTGCCGCCCGGAACAATCCTCGTAGACATGTCGCCGCGGAAAAGGCGCGCCCGGATGCCGAACCACCGGTACGAGGTTTTCCTCGACATTCGAATAAATAATGTTGTCAAACTATGATTCTCCATCCGCTTTCCCGTCCGCGACAGTCAGGGTTCGGCGGAATTTCGATCGCCTCTACATCCGATAACAAGTTCCGGCCCCAAAGCCTTTCGACAATGACGGTCGGCGGACCTCCGACCGAACGGCCCAGCCGCGCCTCCTATCCCCGTCGACAGTTGGATTTTCTGGGCATTCCTGACGAGGTCAATTCATCCGACCGTCAGAACATCCCATCCGGATAGCCCATCAACCTTCGCCCTCCACACGCGAGTTCGCCCTCCAATCGAAGAGGCGCAGCAAATTCGCTCTTGCCCCCGACCAGGGCCCACACTTCCGAATTCCTGGCGATACAGCGAAAGTGGATCACTGCACGGCGAGTTGGCATGGCACACAACGCGGTGGGTGCATACTCAAACCATCCAACAAGCCAACGCGACATACCGGTGCGCGTTCACGAATGTGCGCATGCCTGCGTATTCGCTTTCAGCTCTGCAGGAAGGTTCCGGTGTGAAACGTCAGTCGCTTCGCAGATCTTGGGTCCAAACCGTCACAATGCTTTCCGCGGCGGGGACACTTGGCCTGATCGTCAACGTAGCTTCGTCGACGGCGGCCATGGCCGACGTGATCGAGAAGCCCGCAGTCGATTACGCACTTGGGGTGCCAGGCCCGAATGGCGCCGTGAGTGCCGATCCGGGTTCCCGTACCTTGCCGACGGCCCATCGCGACGATGACGACGATTGGGATTGGTGGGACCGAGGCCCGCAGGGACGCCCGGGCGACACCGGCGCACGGGGCCCGCAGGGACGCCCGGGCAACACGGGCGCACGGGGTCCGCAAGGACGCCCGGGCGACTCGCACCACGGACACCCGGGCAAACGAGGCCCCCAGGGCGCCACCGGAGCCACAGGGCCCCAGGGCAACACCGGAGCCGCAGGACCCCAAGGCCTCCAGGGAATCCAGGGCAACCAAGGCGACACCGGAGCCACAGGACCCCAAGGCAACCAAGGCGACCAGGGCGACCAGGGCATCCCCGGCAACCAAGGCAACCAAGGCGACACCGGAGCCACAGGACCCCAAGGCAACCAAGGCGACCAGGGCGACCAGGGCGACCAGGGCATCCAAGGCAACCAGGGCGACCAGGGCGACCAGGGCATCCCCGGCAACCAAGGCAACCAAGGCGACACCGGAGCCACAGGACCCCAGGGCAACCAAGGCGACCAGGGCCTCCAGGGCCTCCAGGGCAACCAGGGCAACCAGGGCGACCAGGGCGACCAGGGCATCCCCGGCAACCAAGGCAACCAAGGCAACCAAGGCAACCAAGGCGACACCGGAGCCACAGGACCCCAGGGCAACCAGGGCGACCAGGGCCTCCAGGGCCTCCAGGGCCTCCAGGGCATCCCCGGCAACCAAGGCAACCAAGGCAACCAAGGCGACACCGGAACCACAGGACCCCAGGGCGACCAGGGCCTCCAGGGCCTCCAAGGCAACCAGGGCGACCAGGGCCTCCAGGGCCTCCAGGGCCTCCAGGGCCTCCAAGGCAACCAAGGCAACCAAGGCGACACCGGAACCACAGGACCCCAAGGCAACCAAGGCGACCAGGGAATCCAGGGCCTCCAAGGCAACCAGGGCGACCAAGGCCTCCAAGGCCTCCCCGGCAACCAAGGCAACCAAGGCGACACCGGAGCCACAGGACCCCAAGGCAACCAAGGCAACCAGGGCGACCAGGGCCTCCAGGGCATCCCCGGCAACCAAGGCAACCAAGGCGACACCGGAACCACAGGACCCCAGGGCAACCAAGGCAACCAGGGCGACCAGGGCCTCCAGGGCAACCCAGGCGACACCGGCGCCACAGGACCCCAAGGCAACCAAGGCGACCAGGGCCTCCAGGGCCTCCAGGGCCTCCAAGGCAACCAGGGCGACCAGGGCATCCCCGGCAACCAAGGCAACCAAGGCAACCAAGGCAACACCGGAACCACAGGACCCCAAGGCAACCAAGGCGACCAGGGCCTCCAAGGCATCCCCGGCAACCAAGGCAACCAAGGCGACACCGGAACCACAGGACCCCAAGGCAACCAAGGCGACCAGGGAATCCAGGGCCTCCAAGGCAACCAGGGCGACCAAGGCCTCCAAGGCCTCCCCGGCAACCAAGGCAACCAAGGCGACACCGGAGCCACAGGACCCCAAGGCAACCAAGGCGACCAGGGCCTCCAGGGCCTCCAGGGCCTCCAGGGCGACCAGGGCAACCAAGGAATCCAGGGCAACCAAGGCGACCCAGGCGAAACCGGAGCCGCAGGGCCCCAGGGCTTCCAAGGCACCACCGGATCCCAGGGCATCCAGGGCAACCAGGGCGACCAAGGCCTCCAAGGTGCCGCCGGCCCGCAGGGGAACCAGGGCGCCCAGGGTGGGAGCTCCGGGGCGCAGAGCCAGGTCGTCACGGGTAATTCCGCGACAGGCGACGTCGTCGTCTCGTGCCCCGCCGGCAAATTCGCCGTGGCCGGCGGCTACCAGAGCGCGGCGGGTGGCACCCACAAGGTCATCCACAACGGTCCTGTCGGCGGCTCTCCGGCCACTGGCTGGCAGGTCAGCGAGGACAGCGCGACACCTGTCACCGGATACGTGGTCTGCGCGCCATGAACCCCCGGGCCGTGAGCCCCCAGCTCGGTCGGCTGGGGCTCGCGGCCCACTGAGCGACGAAGCCCCCATGGGCAACGTCCGCACAGATACCTCGTACGTGGCCCCGTCGGCCGACTCAGCCGCGTTACCGAACCGATGAGGGAAAGCCCCGTGAAAAAGCGGATGGGACTGTGGACCGGACTCGCAGCAACGGTCGTCGCCGCCAACGTGGCGGCCGGTTGGGTTCACCTGCCCACAGGGGTCTCCAGGACCACACCCAGGGCTGGATCGGGGCCCGCGGCCGAACTCGCCCCCAAGGTGGGGGGACTGCTCCAAGCAGGCATCAAGCAGGGCGGGAACAAGGATTTCTCTGGAGCGACAAGGAGCTTCAGACAGGTCCTGGACCTGGATCCCGCCAACAAGCTCGCCTGGTACAACCTCGGCGTCGTCGCCCAGCACGACAACAGGACGGCCGACGCCCGCGCGGCTTACGACAAGGCGCTCAAGATCGATCCGGATTTCGAATCGGCGCTCTACAACAAGGCGATCCTCATCGGGACGAGCGACACCGATCAGGCGATCGAGATCCTGCAGCACATCGTGCGCGCCAACCCGAAGGCCGCCACGGCCTATCTGCACCTTGGACAGGCTCTGACCAAGAAGGGCCGTGACGGCGAGGCCGAGGACGCCTTCGGCCTCGCCGTCCGCGCCGACCCTTCCCTCCGACAGCTCGTCCCGGAACAGTTCCGGAATCCCACGGGCCCAGCACCGAAAGCCACTCAGGCAGGTACCAAAAGATGACTTCTCTCCCGACCCCGAAGTTCTCTGTCTTCACCCCCAGCCATCGACCGCGTTTCCTGGACGAATGCCTTGCGACCCTGCAGGCGCAGACCCGCTCCGACTGGGAGTGGATCGTGCTCCTCAACAACGGCGCGCGGTGGCGGCCCGAACAGCCCGATGACCGTGTCCGGGTAGAGATCTCGGACGACATCGCGGGCGTCGGAGCGGCCAAGCGCCGCGCCTGCGAACTGGCACGCGCCGAGATCCTCGTCGAACTCGACCACGACGACCTGTTGGCGAAGGACTGCCTGGCGGAACTGTCGAAGGCTTTCGACGAGCATCCCGACGTCGTCTTCGCCTACAGCCATACCGCTCAGATCACCGAGGACGGAGGCCGGGACGACTCGCGGTTCAACGAGGCGCACGGCTGGCAGTACGAGGAGGTGGATGTCGACGGTCGTCAGCTCCTGCAGGCCGTCTCCATGGCACCGACGCCGCACAACGTCTCGTACATCTGGTACGCCCCCAACCATGTACGGGCGTTCCGTAAGAGCGCGTACGAGCAAGTCGGTGGGTACGATGCCACGCGCACGGTGCTGGACGACCAGGACTTGATGTGCCGTCTCTTTCAGCTGGGGGACTTCCACTTGATCCCCCGCTGCCTGTATCTGCAGCGGCAGCACCCTCACAACACCCAGCGCGATACCGAAATCAACGCTCACATCCAGCGCGAGACGGTCGCCCTGTACGACAAATACGTGGAGGTCAACGCGCTCGCCTGGACCAAGCGGCGCGGACTCCTCGCGCTGGACCTCGGCGCCGCGCACCGCAAGCCGCCCGGCTACCTGGGAGTGGACCAGTACCCGAGGGACGGCGTCGACATCGTCGCGACGCTGCCCGGGCCGCTGGACCTCCCTGACGACTCGGTCGGCCTGCTCCGGGCGGTGGACTTCCTGGAGCACGTGCCTGCGAAGATTCCGCTGATCAACGAGCTGTACCGGCTGCTGGCACCGGGCGGCATGCTTCTTACCCAAACTCCCAGCTCCGACGGCCGGGGCGCCTACCAGGACCCGACGCATGTCGCCTATTACAACGAGAACTCGTTCTGGTACTACACCGACGACCAGTACCGCGCCTTCGTACCGGAAATCCAGGCCCGGTTCCAGCGTTCACGGTTGGTCACCTACTTCCCTACTGACTGGCACTCCAGGAACAACATCTCTTACGTGCAGGCCAATCTGATCGCGATGAAGGACGGCGCCGAGCGGTGCGGCGGTCTCCTGCTGGTGTGATGCCTTCCACCGGGAGCGTGGACGGCCTGTCATGCGGCGGAGGTCGGCGCAGCCGGCCTCCGCTCGTGGGTGACGGGAGTAACGCGCGGCCGTCGGACGGCAAGAGCTAGTGCCCCTCCCGGCAAGCTTTGCCCCGTCGCGCCGCCCAGCACGCCCGCTCGCCGCGTTGTCGGAACGTCTGAATACATCCAGCATGCGGACGCCCCTCTGCCTGAGCGCCCCGCCGGGCGCTCAGGCGGAGCGCCCGGCGGATGCGGGACGTGTCGGCACGGAACGCCCGGCCCGAAGCCGACCCGGTCCGACCCGGTCCGGCCTGGCTGCCCTGACCCGGCCGGAATCCGCTACAGCACGCCCCCCATCACGCCCCGCACCTCCGCCAGCGTGGCCTCGGCGACGGCATTGGCTCGCTCGTTGCCGGTCCGCAGGACCGACCGTACGTACGCCATGTCCTGCGCGCACTCCGCCCGCCGCGCACGCACCGGCGCCAGCCGCTCGTTGACGGCGTCCGTCACGGTCCGCTTGAGCACGGCGCCACCGCCGTCTCCGATCTCCTCGGCGACCTCGTACGGGTCGCGGTCGAGGCAGAGTGCGGCGAGGAGTACGAGCCCCGACACTTCGGGCCGGGTCTCCGGTTCGTACGTGATGTGCCGGTCGGTGTCCGTCTTCGCCCCGCGGATCAGCCGGGCGGTCTCGTCGGCGGTGGCGCCGAGCGCGATCGAGTTGCCCCGGCTCTTGCTCATCTTGCCGCCGTCGGTGCCGAGCAGGAGGGGCGCGGCGGAGAGCAGGGCGTCCGGCTCCGGGAAGACCGTCCCGTACCGCTCGTTGAAGCGGCGGGCGACGCTCCGGGTCACTTCGAGGTGTGGCAACTGGTCCTGGCCGACGGGGACGAGGTTGCCCTTGCAGAACAGGATGTCGGCGGCCTGATGCACGGGATACGTGAACATCAGCCCGCTGACGGCGGACTGCCGGGAGTGCGCGATCTCGTCCTTGACCGTGGGATTACGGTTCAGCTCGGCAACGGAGACGAGGCTGAGGAACGGCAGCATCAGCTGGTTCAGCGCGGGCACGGCGCTGTGGTTGAAGATCGTGGTGCGGGCCGGGTCGATACCGATGGCCAGGTAGTCCAGCAGCATCCCCTCCATGTGCTCGGTGAGCCGGTCGGCGACGTCCCGGTCGGTGAGCACCTGGTAGTCGGCGATGATCACGAAGACGTCCACGCCGAGGTCCTGGAGCCGGACACGGTTGTGGAGGGTCCCGAAGTAGTGCCCGAGGTGCAGCGCCCCGGTGGGCCGGTCCCCGGTCATCACCCGGAACCGACCGGGATCCTGCTGGATCTGCTGCTCCAGCTCGGCACTGCGGCGCTGGGCGGGGGTGGTGACGGGTGCGGTGACGGGTGTGGCGGCGGTGGTCATGGTCTCTCCTCGCGGGTGCTGGTTGCGTGGAGGACGGCCCGCCGGGAGCGGCATCCGTACCCGTGCGAGGGCAGAGAAGAGGGCCGTCCATATCGAACGGCCCTGGTTCCGTGCAGATGAGGCGGCCGCTCCTAAGTGGAGCGCCACCAGTTTCGGCACGGTACGGAGGTCATGGGCCGAGTGTAACGCGGTCAGGCTCCCCCCACCCGGTCTTGGCGGGGCCCGTACCGCTTCCCGTACGGGACAGCCTCGACCCGGACGCGGTGCGGCAGTCGCAGCGCGGCCCCGTCCCCGTGTGCACAGGTCAATACACCCGGGCGGCATACGGGTTGGTGATCGTGCGGTGCCGCCGGGCGGTGGCCAGTACCCGCTCCGGGAACCGGGGCCCCGCCGGGTATGCCGGGCAACACGGCTGTCTCTCCCCGGGCTCACCGCCCCGCGTGCCGCGAGGGGAACCGTCACATCCCGAGCCCACGGCGCTGGGGGTTCCTGCCGCAATCACGGCGAGGAGCCTCGCGGCCGTCGGCGTTCCGCCCGGCAGGCGGCTCACTTGTGGGCGTGCTCGCCCACGTAGAACAGCAGGTAGACGAAGCCCGCGAAGAGATGCGTGGCGAAGACGTAGACGAAGACGCGCAGCGCGACGCCGCGCTCCTTCCAGCTCTCGCTCTCGCTCACGGGCCCTGCCTCCTTCGTACCGGCGCGTTCCCGGGCTGTCTCGCCGTCCAGAGTACGCACCGCCGGGATCCCCGTTCCGGCGACGGAATAGGCAGAAGAGGTGCCCCGTTGTAGGGTGTGACCAAGTAGTTCAAGGTTCAACCATCACCCTTCACGGAGGCGGGCGCCATGGAGTTCGGGATCTTCACCGTCGGAGACGTCACCACCGACCCCACCACCGGCAGGACGCCGACCGAGCACGAACGGATCAAGGCGACCCTCGCGATCGCCCTGAAGGCCGAGGAAGTGGGCCTGGACGTCTTCGCGACCGGCGAGCACCACAACCCGCCGTTCGTCCCGTCCTCGCCGACGACCACGCTCGGCTACATCGCCGCCCGCACCGAGAACCTGATCCTGTCGACGTCCACGACGCTGATCACCACCAATGACCCGGTGAAGATCGCCGAGGACTACGCGACGCTGCAGCACCTCGCGGACGGCCGGGTCGACCTGATGATGGGGCGCGGCAACACCGGGCCGGTCTACCCGTGGTTCGGCAAGGACATCCGCCAGGGCATCCCGCTCGCCATCGAGAACTACGCCCTGCTGCACAAGCTGTGGCGGGAGGACGTCGTCGACTGGGAGGGCAGGTTCCGTACACCCCTGCAGTCCTTCACCGCGACCCCGCGCCCGCTGGACGGCGTCCCGCCGTTCGTCTGGCACGGTTCCATCCGCTCCCCGGAGATCGCGGAGCAGGCCGCGTACTACGGCGACGGGTTCTTCCACAACAACATCTTCTGGCCCATCGAGCACACCAAGAAGATGGTGGACCTCTATCGGCAGCGGTACGCGCACCACGGGCACGGTACGGCCGAGCAGGCCATCGTCGGCCTCGGCGGCCAGGTGTTCATGCGGAAGAACTCGCAGGACGCGGTACGGGAGTTCCGCCCGTACTTCGACAACGCGCCGGTCTACGGGCACGGGCCCTCCCTGGAGGACTTCTCGCGGCAGACGCCGCTGACCGTCGGCTCCCCGCAGGAGGTCATCGAACGGACCCTGTCGTTCCGTGACGCCGTCGGCGACTACCAGCGCCAGCTGTTCCTGATGGACCACGCGGGACTCCCGCTGAAGACGGTCCTGGAGCAGCTCGACATTCTCGGCGAGGAGGTCGTCCCGGTGCTGCGCAAGGAGTTCGCCAACATGCGGCCGGCCGGAGTGCCGGAATCCGCCCCCGTCCACCCGGCTGTCGCCGCCCGCACGAAGGAGATCTGACCCACCATGCAGCACGAGGCTCTGAAGATCGTCGCGGTGTCCGCAGGGCTGAGCCAGCCGTCGTCGACCCGGCTGCTGGCCGACCGGCTGGCGGCCGCCGCCCGGGAGCGGCTGGCCGACGAGCAGGACCGGCCGGTGGAGGTCCGGGTGATCGAGCTGCGCGATCTGGCCGTCGACATCGCGAACCACCTGGTGACGGGGTTCCCGCCGCGGGCGCTGAGCGAGGCGATCGGCGCGGTGACGGCGGCGGACGGCCTGATAGCCGTGTCGCCGGTCTTCACCGCCTCGTACAGCGGACTGTTCAAGTCGTTCTTCGACCTGATCGACAACACGGCGCTGACCGGCAAGCCCGTCCTCATCGCGGCGACCGGCGGCACCGGTCGGCACTCGCTCGTCCTGGAGCACGCGATGCGGCCCCTCTTCGCCTACCTGCGAGCCACCGTCGTACCGACGTCCGTGTACGCCGCGTCGGAGGACTGGGGCTCGTCCGGTGACGAGTACACCGAGGGGCTGCCGTCCCGGATCCGGCGCGCGGGCGGCGAACTCGCGGGGATGATCGCGGGCGGCCGGGCGGTCTCGGGGGCGTCCAGGGCGCGGGGGCTCGACGACGAGGTGGTGCCGTTCGAGCAGCAACTCGCCGACCTGCGGCTGGACTGAACTGCCGCTGCCCGAGCGGGGTGGACCCACCCGGGGGGACTTCTGTCCGGTTTGATTACAGTGACCCGTAAAGATGCACCGTGAGGTGTATCACGCAGATATGAGCTGAACCGAGCTGGAGGCAGAGATGGGCAGGATCGTGGTGGGCGTGGACGGCTCCGAGTCGTCGATCAAGGCGCTGCACTGGGCCGTACGCCAGGCCGAGCTGACCGGTGACTCGGTGGAGGCCGTCAACAGCTGGGAGTACCCCGCGACCAGCTGGGCGTCCATGATGCCGGGTATGCCGGAGGACTTCGATCCGCAGGCCCTGGCGATCGTCTCGCTCACCGAGGCGCTGGAGGAGGCCCTCGGCGCCGAGGGCGCGGCCGCGGTCAGCAAGATCGTGGTGATCGGCAACCCGGCACAGGCCCTGCTGGACCGTGCGAAGGGCGCGAACCTGCTGGTCGTCGGTGCACGCGGATACAGCGGCTTCAAGGCGACCCTGCTCGGCTCGGTCAGCCTCCACGTCACCCAGCACGCGCCGTGCCCGGTGACGGTCGTCCGCGACTGACCGAGTGAACTCGACGAACCAAAAGAAGGGGCGGTCCCGTTCGGGGCCGCCCCTCCGTGAATCCGCGACGGCATTCGCGCGCGCCTCGCAGGTCAAGGATGAAAGAGGAAGGAGGAGACGGGGTGCGGCGTCAGTCCTCCGTCATGTGGAACACGTAGAAGGCGCACACCCACATGCCGAATCCGGTCGCCAGGGCCAGGACGGCGCACGCAAGCACGCTCTTGTCGGACAGGCTGTACAGGAAGCCGACCGCACCGCCGAACAGCACGCCGTACGCGGTGGCCTTGGTTCCCGTCGGCAGTCGCTTCTGTACCCGGCCGAGGCCGTAGCAGAGCGCCGCCAGCACGGCGCCGGTGATCAGACCGAGCGCGAGCTGCGTGCCGGTGAGCACACCGCCGCCACGCACGATGGACGTCGCCCACCAGCCCCCGATCACGCCCAGGGCGACTGGCATGGCCCAGCTGAGTGTGCTGGGGCGGTGGGTGCGCGCCCGCGCGCGGCGGTGGCGCGTCGGCATCGAAGCGTGTGTCGTCATGGCCGAAGGCTCCTTCCGTCACCCCGTCCCCTCCAGAGCACACCCGGCCGTGGGGCCCGGCAACTCGAATGGGGTACCGCCCGGAGCACACCGCTGCCGTCCGGGATTCCCTTGAGGGATGCGGACCTCTCTCTCGGTGGCGTTGTCGACGGTACTGGTCGTGCTGCTCGCCGTCCTCGTCCCGCTGAGTGCGCTGGCCGCCTGGGTCGATCTGGAGATCGACAACACGGACCGGTACGTCGCCTCGGTGGAGCCGCTCGCCTCCGACCCCGATGTGCAGGCCATCGTGGCCGGTCTGATCACCGACGAAGCGATGAAGAAGATCGACGCCGGGCCGCTCCAGGACACCGTGCGGGGCTTCCTGTACGAGGCGGTGCAGTCGTTCACCACCACCGATGCCTTCCGTACCGCTTGGGACGCCGCCAACCGCACCGCCCACAAGGCGGTCACCGCCGCGCTGAACGGGGAGACCGGCGAGGCAGTGACCATCGATCTGGCGGCGGTGTCGGAGCAGGTCAAACGGAATCTGCTGGACAACGGGGTACCCCTCGCCGACCGGATCCCGGTCCAGCACACCGAGATCACGCTGATCTCCGCCGACCGCGCCGACCAGCTGCGCCACACCTTCCGCCTGCTCCGGACCGGCAGCATCTGGCCCGCCGTCGGGACCGTGCTGTTCGCTCTCGCGGCCGTGGCCGTCGCGGCGGTGCGCGGGCGGCCGGGACGCCGGGGCGCCGCCCTCGCCGCACTGACGGCCACGGCGCTCGTCGGGCTCGGATTCGCCCTCGGTGCGCTGGTGCTGCGCGCACTGATCGCGATTGCCCGGAACCGGGTGCTGGCCGGGGCGCCGGGCAGCGACCACGACGCGGCGGCAGCGGTGTACGACGCGCTGACGGCTTCGCTCCGTACGACGGTGTGGATCGTCCTCGGTACGGGGCTGGCGGTGGCGCTGTGTGCGGTGGCCGCGCGGGTGTGGGTGGGGCGGGGATCCACCGTACGGGTGTGATCCGGCCCGCCCCGCACGCCGGCTGAGCGCCGGGCGCCGCACCCGGTTCGGCGTGCGGCGGCGCGCGGGCCGGGCAAGAGTGGAGTGCAGGACTGCGTGACCGTCGGGGTCGACTGAGAGGTCTTCCGTATGCGAGCCATAGCCGTCAGCGCGTTCCGGGCCGATCCTTCACTGATCGAGCTTCCCAAGCCGGATCCCCGGGCCGGCGAGGTGCGGGTGAAGATCGTGTACGCCGCGCTCAACCCGTGCGACTGGCAGATCGTGGACAACGCCCCGGAAGGAGCTGCGGAGCCGGTGTTCCCGCTGGTCGTCGGCGTGGACTACGCGGGCCGGGTGGACATGATCGGCAGCGGCGAGAACCACTTCCGGGTGGGCGACGAGGTCTTCGGCCGGGTGAGCGGATCGCCGGCCGGCCCGGGCACGTACTGCGACTACGTGTCCGTACCGCAGGACTCCGCGATCACCCTGGTCCCGAACGGTCTCCCGCTCCGGACCGCTGCGGCGCTGCCGTCCGCCGGGATGACAGCGGCGCAACTCCTGGAGACCGCGGTGCTCCGCGGCCACGAGAGTCTGCTCGTCATCGGGGCGGCGGGCGGCGTCGGCAGCTATCTGACTCAGCTCGCGTCCGCCCGGGACCTGCGCGTCATCGCCGCCGTGCGCGGCGACGAGCGCAGGCGGATGAGGGCGCTCGGCGCCACGGTCACGATCAACACGACGGCCCGTCCGCTCGAAACGGCGGTACGGGAGGCGTGCCCGGAAGGCATCGACGCGCTCGTCGACCTGGTGTCCACCACCCCGGACGGCTTCGTGGCGCATGCGGCGCTGGTACGGGCCGGGGGTGTGGCCGTCTCCACGCGGGGCGTCGCCGGACGGGCCGCCCTTCCCACCGGTGTCAGCGGTATCGACTTCCGCCTGGAGCCGACACCCGTGCTGCTCGACGTCCTGGCGACGGGGGCCCTGGAGGGCGTGCTCAAGGTGCCCGTCGACATCGAACTCCCGCTGGAGAAGGCCCCGCAGGCGCTCGACCGGAACCGCACGGGCGGCGCCCGCGGCAAGACCCTGTTCGTGCTCTGATCCGCAGCGTACGGACCGAACTGCCGGGCGACGAGAAAGGGGTACCGGCGCCGCTGCGCCAGGAGGTCGCGGCGGCGCGGGCGATCGCCTCACCGCAGCCGTGGGGCGTCGGGAGCCCACTCCCTGCCGTGAGGGAGGCCGTCAGGCCGGCCGGTCCCCGTGGCCGCGGCTCTGCAGGCGTTCCATCTCGCGGCGGTCCCGCTTGGTCGGGCGGCCCGTGCCGCGGTCGCGGACCGGCACCTGGATGACCGCTTCGCGCGGCGGCGGAGGCGGGCTGTTGTCGACGAAACACTCCGCCGCCACCGGCGGGCCGACCCGTTTCTTCACGATCCTGGACACGACGACGATCCGGTCGCGGCCGGCGTGCCGGAGCCGCACCTCGTCCCCCACGTGCAGGGTCTGCGCCGGCTTGGCACGGTCCCCGTTGACCTTGACGTGCCCCGCGCGGCAGGCGGCAGCGGCCTGCGAGCGGGTCTTGGTCAGCCGTACCGACCAGATCCAGCTGTCGACGCGGACGCTTCCCTCCGCCTGCGGTGCCTCACCCGAAACCATGTCTCCGACTCTAGGCCTTCCGCCCGAGCCGTGAACCTCGTACAGGACTCACGTAACACTCGTACCGCCCAAGCCGACACAGCTGTAACCACGGGACTACGATGCGGACGATCTTCCCGAACGGACTGACCGCATCCGTTCGGAGTTTCGAAGATCTGTTTCTGACATGCCGCCACATGTCGTGCCTCTGAAGGATGTACGGGGACTCCGCCGTGGCACGCCGTACTTCCGGAAGCAGTTGAGAACAGCGATGCGCAACACGCCCGCCCGGCCCGGCCGTGGGCTCCAGCCCAATGCCCTCGGTATGTTCAACACGATCGTGATGGCGGTCGCGGGCAGCGCCCCCGCCTATTCACTGGCCGCCACCAGTGCCGTGCTGGTCGGTACGGTCGGCCTCGGCGGGCCCGCCGCCCTGCTGTACTGCGCGATACCGATGCTGGGCATCGCCCTCGCCTACCGGCAGCTCGGCCGGATCGACGTCAACGCGGGCGCCGGCTACTCCTGGGTCGGCAGGACCCTGCACCCCTTCCTCGGTTTCCTCAGCGGCTGGGCGCTGGTCGTCGCGGCGACCCTGTTCATGGTCGCCGGATCGCTGCCCGCAGGGACGATGACGCTGACCGTCATCGACTCGCGCTCCGCCGACAACACGGCACTCGCCACCCTCATCGGGGCGGGCTGGTTCCTGCTGATGCTGCTCGTCGTGCTCGGCGGGGCCCGGCTCAGTGCCCGAACCCAGCTGCTCATCTCCGGGGTCGAGCTGGTGATCCTGCTGCTCTTCGCGGTCGTCGCGCTGGTCCGCGGCTCCACGGGCACCGGGGCCGGCGCCGCACACGCCTTCGAATGGTCCTGGCTCGGCTTCGGGCACTTCGACGGGGTCTCCGACTTCGCCTCCGGTGCGCTGATCGCCGCGTTCTACTACTGGGGCTGGGACGTCACCGGCAACCTCAGCGAGGAGACCCGCGACAGCCGCCGCACCGCGGGGCTGGCCGGGATCGTCGGCGTGCTCACCGTCTTCGCGCTCGTCGAGGTGTTCGCGATCGCGGTGAACGTGATCCTCTCCGCCGACGACATCCAGCAGCACAGCGCCAACGTCCTGACCGTGCTCGGGGAGAAAGTGTGGCCCGGCGTCGGCGGAAAACTTCTGGTGGTGGCGGTGATGCTGTCCACCGTCGCGACCCTGCAGACCACGCTCGTCCAGGTCACGCGCTCCTTGTTCGCGATGGGCCGCGACCGCACGATGCCTGCCGCGTTCGGCCGGGTGCACCGCAGCTGGAACACGCCGTGGGTGGCTGTCGCGGCCGTGGGCGGGGTCGCCCTCGTCCTGATCCTCGCCTCGCTCGCCCTCGGCCCCGTGCAACGGATCCTGGGTGTGGCCGTGCAGGCCATCGGGCTGCAGATCGCCGTGTACTACGGGCTCGCGGGACTGGCCGCCGTCGTCGCGTACCGCAAACTGCTCCTCCGCTCGGTCCCGGACTTCGTCCTCAGCGGGCTCTGGCCGCTGGCCGGCTCGCTCTTCATGTTCTGGATCTTCTTCGAGGCGCTCGGCAACTTCAGCAGAACAGCGCTCGCGCTCGGCCTCGGCGGTCTTGCCGTGGGTGTCGTCCCGATGTTCTGGTACCGACGGCGCGGCAGCTCGTACTACCGTCCGGCGAAGCTCGATGCTTCGCGGACCGTGCAGGCCGAGGATTCGTCCGGTTGCGCCGATTCCGCCACGATCGTCACCGACTTCTGATCCCCAGCCCCTCCGTCCCCACCAGCCCCGAGAGGAGACGACCCTCGAGCATGGCTGTACGCCGACGCCGCACCCTCCCGCCCGTGCGCTTCGACCCGGATTTCGGCGACCGGTCGCTCACCGCGGCCCGCCAGGACATCGTCATCGGCCGCTGGCAGGGCGTACGCGATCTGCTGCACGCCACCGGCAACGCGTGGGCGCTCCGCACCCACCGGACCCGGCTGCTCGCCCACGCCGCCGCGGGCAGCTCCACCGTGGAGACCTGGCTCGCCGCCGAACCGAAGAACGCCGACGCGCACGTACTGAAGGCGGCGACCGACGTCGTACGGCTCTTCGGGCGGGCCGTCATGGCGGGCCGCGGCATCGCCGTCGACCAGGACCGGGTGGACCGGGTCGTCCACTGCTGCCTGCGGGCCGCCGAGGCCTGCCCGTCCGACCCGATGCCGTGGGCGTCGCTGCTGACCGTGGCGCGGCTGTACCAGGACGGGACCCGGTGCCGCGTCACGAAGTGGTGGGACGAACTGCTGCGCCGCGACCCCCACCACATGGAGGGGCACACGCAGCTCCTGCGCTACTACTCGGCGCGCTGGCACGGCACCCACGGCACCATGTACGACTTCGCGCGCGACGCGGCGGGCGCGGCGCCGCCCGGTTCGTCGCTTCCGGTGCTGGTACAGATCGCCAGGGTCGAGGAGTACCGGTACGTCTCCGATGCCACGCACGGGCGGCCCGTCGTGGCGCCGCGCACCGGGCAGCAGCACTGGGACCACGAGCTGGCGGTGACCGAGGTGTGCCGCACCTGGGAGCGGTGGCTCGGGATGCGCGCGCCGGGGCCGGTGCCCCCGGAGGAGGTCGGCGAGCTGAACTACCTCGCGCACGCGTCCTGTTACGCGGGGCGTCCCGTGGAGGCCGCGGACGCGTTCCGGCTGCTGGACGGGCGGGCGGTGCTGGTGCCGTGGTCCTACACCGGGGACGCGGAGGCGCAGTTCACGCGGTGGCGCCGCCAGGTCACCACCGCGTGAGCCCTTACGGCCTCCCCCACGACAGGGAGTGGGGGAGGCCGTAACGCGGGCGGGGATCAGACGCCGATGTCGCGGCCGTCCTTGCGCCAGACGGCGACGACCGACGGACGCACGATCCAGCCCGGACCGTCCGGCCAGCTGCTCGCCGGCTTCTCGACGGACGCGCCGTCGATCTCGCCCGGGTGCTGCACCGCGACGAGCACCCGGCGGTCCTGGACCAGCGGACCGCAGGTCTCGGCGCCGCTCGGCACGGTCAGGAACTGCTTGAGCTCACCGCGCCGCTCGCCCTGGGTGGCGACCCCGAACAGGCCGTCGTGCGAGCCGAGCTGGTTGCCGTCCGTGGCGATCCACAGGTTGCCGTGCGGGTCGAACGCCACGTTGTCCGGGCAGGAGATGGGGCTGACCTTCTCCTTGGGGAAGCCGGAGAAGTACGTCGCCGGGTCGTTCGGGTCGCCGGCGACGAGGAACAGCCGCCAGGCGAATCCGTCGCCCGCCGGGTCGTCCCCGTACTCGGCGAGCTCCAGGATCTGGCCGTGCTTGTTGTTGTTGCGCGGGTTCGCCTCGTCGGCCGGGGCGCTGCCGGCGGTGCCGCGCTTGGTGTTGTTGGTCAGCGCGACATAGACCCGGCCGGTGCGCGGCGACGGCTCGACGTCCTCGGGGCGGTCCATCTTCGTGGCGCCGACCTTGTCACCGGCCAGTCGCGTGAAGATGTACACCTCCTCGGCGGTCATCCCGGGCACGTGGGAGGTGTTGCCCGTCGCCAGCGGGATCCAGACGCCACTGCCGTCGAACTCACCGTCGGAGGGAAGCTTCCCGGTGCCGTCGAACTCGGCGGCCGGGGAGTCGCCGGTCAGCCTGGCGACGTACAACGTCCCCTCGTCCAGAAGAGTGAGGTTGTGCTCGTGGGCCGCCCGCGAGTTCCCCTTCTTCATCTTCTTCGACGATACGAATTTGTAGAAGTAGTCGAAGCGTTCGTCGTCGCCCATGTAGACGACCGGCCGGCCGTCGGCGGTCAGGCGGGGCTGCGCGGCCTCGTGCTTGAAGCGGCCGAGCGCGGTGCGCTTGCGCGGCGTCGCGTCCGGGTCGAACGGGTCGAGCTCGACGACCCAGCCGAAGCGGTGCGCCTCGTTCGGCTCCTGCGCCAGGTCGAACCGCTTGTCGAAACGCTCCCACTTGCGCTCGGTGGCGCCGGATGCGATGCCGTACCGCTTGTCGGTGGCGCTGGAGCCGTTGGCGAAGTACTGGTTGAAGTTCTCCTCGCCGTGCAGCGTGGTGCCCCACGGGGTCGTGCCGCCCGCGCAGTTGTTGAGCGTGCCGAGCACCTTGCGGCCGGTGCGGTCGGCGGAAGTGCGGAGCAGGGGGCTGCCCGCGGCCGGGCCGGTGACCTCGAACTCGCTGGTCGCGGTGAGGCGGCGGTTCAGCGGGTGGCGGCTGACCGCCGACAGCTTGCCGGTGCGGCTCTCGTCCTGGACGACGACTACGGACAGTCCGTGCGCGGCCCAGGCGATCTCGACCTGCTCGCGGGTCGGGTTGGCCGGATCGTAGCCACGGAACATGAGGTTCTCGTCCGTGTACTCATGGTTGGCGACCAGAGCCTGGCGGCCGTGCTCACCGCGGAGCGGGAGCAGGGAGAGGAAGTCGTTGTTGTAACCGAACTGGCCCGCCTGCGCCTTCGCGGACTGCTTGTCCGGGTCGAAGTCGGGCGCACCGCGCAGAATCGGCTCACCCCAGCGGATCACGACGTTCTGGCCGTAGCCGTCCGGGACGGTGACCTTGTCGTCCTTGTTCGGCGCGACGGGCTCGAAGCGCAGACCACGGGCGCCGGAGGCGGCGGGAGTCGTCGGCCCGTCCGGCGCGTGCCCGGGGCCCGCGAGCGCGGCGGCCTCGGCCTGCGGCGCGGCCGGGCCGGCCAGGACGGTCGTCCCGGCAGCAGCCGCGACGGTCACCACGGCTGCGGCACGCATCATCGAACGGCGCGAAAGGGCACCGGCGATGACATCGCCGACGTATTCGTTGTCGCTGGTGTTCGGAATCTCCTGGAAGCAGGCGTCGCCACAGCGGTAGCGGCAGGTCAGCGCAGAGCGCCCGCCCGGGTGCGAGCTGATGAGCGGCAGCAGGTTGCGCACGTGATTTCCCTCCATATGAGACCGACCGGCAAATGGGGGGTGGGAGAAGGAGCGGGGCTGGGTGCGTGCAGCTGCAAGGCGGAGGATTGAGACATGGCGGAGCCATGGTGATTGACGACAACGCGGCAGATGTGCGTGCCCAGCCCCGCGACGCCGCCCCCCATTTGCCGGTCGGTCTGAGTGTCTCGCGTGACGGTAGGTGCGCAGTCACGCGGTACGAGGGACGCCGCATGAACGGGGAGTGAAGTCAGGGCCACCGCTGCCCGTTTGACACGGGCGCGGGCCGCACCAACGAACGGCCGGATCCGGCCGCTAACCTTACGTATCCGCCCTGGCCAGGGATAAATTCCCGCAGTACGGACATTCATCGCACCCAACTCATGCGAAAGGCCTCGCCCATGGGCATTCGGAGCTTGCTGCGCAAGGTGTTCGGCCGCGACCGCGCGGAGCAGGACGAGCCGACGACGGCCACGGTCCCGCCCCAGACGGAGCGCACCGGGCCGACGGAGTCGGAGCCCGTCGCGGTGACGGTACCGGCGGACGAGACGGTGGCGGCATCCACCCCGCCCGCCAAGGCCTCGGTGCCCGCTCCCGCCTCGCGCCGGTCCGCCTCGCCCGAGAGCGGACTGGCGGCGGACCTGGTGGCGGAGGCCTTCGACAGGCCATCGGCCCCCACCCCGAAGTCCACCCCCACAGTCCCGGCCCAGGGCTCGGCCCCGGAGCCGGCCGCGATCGCTGCGGAGCCGGTCGCGGAGGCGGTCGCTGCGGAGCCCGAAGCGGAGGTTGAGGCGGAGCCGGTCGCCACCGAGGCCGAGGTCGAAGCCGAGCCTGCCGCCACCGAGGTTGAGCCCGAGGCCCAGCCGGTCGCCGCCGAGGTTGAGCCCGAGGCCCAGCCGGTCGCCGCCGAGACTGAGCCTGTCGCCGTCGAGGCCGAGCCGGTCGCCGCCGAGGCCCAGGCCGAAGCCAAGCCTGCCGCCACCGACGTCGAGGTCAAGGTCGAGGTCGAGGTCGAGGTCGAAGCCGAGCCTGCCGCCACCGACGTCGAGGTCAAGGTCGAGGTCGAAGCCGAGCCTGCCGCCACCGACGTCGAGGTCAAGGTCGAGGTCGAAGCCAAGCCTGCCGCCGCCGACGTCGAGGTCGAAGCCGAGCCGATCGCTGTGGCCGCCGTACCGGAGACCCCGGCCGAACCGGAGACGGTCGTCGTCGTGGCCGAACCCGAGCCGGAGGCGCCGGTCGAGAGCGAGCCGACCGCTCCGGCCTCCGCACCCGAGCCCGCACCGGTCGCCGCTGCGGTCGACCCCGCTCCCGCACCGGTCGCCGAGCCCGCACCGGAACCCGCCGCAGAGGCGCCCGTCACCGACGTACCCTCCGAGGCGCACGCACCGGCCGCCGCCGAGCCCGCCCCCGCTCTCCCCCTCGCCCGGGTCACGTCCAGTGCACCTGCGCTCGCCGAGCCGTACAAGGCTGCCCGGGCCGCACTGGAGGGGCACGGGCTGACCGGGCTCCGCGCCACCGTCTACCTGGTGCTCGACCGTTCCGGCTCCATGCGGCCGTTCTACAAGGACGGCAGCGCCCAGCACCTGGGCGACCGCACGCTCGCCCTCGCCGCGCACCTGGACGAGAACGCGACCGTGCCCGTCGTCTTCTTCTCGACCGACATCGACGGCACCGGCACGGTCGACCTCACCGCTCACGAGGGCCGGATCGACGAACTGCACGCGGGGCTCGGCCGTCTGGGCCGTACGAGCTACCACCGTGCCGTCGAGGAGGTCGTCGCGCACTACGAGAAGTCGGAGGCCACCGGTCCCGCCCTGGTGATCTTCCAGACGGACGGCCCGCCGGACACCAAGCAGCCCGCCAAGCAGGCGCTCGTCGAGGCAGCGCGGCTGCCGCTGTTCTTCCAGTTCGTCGCGTTCGGCGAGGAGGACGCGAAGGGCTTCGAGTTCCTGCGGAAGCTGGACGCCCCGAACGCCGCGTTCTTCCACGCGGGCCCCGCCCCGCGCGAGGTGCCGGACGCCACGCTCTACCAGGAGCTGATCGCCGCGCTTCCCGCCTGGCTCGCCACCCGCGAGACCGCCGCCGACAAGGGCTGACCAGGCAGGTCGACCGGCAGACGTACGGTCACGGCGAGCCCGCCCCCGGGGCGCGGCACCGCCGTGACCGTACCGCCGTGCGCCACTGCTATGGAACGCACGATCGAAAGACCGAGTCCGGAGCCCGGGCCCATCCGGTCCCGGCCCTCGCCCCGCCGGAACGGCTCGAAGAGCCCCGGGATGTCCGCCTCCGCCACCACCGGCCCGGTGTTGCGCACCTCCAGGACCGGCTCATCGGCCCCGCCCCGTGCGACGGACACCTCCACCGTCCCGTCGGGCACGTTGTACGTCACCGCGTTGGCCAGCAGGTTCGCCACCAGCTGGGCCAGCAGCAGCCGGTTCCCCCGTATCCCGCACGGCTGCGCCGAGACCCGCACACCCGGATACCGGGCCGCCTCCTCCGCCACCACCTGTGCGAGATCGACCGCGCCCCGCTCGCCCGCCGCGAGCCCCCGCTCGCTGCGCGCCAGCACCAGCAGCCCCTCGATGAGCCGCTCGCTGCGCCGGTTGTTGTCGAGGAGCGTCTCCCTGATCCGTACGAGATCCTCAGGGGTCGGGTCGTCCAGTCCGATCTGGATCGCGGCCCGCTGGGTGGCCAGCGGTGTCCGCAGCTCGTGCGAGGCGTTGGCGATGAACCGCCGCTGGCTGTCGAACGCCTTCTGCAGCCGGGCCAGCAGCGCGTCCAGCGTGTCACCGAGCTCCTTCAGCTCGTCGTGGGGTCCGTTCGAAGCGATCCGTTCGTGCAGCGTGTGCTCGGAGAGGCGGCGCGCCTTCGCGGTCATCGCGTGGACGGGCCGCAGTACCCGCCCCGCGGTCCACCAGCCCACCCCTACGGCGCACGCTGTCATCACGAGCAGCGCGGCCGCGGACCAGATCAGCAGCTGGTGGCCGGCCGCGTCGCTGACATGGTCGGTGAGGTCGTAGACGGTGGGCGGGCCGAGGCTCCGCCGGGTGATGAGCGGACCGTTCACCGCGTAGCCCGGCTGGATGACGGCGGCGGTGGCGGCGATCGCGCGGGCCTGCGAGTCCGTACCGGCGCGCGAGGCAAGGTTGACGGTGGTGAGCAGGGCGGTCCCGAGGACCAGGAACACCCCGCCGTACACGAGCGCGATCCGCGTCCGGATCGTGGCGTGCCGGACGGCCGACGGGCGCTTCACAGGGCGTACCCCACACCCTGCACCGTACGGATCAGGGCGGGCTCCCCGAGCTTCCCGCGCAGCTTGCTCATGCAGACGCGGACGGCGCCGGTGAACGGGTCGGCGTTGGCGTCCCAGGCGCGCTCCAGCAGCTCCTCCGCGCTGACCGTCCCGCCGTCCGCTTCCAGCAGCAGCTGCAACACGCTGAACTCCTTCGGCGAGAGGTCCAGCTCCCGGCCGTCGCGGGACGCGGTGCGCCGTACGGAGTCGAGCCGGACGCCGTGCCGCTGCAGCTGCGGCGGTACGGGCCGGGCGCTGCGCCGCCGCAGCGCCCGTACCCGCGACACCAGCTCCGGGAATTCGAACGGCTTGCCCAGATAGTCGTCGGCGCCGAGGTCGAGACCCGAGACGCGCTCCTCCATGGAACCGGCAGCGGTGAGCATCAGGATCCGGGTGCGCGAGCCGGAGGCGACAAGTCCGCGCGCCACGTCGTCGCCGTGCACCCGCGGCAGATCGCGGTCGAGGACGACAACGTCGTAGTCGTGGAGCCCCAGGTAGGCGACGGCCGCGTCGCCGCTGTAGACCGTGTCGACGGCGAACCCCGCCCGCCGCAGACCGGTGGCGACGAGCTCCGCCAGGATCTCCTCGTCCTCGGCGACCAGTACCCGCATCGTGATGTCCCCTGCCTCGTGCATGCCTGTCCGCTCCCTCCCAGGATGGGTCATTGCTACCGGAAGGCATGTTTCGCAAAGGTCTCCATGGCCGGGCGACGTTTATCGGTGTGAGTGGATCACCCACGGGCCGTTAGGATTTCGACCATGGCGGCCACTGGATCCGAGAAGCAGGGGGCGACGGCGTACTACGTCTCGACCCCCATTTACTACGTCAACGACGCTCCTCACCTGGGCCACGCCTACACGACCGTCGCAGGCGACGTGCTCTCCCGCTGGCACCGCCAGCGCGGCGAGAAGGTGTGGTACCTCACCGGCACGGACGAGCACGGTCAGAAGATCATGCGCACTGCCGAGGCGAACAACGTCACCCCGCAGGAGTGGTGCGACAAGCTCGTCGAGGAGGCCTGGAAGCCCCTCTGGGAGCACCTGAACATCGCGAACGACGACTTCATCCGTACGACGGAGAAGCGGCACACCGACCGGGTGCAGGAGTTCGTGCAGGACCTGTACGACAAGGGCGAGATCTACAAGGGCGGGTACGAAGGCCCGTACTGCGTGGGCTGCGAGGAGTACAAGCTCCCCG
This sequence comes from Streptomyces sp. NPDC048496, assembly GCF_043200055.1. Classification (NCBI taxonomy): domain Bacteria; kingdom Bacillati; phylum Actinomycetota; class Actinomycetes; order Kitasatosporales; family Streptomycetaceae; genus Streptomyces; species Streptomyces sp. NPDC048496. The sequence goes on along the minus strand of NZ_JBICXB010000001.1, from coordinate 233,542 downwards.
GCGACCTCATCGAGGCGGAGGACGGCACGAAGCTGTGCGCCGTCCACAAGAAGCCGGTGGAGATCCTCAAGGAGGAGAACTATTTCTTCAAGCTGAGCGAGTACGGCCCGAAGCTGCTGGAGTTCTACGCGAACAACCCCGGCTTCATCCAGCCCGAGTCGGCCCGCAACGAGGTCGTGAACTTCGTCCGGCAGGGCCTGCAGGATCTGTCGATCTCGCGCTCCACGTTCGACTGGGGTGTCCCGGTGCCGTGGGACGAGAAGCACGTCATCTACGTGTGGGTCGACGCGCTGCTCAACTACGCGACGGCGGTCGGCTACGGCGCCAACCAGGAGAAGTTCGACGGGACGTTCCCGGCCAATGTGCACCTGATCGGCAAGGACATCCTCCGCTTCCACTCGGTCATCTGGCCCGCGATGCTGATGGCGCAGGGTCTGCCGCTGCCCGGCAGGGTCGTGGCCAACGGCTGGCTGATGGTCGGCGGCGAGAAGATGTCGAAGTCGAACCTGACCGGCATCAAGCCGCAGGACCTGACCTCGCACTTCGGTGTGGACGCGTACCGCTGGTACTTCCTGCGGGCGATCGCGTACGGCAGCGACGGCTCGTTCTCCTGGGAGGACTTCACCGCCCGCTACACCTCCGAGCTCGCCAACGACTACGGCAACCTCGCCTCGCGCGTCGCCGCCATGGTCGGCAAGTACTTCGGCGGGGCGCTCCCGGAGGCCACGGCCGCCGGTGAGGCCGAGAAGGCCGTCCAGGAGGGGTTGGCGAAGGCTGTCTCGACGGCCGACCGGAAGATCGGCGAGGAGCTGGACTTCCAGGCCGGCATCCTGGCGATCTTCGACTTCGTGAAGCAGGTCAACGGCTACATCACGGAGCAGGAGCCCTGGAAGGTCGCCAAGGACGAGTCCCCCGAGGGCCGGGCCCGCCTCGCGACGATCCTCTACACGGCCGCCGAGGCACTGCGCGGTGTCGCGGTCCTGCTGAACGCGGTGATGCCGGAGACCTCGCAGAAGCTGTGGGAGTCCCTCGGCGCCGAGGCGTCCCTGGGCGCTCTGCCCGACCAGCTCGTGCAGGACGCGGGCAACTGGGGTCAGCTGCCGACCGGCGCGACGGTGACGAAGGGTGCGGTGCTGTTCCCGCGCCTGGAGGAGAAGCCCGCGTAGTTCTCGCGACGCAGAAGAGGGGCCCGGACCGGTGACGGACGCTGTTGGTCAGCGTCCGGTGGCGGTGCGGGCCCCTCGCGTATGCGGGCTCCTCGGGTGCCTGAGGTCATCAGCGGGCCAGGGCCGCAGCGTCACCCATGACGACCACCGGCACCTTTGCCGGGTCGAGGGCGCGCAGCAGTTCCCTCATCCGGTCCTTGGGGAGCGAGATGCAGCCCTGGGTCGGTCCGCCGTGGTCGACATGGAGCCAGATGCCGCCACCCCGCTCCTCGCCGAGCGGACGGGTCGGGTCCAGCGGGGAGGCGCCGGGGATGCGGTTGTAGTCGATGGCGATGACGTAGTCGAAGGACCCCTCCAGGGAGTCCCCGCGGAACCCTTCGCCGCTGATGTTGAAGAGCGGGTTCTGCTCGTACGGGAACGCGGTGCCCGGGGCGGCGCGCCGACCGCCTGCGGCCGTCAGCCCGTAGACCCCGATGGGGGTCCGGAGGTCACCCGCCCGGTGCTCGTCGGTCCAGCCCTTCAGGGCGTTGTGGGCGGGCCACGGGCCCAGGGCCGGCTGCCAGCCCGCCATGGCGTCCTCACGTGTGTAGAGGACGGCGGTGGCCAGACTGGAGTCGGGTGAGTCCCCGGTGACGACCAGCGCCTGCAGGGAATCGGCCGGGATCGCCGCCCTGATCCCCGCGCCCAGCGACCGGATCCCGCGAGGACGCGTGGGGGCGGCCGGTCCACGGGCGGCGGCGGCCGGGCCCGCCGCACCGGAGGTACCGGCGGGCCCGGGGGCGTGGGAGCCTCCGCTGGGGACAGCGGAGGGTGCGGTGCCTGAGGCACCGCACCCGGTCAGCACGAGGAACAGTGCGGCGCAGACGGCGTACGGCGGACGTCTGGACCTGCGACGTGACACGCGTTCGGGCACGAGGGCTCTCCTAGGAGTCGGTGTCGAAGGCGGCGGAGGCGAGTCCCCGCGCCAAGTCCCCGAGCCAGTCTTTGCCGACTCCACTCCCGACTAATCAGACAAAGCGGCCATCCGGTCGCATCCGATCAGGTTCTCTCTGTCGCTGCGGGCGTGTCCCGCTGTTCAGCTGCCGACGCGCAGGCACGGAAAGGCCCGGGACCGTGCCCTGTCGAGCCGGTTCCGGGTCCTTCCACTCCGCGGAGGACCGGAGGGTCGAAGGTCCGTGCCGTCGTGCGTCTCGTCCGGGTCCACGGCGAGCTGTGCGTTGCTGCGCAGGACGGTCGACCAGGGGCAGAGCGTGAAACAGCCCCGGCCGGCGGCCGGGGGCTGTTTCACGTGGAACGGAAGCGGACCTCGCTGGTCCGGGACCGGTCTACTTCTCGGTCTTGTCCTTCGCCGCCGCGACCGGCTTGCGCAGCTGGATGTTCAGCTCACGCAGACGGCCCTCGTCGAGCTGGGTGGGCGCGCCCATCATCAGGTCCTGCGCGTTGCCGTTGAGCGGGAAGGCGATCGTCTCGCGGATGTTCGGCTCGTCGGCCAGCAGCATCACGATGCGGTCGACGCCGGGGGCGATGCCACCGTGCGGCGGGGCGCCGAGACGGAACGCGCGGAGCATGCCCGCGAACTCCTGCTCGACGGTCTCGCGGTCGTAACCGGCGATCTCGAACGCCTTGAGCATCAGCTCGGGCTCGTGGTTACGGATGGCGCCGGAGGACAGCTCGATGCCGTTGCAGACGATGTCGTACTGCCAGGCGAGGATGGACAGCGGGTCCTTCGTCTCCAGGTCCTCCAGGCCGCCCTGGGGCATCGAGAAGGGGTTGTGCGAGAAGTCGATCCTGCCGGTCTCCTCGTCCTTCTCGTACATCGGGAAGTCGACGATCCAGCAGAACCGGAAGACGCCCTCCTCGAAATGGCCGGCGCGCTTGGCGGCCTCGACCCGGACGGCCGACATGATCTTGGAGACCTCGTCGAACTCACCGGCGCCGAAGAAGACGGCGTGGCCCGGGACGAGCGACAGACGCTCGGTGAGCGTCTTGATGTCCGCCTCGGTGAGGAACTTGGCGATCGGACCGGCGAGGGTGCCGTCCTCGCCGACGCGGACCCAGGCGAGACCCTTGGCGCCGTGCTCGACGGCGTACTCACCCAGACCGTCGAAGAACTTACGGGACTGGCCCGCGGTGTCCGGCACCGGAAGGGCGCGGACGTGCTTGCCGGCGAACGCCTTGAACTCCGAGTCCGCGAAGACATCGGAGATGTCGACGAGCTCCAGCTTGGCGCGCAGGTCCGGCTTGTCGTTGCCGTACTTCAGCATCGACTCGCGGAACGGGATCCGCGGGAACGGCGACGTGACGTGGCGGCCGTTGCCGAACTCCTCGAAGAGCTCGGTCATCAGCTTCTCGATCGGCCGGAAGACGTCCTCCTGCTCGACGAACGACATCTCGACGTCGAGCTGGTAGAACTCGCCGGGGGAGCGGTCGGCGCGGGCGTCCTCGTCGCGGAAGCACGGCGCGATCTGGAAGTAGCGGTCGAAGCCGGAGATCATCAGCAGCTGCTTGAACTGCTGCGGAGCCTGCGGCAGCGCGTAGAACTTGCCGGGGTTCAGCCGGGACGGGACGACGAAGTCACGGGCGCCCTCGGGGGAGGTCGCGGTGAGGATCGGGGTCGCCATCTCGTTGAAACCGAGGGTCACCATCTTCGAGCGGATCGAGGCGATGACGGCGGAGCGCAGCATGATGTTGCGGTGCATGCGCTCGCGGCGCAGGTCGAGGAAGCGGTACTCCAGGCGCCGCTCCTCGTTGACCCCGTCCTCGGTGTTGATCGTGAAGGGCAGCGGGGCGGCCTCGCCGAGCACCTCGACCTCGGCGACCTCGATCTCGATCTCGCCGGTCGGGAGCTCCGCGTTGACGTTGTCGGCGCCGCGCGCGGAGACCTTGCCGTCGATCCGGACGACGGTCTCCTTGGTGAGCTTCGACAGGGCTTCGTTGCCGGGCGTGCCGGGGCGGGCGACGAGCTGCACCAGACCGTAGTGGTCGCGCAGATCGATGAAGAGGATGCCGCCCAGGTCTCGACGATTGTGCAGCCAGCCGCTCAGCCGGACGTCGGTGCCGACGTCAGAGGCGCGGAGCTCGCCGCAGGTGTGGGACCTGTACCGATGCATCGTCGTTCATCCAGTCTTCGCAGTTTGGTGGATTCAGCCTCCCCAGGCTACCGCCCACGACCGCACCACTTCATTGCCATAACTCCAGGCAAGATCATCCGGCGTGGCCGGGGCGCTCCGCGGTAGCCCGCCGGCGGCCGTCCTGGCCGCGACGGCGACCGGCCTGTGGCGCCGGGGCAACGGAGCCGGGACCGTCACGCTCGATGCGGAGGCGGCCCGGCTGCTGGAGCTGCCCGCCGAAGCCGGTGAATTCCGGGAGGCCGCGGTGCGCGCGTTTCCATCCGGTCGACTGGAACGAGATCTACGGGGTGGTGAACCTCGCGGTCGTCGAGGGCACCCTGGCCGAGCCACGGCTGCGGATCGTGGACGACCGCGGGCGGGTGCTCCGTACCGTACGCACCCGTTCCGAACCACTGCCGACGAGCGGCGAGGACTACGTGAGGAGTCGCAGGGCGTCAGGAGCCCACTCCCTATCGCGGGGGAGGCCGAAAGGGGTTCCGGGTGCGGCCGGGTGCCGTTCCCGTCCTCAGCCGCCGGAGGGGTCCGGCGGGGCGGACGGGCTCGGTGGGGTGGATGGCGGTTCGTCCCGGGCGTGGCGCGTGCGGAGTTCGCCGAGGACGCCGAACGCCGCCGCGCACGCCGGTACCGCCAGCAGCATGCCCAGCACGCCCGCCACACTCGCGCCCGCAGTCAGCGCGATCATGATCAAGGCCGGGTGCATCTGGACCGTACGGCTCTGGATCACCGGCTGCAGCACGTGCCCCTCCAGCACCTGGACCGCGAGCACCACCCCGAGCGCCCAGAGCGCGATCACGACCCCCCGGTCGACGAGCGCCACCAGAACGGCGACGGCACCCGAGATGAACGCCCCGAGATACGGGATGTACGCGCCGGCGAAGACCAGCGCCCCCAGCCCCACCGCCCCGGGCACCCGCAGGATCAGCAGACCCACGGTGATGCAGGTGGCATCGATCAGCGCGATGAGCGTCGTGCCGCGCATGAAGCCCTCGACCGCTTCGAACGCCCGCCGTCCCATCGCCTCGACCAGGTCACCGGTGCCGCGCGGGGCGACGGAGTGCGCGAGTTTCACGGCCCGGTCGGAGTCGCGCAGGAAGAAGAAGGTGAGCAGCAGGGCGAGAACGCCGGTCGCGATCAGCGAGCCGACCAGGCTGATCCCGGTGAGCAGTCCGCCCGCGGCGCTCGCGCCGAACTTCTCGACGAGCTTCCGCGCGTTGGCGACGAGGTTGTTCACATTGGTGTTCCGAGCAACGCCGAAATGGTCGATGACCCACTGCCCGGCGTCCTTCAGCGACCGGACGATCTGGTCGCCGGTGTCGATGAATGCGGTGACGACGATGTACCCGGCGCCGCCGGCGAACACGACGAGCAGCGCGCAGGTGAGCCCGGCGGCCACCGACCGGTTCACCCCTCGGACGGCCAGCCATCGGTAAACCGGGCCGAGCAGCGCCGTACCGAGCAGCGCGAGCAGCACCGGGGTGACGGCCGTCTTGAGGGTGACGCACAGCCAGATGGCGACCGCGGCAACACCGGTGACCAGCAGAAGTACGGCGCACCAGGCAGCTGTTCGCCGCGCGATGTCGGGCAGGAGGGGTTTCCGGGTATCCACCCTCCCACCCGATCACGGTGCGGGAGCCATGTCCCGCTTGTACGACCGAACGGGTGACGGGCCGTCAGACCGACCCGTCACGCGGGTCACTCACCCATGCCGTGGACTGCGGGCACGGTGCCGAGGCGGCCGGCCTGGAAGTCCTCGAAGGCCTGCTTCAGTTCGGCCTGGCTGTTCATGACGAACGGCCCGTAGTGCGCCATCGGCTCCCGGATGGGGCGGCCGCCGAGCAGGACGACCTCCAGGTCCGGGGTGTGGCCGTCCTGCTTCTCGTCCGCGCGGACGGTCAGCGAGGAGCCGGTGCCGAAGACGGCGGTCTGCCCCATGTGGACGGGACGGCGCTCCTGGCCGACCGTGCCGCGACCGGCCAGCACGTACGCGAGTCCGTTGAAGTCCTCGCGCCACGGCAGGGTCACGTCGGCGCCGGGGCGCACGGTGGCGTGGATCATCGTGATCGGGGTGTGGGTGACCCCCGGACCCTCGTGCCCGTCGAGCTCACCGGCGATGACGCGGAGCAGCGCGCCGCCGTCCGGGGAGGCGAGGAGCTGGACCTGGCCGCCGCGGATGTCCTGGTAGCGGGGGGCCATCATCTTGTCGGCCTTGGGCAGGTTCACCCAGAGCTGCAGCCCGTGGAAGAGGCCGCCCGACATGACGAGGGACTCCGGCGGCGCCTCGATGTGGAGGAGGCCGGAACCGGCCGTCATCCACTGGGTGTCGCCGTTCTGGATGGTGCCGCCGCCACCGTTGCTGTCCTGGTGGACGAAGGTTCCGTCGATCAGGTACGTCACGGTCTCGAAGCCGCGGTGCGGGTGCCACGGGGTGCCCTTCGGCTCTCCGGGCTGGTACTCCACCTCACCCATCTGATCCATCATGATGAACGGGTCGAGGTACTTGTAGTTGATCCCGGCGAACGCGCGGCGAACCGGGAAGCCTTCGCCCTCGAATCCGCTCGGCGCCGTCGTGACGGCGAGCACGGGACGGGCCGTGGCGTCGCCCGAGGCGGCGACCTTGGGCAGGGTCAGCGGGTTTTCGACGGTCACTGCGGGCATGGGAGCCACCTCCGGGATTGTCCTGAGTTCAATTTAGTTGAACAGTGAACATCCTGCAAGGGCCGCGGCATTCCCGCACCGCCGCAGCCCCTCCCCGGACAACGAGAAGGGGCCCGCACCCGACAGGTACGGACCCCTTCTCGGAGGTCAGGAATCAGACGTCTGCGAAGCAGTGGCACCTGGCGACGTCTGCGAAGCAGTGGCGCCTAGCCGTACATGCGACGCATCGCGAAGTCGACCATCTGCTCCACGGCCTTGGCGTCGAAGACCATGCGGTGCTCGCCCTCCATGTCGAGGACGAAGCCGTAGCCGGTCGGCAGCAGATCGATCACCTCGGCGCCGGTGATCACGAAGTACTTGGACTCCTTCCCCGCGTACAGCCGCAGCTCCTTGAGCGTGGTGAACATGGGGATCACCGGCTGCTGGGTGTTGTGCAGGGCGAGGAAGCCGGGATTGTCGCCGCGCGGGCAGTAGACCTTCGACGACGCGAAGATCTGCTGGAAGTCCTCGGCGGACAGAGAACCCGTGGTGAAGGCCCGTACCGCATCACCGAGGGAGGGAGGCGAGGGCTCGGGATACAGCGGCTGCTCGCCATAGCCGCCACCCATCTGCTGCTGTGCGCCCTGGTTCTGGTCGTAGCCGTACATGCCGCAAAGAGTAATCGGACACATCAGGCCCTTGAGGGGTTGCGTCTTATTACTGGCGGGTAGCATCATCGGTGAGGTCAGCTGATATACGCACCGCCAGCTCGTCGCCCGCCCGGCCCTCACCCCTCCCCGGGGCGCTGTGCGCCACTGCTATTGATTACGGAGCCTTCCCATGGGGCACTACAAGTCGAATCTCCGCGACATCGAGTTCAACCTCTTCGAGGTCCTCGGGCGCGACAAGCTGTACGGCACCGGACCGTTCGCGGAGATGGACGTCGAGACCGCGAAGAGCATCCTCGACGAGGTCAACCGCCTCGCCGAGAACGAGCTCGCCGACTCGTTCGCCGACGCCGACCGCAACCCGCCGGTCTTCGACCCGGAGACCAACACCGCACCGGTCCCGGCCTCCTTCAAGAAGTCCTACCAGGCCTTCATGGACTCCGAGTACTGGCGCCTGGGTCTGCCCGAGGAGATCGGCGGCACCACCTCGCCGCGCTCCCTGATCTGGTCCTACGCGGAGCTGCTCCTCGGCTCGAACCCGGCCGTGTGGATGTACTCCTCCGGCCCGGCGTTCGCCGGAATCCTCTTCGACGAGGGCAACGAGGCGCAGAAGAAGATCGCCGAGATCGCCGTCGAGAGACAATGGGGCTCGACGATGGTGCTGACCGAGCCGGACGCCGGTTCGGACGTCGGCGCCGGCCGCACGAAGGCCGTCGAGCAGGAGGACGGCTCCTGGCACATCGAGGGCGTGAAGCGCTTCATCACCTCGGGCGAGCACGACATGTCCGAGAACATCATTCACTACGTGCTGGCCCGCCCCGAGGGCGCGGGCCCCGGCACGAAGGGCCTGTCGCTCTTCATGGTCCCGAAGTTCCACTTCGACTGGACCACCGGCGAGTTGGGCGAGCGCAACGGCGTGTACGCGACGAACGTCGAGCACAAGATGGGCCTCAAGGCGTCCAACACGTGCGAGATGACGTTCGGCGACCAGCACCCCGCCAAGGGCTGGCTGATCGGCGACAAGCACGACGGCATCCGCCAGATGTTCCGCATCATCGAGTTCGCCCGGATGATGGTCGGCACGAAGGCCATCGCCACCCTCTCGACGGGTTACCTGAACGCGCTGGAGTACGCCAAGGAGCGCGTCCAGGGCACCGACCTGGCGAACTTCATGGACAAGACCGCGCCCAAGGTCACCATCACGCACCACCCCGACGTGCGCCGTTCGCTGATGACGCAGAAGGCGTACGCGGAGGGCATGCGCTCCCTCGTGCTGTACACCGCCTCCGTCCAGGACGCGATCCAGGAGAAGGAGGCCGCGGGCGAGGACGCGAAGGCGCTGCACGGCCTCAACGACCTGCTGCTCCCGATCGTGAAGGGCTACGGCTCCGAGAGGTCGTACGAGCAGCTGGCGCAGTCGCTCCAGACGTTCGGCGGCTCCGGGTACCTCCAGGAGTACCCGATCGAGCAGTACATCCGGGACGCCAAGATCGACACCCTCTACGAGGGCACGACGGCGATCCAGGGCCAGGACTTCTTCTTCCGGAAGATCGTCCGTGACCAGGGTGCCTCGCTCAACGCGCTGTCCGAGGAGATCAAGAAGTTCCTCGCGGGCGCCCAGGGCAACGAGGAGCTGTCCGGCGCGCTGGACGCGCTCGCGAAGGCGGCCGTGGACCTGGAGGCGATCGTCGGCACGATGATCACCGACCTCACCGCGACCGGCGAGGACGTCAAGAACATCTACAAGGTGGGCCTCAACACCACGCGCCTGCTGATGGCCTCCGGCGATGTCGTCGTCGGTTACCTGCTGCTCAAGGGCGCGGCCGTCGCGGCCGAGAAGCTGCCGACCGCCTCCGCGAAGGACGTCGCCTTCTACCGGGGCAAGATCGCCGCCGCGAAGTTCTTCGCCGCGAACGTCCTGCCGGGCGTCTCGGCCGAGCGCGCGCTCGCCGAGGCGGTCGACGGTTCGCTGATGGAGCTGGACGAGGCCGCATTCTAGTCCCCACCCCGCTCACGATCGTCAACACGCGCCGTCACCCGGACACGCTTTCGGGTGGCGGTGCTGTCGTATCAGCTGGGTACGCTGAGTGCACGGCCGAGAATCCCGTCCATGGGAGGAACCATGACCGCCGAGGCACTGCCCGAGGCGTCGCAGCCGCGGCGCGACGATTCCACATGGCCGGTCCCGCCGCCGGACGGCTATACCGTCGACGACCTGTTCACTCTTCACGACCTCCCGCCGCACACAGAGCTGATCGACGGGAGTCTGGTTTTCGTGAGTCCGCAGCGGAAGTTCCACACACTGGCGATGTATCTGCTGGAACAGGGGCTGCGCAGCCACGTTCCAGGGGATCTGCGTGTCCGCCGCGAAATGGCCGTCGTGCTCGGCAAGCGAAACGCCCCGGAACCCGACCTCGTCGTGGTCACGGCCGAAGCGGACGGGGACCAGCGCCAGACCCGCTACCAGGCTGCCGACGTCCTGCTCGCCGTCGAGGTCGTCTCCCCCGACTCCGAGGCCAGGGACCGCGACACCAAGCCGCACAAGTACGCGGGAGCGGGCATCCCGAACTTCTGGCTCGTCGAGATGGCCGAGAACGACCGGCCCGTGGTCTGGACGTATCAGCTGGACCCGGTCAACAAGACGTACGTCTCCACCGGCGTCCACCACGACCGGCTCAAGCTCTCCGCCCCGTACGACATCGACATCGACCTGACCGCCATCGACAAGCTGTAGACCGGGTCTCCCCAACGGCCCCTGTCCTCCTCTCTGTGATCGGGCATCCGGTAGCCGGAGGGGACGGGTTCATCCATGACTTCTGGACCGTCGCCTACCAGGACGAGAGGGCCGTGGACGCCGCGTACAACGCCCTGGCCGAGTGGTACGGCGGGGACAGGGCCGGCCAGAACGGCGAGAAGCCCTCGGCGGCGCTGCCCGGACGCCCCGCGGGCCGCCCGCCCGCGGGGCGACGGTGAACCGTCCCGGTCCGGCCTCGTTACAGTGAAGAACATGAGTTCTCCCCTCCGCTTCGACCGCGGTCACACCGACGATCTGATGGCCTTCCTGATGGCCTCCCCCTCCCCGTACCACGCCGTGGCCACCGCCGCGGCGCGGCTGGAGAAGGCCGGCTTCCGGCAGGTCGAGGAGACCGCGGCCTGGGACGCTTCCACCGGTGGGAAGTACGTGCTGCGCGGCGGGGCGATCGTCGCGTGGTACGTGCCGGAGGGCGCCGGGGCGCACACCCCGTTCCGGATCGTCGGGGCGCACACCGACTCGCCGAACCTGCGGGTGAAGCCGCTGCCCGACACGGGGTCGTACGGCTGGCGGCAGATCGCCGTCGAGGTCTACGGCGGGACGCTGCTCAACACCTGGCTGGACCGGGACCTCGGTCTCGCGGGCCGGATCAGCCTGCGCGACGGCACGCACCGGCTGGTCAACATCGACCGACCGCTGCTGCGCGTGCCTCAGCTGGCCGTGCATCTGGACCGGTCGGCCAACACCGACGGCCTCAAGCTCGACCGGCAGAAGCACATGCAGCCGATCTGGGGGCTCGGGGACGTCGAGGAGGGCGGCCTGATCCGGTTCGTCGCCGCGGAGGCGGGCGTCGCCGCCGACGACGTGACCGGCTGGGACCTGATGCCGCATCCGGTGGAGCGGCCGTCGTACCTGGGCCGGGACCGTGAACTGGTGGCCGGGCCGCGGATGGACAACCTGCTCTCCGTGCACGCGGCGACCGCCGCGCTCGCCACCGTCGCCGGACAGCCGGACGAGGAACTTCCGTACATCCCGGTGCTGGCCGCGTTCGACCACGAGGAGAACGGTTCGCAGTCCGACACCGGCGCGGACGGCCCGCTGCTCGGCACGGTACTGGAGCGCTCCGTCTTCGCCCGCGGCGGTACGTACGAGGACCGTGCCCGGGCGTTCGCGGGGACCGTCTGCCTCTCCTCCGACACCGGTCACGCGATCCACCCCAACTACGGGGAGCGCCACGACCCGACGCACCACCCGGTCGCGAACGGCGGGCCGATCCTCAAGGTCAACGTCAACATGCGGTACGCGACGGACGGCAGCGGCCGGGCCGTGTTCGCGGCGGCGTGCGAGAAGGCGGGCGTGCCGTGGCAGACGTTCGTCTCCAACAACTCGATGCCGTGCGGCACGACGATCGGCCCGATCACCGCGGCCCGGCACGGCATCCAGACCGTGGACATCGGCGTCGCGATCCTGTCGATGCACAGTGCGCGTGAGCTGTGCGGCGCGGACGACCCGTATCTGCTGGCGAACGCGCTGGCCGCCTTCCTGGCGGGCTGAGCAGGTCGTTTTCCGGGCAGGTCCGACTCCGGACAGGTCCGATTGCGGGCAGGCCTCTTCCGTCGGGGCCTGCCCGTTCCGCGTCGGCCGGGCCGGTTCGGGCGCGCGGCAGCGAGGGCATCGCCGTCGACCCGGCGAAGTGGGCGACCGGCTACTGGACGTACGAGCTGCGCAACGGCGCAGACGACTTCTGAGCCCGCCGGCCCATCAGGCCTGCTCGTCCATTCCGGCGAGCACCAGCGGCAGCCGCGGCGTTCCCTGCGCACTCACGCGGACGGGGACGCCCCAGTCCTGCTGGTGGACGTGGCAGGCCGGGTACTCGTTCTCCGGGTCGTCGTCGCAGGACGCCGCCATCGCGGACACATGCAGGACCCCTTCGGTGACGCCGTCGGCCAGGACCAGGTCGCGGAAAAGATCGGTGCCGGGCCCCGCACCCTCCGCCAGCAGCTCGGGCGGGGCCGACGAGACCAGCAGCCGGGTCGAGGGACCGTACCGGGTGTCCAGCTTCTGCCCGGCGGGCGCCTGGAAGACCACGTCGAGCCGGAGCGTGCCGGGGGAGATCTCGGTGGCCGCGCGCTGGGTGCGGTGCGCCTGGCCGGCGACGCGTACGGCTTCCTCGGGCAGTCGCAGCCGGGTCAGCCGGTGCCGGGCGGATTCGACGACGACGAGATCACCGTCGGCCAGCACGGCGTCGCTGGGCTCGCGCAGATCCGTGGCCAGGGTGGTGACCTCACCACTCGCGGGGTCGTAGCGCCGCAGCGCGTGGTTGTACGTGTCGCAGACGGCGACGGACCCGTCCGGCAGCGCGGTGACGCCCAGCGGGTGCTGGAACAGCGCCTGGCCGGCGGCGCCGTCGCGGTGGCCGAAGTCGAAGAGTCCGGTGCCGACGGCGGTGTGCACGGTCCCGTCCCGGTCCACGTACCGCAGCGCGGACGTCTCCGAGTCGGCGACCCAGAGCCGGTCGCCGTCGGCCGAGGCGGCAAGCCCGGACGGCTGGGCGAACCAGGCCTCGTCGGCCGGACCGTCGACCAGTCCTTCGTTGGTCGTACCCGCGGCGACCTGCACGGCTGCGGAGTCGGGGTCGTACGACCACAGCTGGTGCACGCCCGCCATGGCGATCCACAGCCGGTCGGCGAACCAGGCGACGTCCCACGGGGAGGAGAGGTCGACCTCGAGCGCCGGGCCGGTCGTCGGAGAGCCCTGCCACCACTGGCGGCCGGTGCCGGCGAGGGTCGTCGTCACCCCGGTCATGAGGTCGAGGGCGCGGATGGCGTGATTGACGGTGTCGGCGACCGCGATCCGGCCGTCGGGCAGCACGGCGAGCCCCTGCGGCTCGCTGAACCGCACCTCATCGGGTCCGCCGTCCGCGAACCCGCGGTCCCCGGTGCCGAAGTGGCGGCGCACCGTTTCGCCGTCGGGGTCGAGCTCGACGAGGCGGTGCCGGGTGGTGTCGGAGACCAGGAAGCCGCCGTCGGCCAGCAGCAGGGCCTTGCCGGGGAAGCGCAGATGCGTGGCGACAGGCTCGGGCGCCACGTACGGGCCGTCGCCGCGGCGCAGCGTGCCCTTCTCGGCGTGCTCGGCCTCCAGCTCCTCGACGAGCTTCTCGATGGCGTGCGCATGGCCCTCGCCGGCGTGCTGGGCGACGACATAGCCCTCGGGGTCGATGACGACGAGCGTCGGCCAGGCCCGTACGGCGTACTGCTTCCAGGTGGCGAGCTCGGGGTCGTCGAGGACGGGGTGGTGGACCTCGTACCGCTCGACGGCATCGACGACGGCCTGGTGCTCGGCCTCGTGGACGAACTTCGGCGAGTGCACACCGATGATCACCACGGTGTCGCGGTGCTTCTCCTCCAGCTCGCGCAGCTCATCGAGGACATGCAGACAGTTCACACAGCAAAATGTCCAAAAATCCAGAATGACAACGCGCCCTCGCAGGTCAGCAAGGGTGTACTGGTGGTCACCGGTATTGAGCCAGCCGCCCTTGCCGACCAGCTCGGGGGCCCTGACGCGCGCACGTGTTGCCATGTGAACAGTCAACATCACCGCAGCGCCTCCGCATTCCGGAGGGTCTCCGGCCTTTTTGAGCTCCCGCGCGTCCCGGGGAGTCTCACGTATCCCGGGGCGTCACCAGGGGAACCTGTCAGCCATGAGATTCCTGGTGCGTGAGCGACTGTTCGCTGTCGGCGACGACTACTGGATCGAGGACGCGGACGGGCGCAAGGTCTTCCTCGTCGACGGCAAGGCGATGCGGGTGCGCGACACCTTCGAACTGAAGGACGCGCAGGGCCGGATCCTGGTCGAGATCCGGCAGAAGCTGCTCAGTCTGCGCGACACGATGCTCATCGAGCGCGACGGCGAGCAGCTCGCCAGGGTCAAGCGGAAGCGGCTCTCGCTGCTGCGCAACCATTACCGGGTGACGCTGGTCGACGGCACCGAGCTCGATGTCAGCGGCAAGATCCTGGACCGCGAGTTCGCCATCGACTACGACGGCGAACTCCTGGCCCAGATCTCACGGCGTTGGCTGACCGTACGGGACACGTACGGCATCGATGTCGTACGGGAGGACGCCGACGCGGCACTGCTCATCGCCGTATCGGTGTGCGTCGTCGTGCTCGCGGACAAGGAGCGCGACGGCTGACCGGGACGTTTCACGTGAAACCGGGCCCCGCCCGACGATGGGGCGAGGCTCGGTCCGGCGGATACGCCGGCGGGTGCCCGACGGTGGTGCGAAGTCCGGTCCGACCGATGCGTCAGCAGCCGCTCGACGGCGGGACGAGACCCAGCCGTCGGTCCTTGAGCGCCGGGAACTGCTCCCGCGTGGTGGCGACCTTCGCCGGGTCGAACTCCACGGTGAGCACCTCCTCGTCCGCGCCCGCCTCGGCGAGCACCTCGCCCCACGGGTCGACGGCGATGCTGTGTCCGGCCTGCTGGACCCCGGCGTGGGTGCCGGCGGTGCCGACGGCCAGGACATACGCCTGGTTCTCCACGGCACGCGCCTGGGCGAGCAGAGTCCAGTGGGCGCGGCGCCGCTCCGGCCAGCCCGCCGGGACGACGAGCGTCTGCGCACCGGCGTCGACGAGGCCGCGGAACAGTTCGGGGAAGCGCAGGTCGTAGCAGGTGGCGAGGCCGAGCGTGGTCTGCGGCAGGGCGACCGTGACCAGGTCCTCGCCGGCGCCCATCATCACCGCCTCGCCCTTGTCGAAGCCGAAGCGGTGGATCTTGCGGTACGCGGCGGCGAGCTCGCCCTCGGGCGTGAAGACCAGCGAGGTGTTGTAGAGCGTGCCGTCGTCGGCGCGCTCCACGAAGGAGCCCGCGTGCAGCCAGACCCCGGCGTCGGCCGCGGCCTTCGCCATCAGGTCGTGGGTGGGTCCCCGGAGCGGTTCCGCCTCGTCGGCGAAGGCGGCGTACGCGAACGCGCCGACCGGCCACAGCTCGGGAAGGACCACCAGATCGGCACCGCGCCGGCCCGCGACCAGGGAAGCGACTCGGTCCCTGCGGGAATTGACGGATTCGTCCGGGTCTACTGCGATCTGGATGAGGGAGGCGCGCACACTACCACCGTCCTGGCATTCGAGCCGTCAACACAGGCCTACGATCGTCACATGAAAGCACTGCCGGGGTGCCTGCTCGCAGCGTAACTTAGCGACCGAACCTCCCACGCAGCCCGCAGCCGCCGCCCGCCGACCGCGCCAGCAGTCCAGCCCATGCACCGCAGAACCGCACGAGGGGTCCCGTGACCGTCCATCCCAGCCTCCAGACCTACGCCGATGCCTGGACCCACTCCATCGAGTCGATAGCCGAGCTGGTGACGCCGCTCGCCGAGGGGGAGTGGAATCGCCGTACACCGTGCCCCGGTTGGTCGGTGCGCGACATCGTCTCGCACATCATCGGTATGGAGTGCGAGCAGCTCGGCGATCCGCGGCCGATCCACTCGCTGCCGCGCGATCTCTACCACGTACAGAACGACTTCACCCGTTACATGGAGATGCAGGTCGATGTACGGCGTCACCACACCGCACCCGAGATGACCTCCGAGCTGGAGTACACGATCATCCGCCGCTCGCGTCAGCTGCGGAACGAGTCGCGTGCCCCGGAGACCATGACCCGCGCGCCGCTCGGCGCCGAGCAGACCCTCGAACTGGCACTGCGGATGCGGGCCTTCGACGTCTGGGTGCACGAGCAGGATCTGCGTACGACGCTGGGCAAGCCCGGCAATCTCGACTCCCCCGGTGCCACCATCACCCGGGACACGCTCCTCGCCGCGCTGCCGAAGGTGGTCGCCAAGGACGCGGGCGCACCGCCGAATTCGGCGGTCGTGCTCGACGTGCACGGGCCGATGGAGTTCCTGCGCACGGTCAGGGTCGACGCGGACGGCCGCGGTTCGGTGGACGGTTCGCCGTCGCTGGGGCCCGTGGTGACGCTGGCGATGGACTGGGAGACGTACGTCCGGCTGGCCTGCGGACGGGTGCGGGCGACGGCGGTCGCGGACCGGATCAAGGTCGAGGGCGACCAGGAGCTGGCGACGGCGATCCTGCGGAACTTCGCCGTCACGCCGTAACGCCACGGTCGGCGGCGCCCGTCTTTGTGAGCAGAAGAGACGGGCGCGCCGCCGGACCGGCTGAGGCAGGCCTCACGCGGGGACGTGCACAGCCTCCACGCGGCTGATCACATGGTGGTTCCGCTCGCGGAGCGTGGCACGGGCGTGCAGCCGCAGGATCTGCACGACCCCGACCGCCTCCAGGACGAAGACCGAGGCGAACGCGATGCGGTAGTTGTCCCCCGTCGCGTCGAGCAGCACACCGACGGCGAACAGTGTCGTCATCGAGGCGATGAAACCGCCCATGTTGACGATCCCCGATGCGGTGCCCTGTCGCTGCGGCGGGTTGGCCGGGCGTGCGAAGTCGAAGCCGATCATCGAGGCGGGTCCGCAGGCGCCGAGCACGGCGCAGAGCGTGATCAGCAGCCACATCGGCGCATGGTCGCCCGGGTACAGGATCGTCGACGCCCACACGACGGCCGTCACCGCGACCGTGCCGAGGGCGAGCGGGGCGCGCGCGACGTGGTGGCGGGCGATGACCTGTCCGTAGACGAGGCCGACGGCCATGTTGGAGAGCACCACCAGGGTGAGCAGCTCCCCGGCGGTGGACCGGCTCAGCCCCTGTGCCTCCACCAGGAACGGCATCCCCCACAGCAGCAGGAACACCATCGCCGGGAACTGTGTGGTGAAGTGCACCCACATCCCGAGCCGGGTGCCGGGCTCCCGCCACGCGGCGGCGATCTGCTTGCGTACGTAGGCGGCGCCCGCGTGTTCGACGGGCGGCGGCTCGTACCCCTCGGGGTGGTCCTTCAGGAAGAGGAGGAGCAGGACGAGGACCACGGCCCCGGCGGCCGCGCTGCCCGCGAACGTGGCGGTCCAGCCGAAGCTGTGCAGGGCGCGGGCGATGAAGAGCGTGGAGACGAGGTTGCCCGCCATGCCGAAGAGCGCGGCGATCTGGCCGATGAGCGGTCCGCGCCGGGCCGGGAACCAGCGGGCGCCGAGCCGCAGCACGCTGATGAACGTCATCGCGTCGCCGCAGCCGAGCAGCGCCCGGGAGGCCAGCGCCATGCCGTACGACGGGGAGAGTGCGAAGCCGAGCTGCCCGACGGTGAACAGGACGGCCCCGAGGGTGAGGACCTTCTTGGTGCCGAGCCGGTCGACCATCAGGCCGACAGGTATCTGCATGCCCGCGTAGACGAGCAGCTGAAGGATGGAGAACGTCGACAGCGCGGAGGCGTTGACGTCGAACCGGTCGGCGGCGTCGAGACCGGCGACCCCGAGGCTCGTACGGAAGATGATGGCGACGAAGTAGACGGCGACGCCGATGCCCCAGACCCGGGCGGCCCGCCGGCCGCCGGGCGGATCACCGGGCAGGGACAGGGTGGGGGCGGCGGCAGAACTCACCGGTCCTCACCCCGGACCAGCACCTTGACCCGGCTGACATGGCGTCGTACGACCTGCGCGGCACCGTCCGCGTCCCCGGCCCTGATGGCCTCGAGCAGTTCGGTGTGCTCGGTGATGTTGGCGGCGATCCTGCCGGGATGCGCCTCCATCACGGCGACGCCCATCCGCAACTGCCGGTCGCGCAGCTGGTCGTAGAGGCGCGACAGGATCTCGTTGCCGGCGTTGCGCACGATCTCGGCGTGGAAGCAGCGGTCCGCGACCGACACGGCGGCCAGGTCGCCGACCGCCACCTGCCGCCGCTGCTCGTCGAGCAGTTCCTCCAGGCGGGCGATCAGCTTCGCCGAGGCGGGCACGGCCTTGCGCGCGGCGAACTCCTCTACGAGCAGCCGGGTCTCCACCACGTCCGCGATCTCCTGCGCGGAGACGGCAAGCACCAGGGCCCCCTTCTTCGGATAGAGCTTGATCAGCCCTTCGACCTCCAGCCGCAGCAAGGCCTCGCGCACGGGCGTACGGGAGACGCCGACGGCGTCCGCGAGGTCGCCCTCGGTGAGGAGCGTGCCCCCCTCGTAACGGCGGTCGAGAACCGCCTGCTTGATGTGGGTGTAGACGCGTTCGGCGGCGGGCGGCTGCTTGGCGCGCGGGTGCGTCACGACAGAGGGTGCGGCAGGCATGCACACAGCATAGATACAACGTGCACGTATGCGGCGGCACCGTCCGGAATCTGGACGGTAAAACCCCGGAAAATACCCGGGGATTCGGCACATCCATTCGGGCGCCTCGTGAGTCTCACCACCGAGCGGCACCGATATGCGGCCGCATTCCAGGGGCATTTGGAGCGTTCAAGTTGAAAATCGGCATTAAGGGCATAAACCGCGTTTCCGCCACTGCCACCGTGGCTCTTACCGCGGGTGCTGTCATCGCGGGCAGCGTCTTCGCCTCCGCGGCGCAGGCTGCCACGCTGCCCGTCCCCACGATCGCCGCCAAGGGCGGCTACGTGATGAACAACGGAACCGCGTCGACCCTCTACACGAAGGCTGCGGACACCCGTCGCTCCACCGGCTCGACCACCAAGATCATGACGGCCAAGGTGGTGCTGGCGCAGACGAACCTCAACCTGGATTCCAAGGTCACGATCCAGAAGGCGTACAGCGACTACATCGTCGCCAAGGGCGCCTCGTCGGCGCACCTGATCGTCGGCGACAAGGTCACCGTCCGCCAGCTCCTCTACGGTCTGATGCTGCCGTCCGGCTGCGACGCCGCGTACGCGCTCGCCGACAAGTTCGGCACCGGCACCACCCGCGCGGCCCGCGTGACGTCGTTCATCGGCAAGATGAACGCCTCCGCCAAGTCGCTCGGTCTGAAGAACACCCACTTCGACTCGTTCGACGGCATAGGGAACGGCTCGAACTACTCGACGCCGCGCGACCTGACGAAGATCGCCAGCAGTGCGATGAAGAACTCCACGTTCCGCGCGGTCGTGAAGACCAAGTCGACCACGCAGAAGGTCACCACGAAGAGCGGTGGCTACCGCTACATGTCGTGGACCAACACCAACACGATGCTCGGCAGCTACAGCGGTGCGATCGGTGTGAAGACCGGTTCCGGCCCGACGGCCGGGTACTGCCTGGTGTTCGCCGCGACCCGGAACGGCAAGACGGTCATCGGCACCGTGCTGGGCTCCACGAGCGCGACCGTCCGGGCCGCGGACATGAAGAAGATCATGGACTACTCCTTCAAGAAGTAGTCCCCCCGCTTCCGGGGGCACGAGGAGGGGTCCGCCGTGCGGTACGACGGGCCCTTTCCTGTACCCGGCCGCGGGTTCTCCCCCGCCATCCGGCCTGAAAGGGCAATACACACATTGACCACCATTCCTCGCGGGCGGCTTCGCAGCGTCGCCGCGCTGTCGGTCGCCGCGACCTCCTGCAGTCTGCTCACCGCCGTGAGTGCCACGCCCGCTGCTGCGGCGACCAGTTGCACCTCGCCGGTCTTCAAGCGGCAGTTCTTCGCGAACACGTCGTTCTCCGGTACGCCGAAGAAGACCGACTGCGACTCGGTCATCAACGAGAACTGGGGCACCGGCGCCCCCGCCTCCGGCCTGCCGAAGGACAACTTCGGTGTCCGCTGGTCCCTGACCCGGGACTTCGGCTCCGGCGGCCCTTTCGCCTTCACCGTGGCGACCCGTGACGGCATTCGCGTGTACGTCGACGGGGTGCGCAAGGTCGACATCTGGAAGAACGTCTCCACCACCCAGAAGAAGACGGTCAACGTCACCGTCCCCGCCGGGAAGCACTCCCTGCGCATCGACTTCGTCAACTGGACGGGCCCGGCCGACGTCAAGTTCGGTTACGCACCGAGGACGTCGGCCACCGTCGACAAGGTCAAGCCGCTCAGCCCGGTCGGCGTGAAGGCGGTCCTCGACAACGCCACGGCGAACGCCAAGGTGACCTGGTCCGCGAACAAGGAGATGGACCTCGCCGGCTACCGCGTCTACCGCCGGCTCAAGGGATCCAGCACGTTCACCCTCGTGAAGACGACCACCGCGACCTCGTACGCGGGGGTCCCGCCCGAGGGCGGGAAGACGTACTACTTCGAGGTCCGCGCCTACGACAAGGCCGGAAACGTCTCCATCGGCAGTGCCGACATACCGCTGACCACTGTCGCCGTCACCCCTCCGGCGGACTTCACCGCGAAGGGCACCGACGCCGGCATCGTGCTGACCTGGAAGCCCGTCCCGGGCGCGGTGCGCTACAACCTGAAGCGCGACGACCAGCACGGTCACGTATCGGTCCGCTCCGTCACCGCCACGGCCTTCACCGACACCACGGTGAAGCGCTCCGAGAAGTGGACCTACCAGGTGGCCGCTGTGGACGGTGCCGGGCGCGCCTCCGCGTACGGCCCCGCCGTCGCGGCGTACCGTCCGGTCGCGGCGCCGCGGGACATCGTCGCGACGCCGGGGATCAGCAGTGCGACCTTCACCTGGACGACCGATCACGCCGTCGACGGCGATGTGTACGACTTCCACGTCTACCGTTCCGAGACGCTCCCCGTGGACACCTCGGCCGCGCCGATCCGCTGCAGCACCACCTGGAAGACGCTCGGCGACGGACGGCTCCAGTACACCTGCACCGACACCTCTCCGGCCGACGGCCTCGCCTACCACTACGTCATCAAGGCCTACGACAGCTCGGGCCGGGAGTCGGCTCCTTCGGCCACGGTCAAGGTCACCACGCTCGCCAGGGACGTGACCCCGCCCGCGCCGGTCACCGGGCTCACCGCCAAGGCCACCGAGTACGGCATCGAGCTGCACTGGAACGCCAACACCGAGCCCGATCTCGAGCGGTACGTGGTGTACCGCGGAGAGCTGATCGACGGCGAGGACGAGCGGGTCTGCTACGGCACCTCGCGCGAGTACCTCGACGCGGCCACCACGTCCTACACCGACGAGCGGCTGCCCGACGGTGAGGAGCGGTGCTACTTCATCGACGTCGAGGACACCTCCGGCAACTCCAGCTTCCGGATGACGCACAGCGCCGAGATCGCTGTCGTCACCGAGCTGGACCTGACACCGTCCGAGGAGACCCCGGACAACGACCTGCTCACGCTCACCGCGACCCGGGGCACCACCGGCGCCTCGGTGGACCTGTCCTGGAACACGGTCGCCGATGCGACGGGCTACCTGGTCGAACGGTGGAACCCGACCGCGGGCGCGTACGAGAAGCTGACCGCCGACCCCGTCACGGAGGTGTCGTACACGGACGCCACCGCCCCGACCGGCACCACCCACTTCTACCGGGTGACCGCCGTGTACGCCGACGGCACCCGGTCGGCGCCCGCCGCGGACTGGGTGATCCTGGCCCCCGCCGGGTGAGCTGACCCGACAGGAAGAAGCGGGCCTGCGCGGAAGGAATCTCCGCGCAGGCCCGCTTCTTCCGTCTCACACGGCCATCAGGCCCAGGTGATCAGCCTCTTGGGCTGTTCCAGGATCGCGGCGACATCCGCCAGGACCTTGGAGCCCAGCTCGCCGTCGACCAGGCGGTGGTCGAACGACAGGGCAAGGGTGGTCACCTGACGGGGCTTCACCTTGCCCTTGTGGACCCAGGGCTGGAGCTTGATCGCCCCGACCGCGAGGATCGCGGACTCGCCCGGGTTGAGGATCGGCGTACCCGTGTCGACGCCGAAGACGCCGACGTTGGTGATGGTCACCGTGCCGCCCGCCATCGCGGCGGGGGACGTCTTGCCCTCGCGGGCCGTGGAGACCAGCTCGCCCAGGGACGCGGCGAGCTGCGGCAGCGTCTGCTCGTGCGCGTCCTTGATGTTCGGCACGATCAGACCGCGCGGGGTGGCGGCCGCGATGCCCAGGTTCACGTAGTGCTTCTGCACGATCTCCTGGTTGGCCTCGTCCCAGGCCGCGTTGACCTCGGGGTTCCGCTTGATCGCGACCAGGAGCGCCTTGGCAATGATCAGGAGCGGGTTGACCCGGACCCCCGCCATGTCCTTGTCCTCCTTGAGCTCCGCCACGAGCTTCATCGTGCGCGTGACGTCGACCGTCACGAACTCGGTGACATGCGGTGCGGTGAACGCACTGCCGACCATGGCCTGCGCGATGGCCTTCCGCACGCCCTTGACCGGGATACGGGTCTCCCGGGCACCCGGTAGCGGGGCGGGAGCGGTGACCACCGGTTCCGGGACCGTGACCGGTACCGGGGCGGGTGCGGTCGCCTGCGCCTGTACGGGCGTGGCCGCCGCGTGCACGTCCTCGCGCGTGATGATCCCGCCCTCGCCGGTCGGGACGACCGTGGCCAGGTCGATGCCCAGGTCCTTGGCCAGCTTGCGCACCGGCGGCTTGGCGAGCGGGCGGCTCTCCGGGACGGCCGGTCCGTGACCGTTCAGCTCGCCCTGGATCGCGGCAGCCGCGGCCGCCGGCTGCTCGGCGCCCTTGCGGGCGCGGCGCTTGGTGGAGGACTCGGCCACGCCGTAGCCCACCAGCACCGGCTGGCGGCCCTTCGGCGCCTCCGGTTCCGGTTCGGCCGAGGCCGGAGCCGGAGGCGCCTCCGCAGCCGCGTCACCGCTGCCCGGCGCCACGTCCACCGCGATGATCACCTGGCCGACGTCGACGGTCGTGCCCTCGGCGAAGCGCAGCTCGTGCACCACGCCGTCGAACGGGATCGGCAGCTCCACGGCCGCCTTCGCGGTCTCGACCTCGCAGACGACCTGGCCGTCCGTGACGGTGTCGCCCGGCTGTACGTACCACTTGAGGATCTCGGCCTCGGTCAGCCCCTCGCCCACGTCGGGCATCTTGAACTCACGGAAGCGAGCAGACGTTTCGGTCATCGTCGTCACGACCCCTCTCCTCAGTACGCCAGCGAGCGGTCGACGGCGTCGAGCACCCGGTCCAGGCCCGGCAGATACTCGTCCTCGAGACGCGCCGGCGGATACGGGACGTGGTAGCCGCCGACCCTGAGCACCGGTGCCTCCAGATGGTAGAAGCAGCGCTCGGTGATGCGGGCGGCGATCTCGGCACCGGAGCCGTAGAACACCGGCGCCTCATGGACGACGACCAGCCGGCCGGTCTTCTCGACCGAGGCCTGGACGGCGTCGAAGTCGATCGGGGACATCGACCGCAGGTCCAGGACCTCGATCGACTTGCCCTCCTCCTGGGCGGCCGCGGCGGCCTCCAGGCAGACCTTCACCATCGGGCCGTACGCGGCGAGGGTGAGGTCCGAGCCCTCCCGTACCGTCGCGGCCCTGTGCAGCGGACCGGGAATGAGGTCCGTCTCGACCTCGCCCTTGTCCCAGTAACGCCGCTTCGGCTCGAAGAAGATGATCGGGTCGTCGCTCTGGACGGCCTGCTGCATCATCCAGTAGGCATCCGAGGCATTGGACGGCGAGACCACCTTCAACCCCGCGACGTGCGCGAACAGCGCCTCGGGCGACTCGCTGTGGTGCTCGACGGCGCCGATGCCGCCGCCGTACGGGATCCGGACGACGACCGGCAGCTTGATCTTGCCGAGCGCGCGGGCGTGCATCTTCGCGAGCTGCGTGACGATCTGGTCGTACGCGGGGAAGACGAAGCCGTCGAACTGGATCTCCACGATCGGCCGGTAGCCGCGCAGGGCCAGACCGATCGCGGTGCCGACGATGCCGGACTCGGCGAGCGGCGTGTCGATGACCCGGTCCTCGCCGAAGTCCTTCTGGAGCCCGTCGGTGATCCGGAAGACCCCGCCCAGCTTGCCGACGTCCTCACCCATGATGAGGACCTTGGGGTCGGTGTCGAGGGCCTTGCGCAGCGACTCGTTGAGCGCCTTCGCGATGGACATCTTTTCCAGGGCCATGACTAGTTGCCCTCCTCGGCGAACGAAGCCTGGTAGGCGGCGAACTGGGCGCGCTCCTCATCGACGAGGGGGCTGCCGTCGGCGTACGCGTGGTCGAAGATCGCCAGCCGGTCCGGATCGGGCATGGCCCGTACCGCTTCACGGACCCGCTTGCCGAGAGCCTCGCTCTCCTCGTCGAGCGCGGAGAAGTACGCCTCGTCGGCGAGGTCCTGCTTCTCCAGGTACGTCCGGAGCCGCAGGATCGGATCCTTGGCCTCCCAGGAGGCGCGTTCCTCGTCCGCTCGGTACTTCGTCGGGTCGTCGGAGGTGGTGTGCGCGCCCATCCGGTAGGTGAACGCCTCGACGAGGGTGGGTCCCTCGCCCCGGCGGGCCCGCTCCAGCGCCGACTTGGTGACGGCGAGGCAGGCGAGTACGTCGTTGCCGTCGACCCGGACTCCGGGGAAGCCGAAGCCCTGCGCGCGCTGGTAGAGCGGGACGCGGGTCTGCCTCTCGGTGGGCTCGGAGATCGCCCACTGGTTGTTCTGGCAGAAGAAGACGACCGGGGCGTTGTAGACCGCGGAGAAGGTGAACGACTCGGCGACGTCGCCCTGACTGGAGGCGCCGTCCCCGAAGTACGCGATCACGGCGGAGTCCGCGCCGTCCTTGGCGACGCCCATGGCGTAGCCGGTGGCGTGCAGGGTCTGCGAGCCGATGACGATCGTGTACAGGTGGAAGTTGTTGCTGTTCGGGTCCCAGCCGCCGTGATTCACACCGCGGAACATCCCGAGCAGATTGGTCGGGTCGACCCCGCGGCACCAGGCGACACCGTGCTCACGGTAGGTCGGGAAGACGTAGTCGTCATCGCGCAGTGCTCGGCCGGAACCGATCTGCGCGGCCTCCTGACCGAGCAGCGAGGCCCACAGACCCAGTTCGCCCTGACGCTGCAGGGCGGTCGCCTCGGCGTCGAAGCGGCGGGTCAGGACCATGTCCCGGTACAGACCGCGCAGCTCGTCCGCGGTCAGGTCGATCGTGTAGTCCGGATGCTCGACGCGCTCGCCCTCGGGCGTCAGCAGCTGTACAAGCTCGGGCTCGGAACTCTGTGGCGTCTTCGCGGCGCTGGTCCGCTTGCTGCTGCGTCGCGGTTTGCGCGCGGCAGTGCTCTCCACGGTCACGTGCGTGCTCCTCCGTCGGTCCGGCCCCCGGGGTCTGCCGGGAGACCAGTGCGGCTCGCCTGTGTCCGTACCCGTGCACGGGGTGGGTGCCGCTCGGCCGGGAACAGGCGTGACAGGTGCCCCGGCGAGCGTCCTGTCAAAGGCACGTTACCCAGTGCATCGCACAACTGCGAAACACTCTCTGACCTGCGATTTTGCTTGGATTTCCAAGTAAATCGAGAAAATCGGGAACTCTCGCTGGTCACAGCACTGGGAACAGCCTTGCAGGCCGCCGGAACAACGGCACGTTATCCCGCCGTTCAGCGGCAGGGAAGAGGGGAGTGTGTGAGACTGCGATTGTGCGCGAAGAAGGAAAAATCACCGTATTTCTGTTGGACGACCATGAGGTCGTGCGACGCGGGGTCCATGAGCTGCTCTCGGTCGAGGACGACATCGAAGTCGTCGGCGAAGCCGGTACGGCGGCGGACGCTCTGGTGCGCATCCCCGCCACGCGGCCCGATGTGGCGGTGCTCGACGTACGGCTGCCGGACGGCAGCGGGGTGGAGGTCTGCCGGGAGATCCGGTCCCTGGACGACAGCATCCACTGCCTGATGCTGACCTCGTACGCCGATGACGAAGCTCTCTTCGACGCGATCATGGCGGGCGCGTCGGGATATGTACTCAAAGCGATCCGCGGCAATGAGCTGCTGAATGCGGTACGGGATGTGGCGGCCGGAAAATCGCTGCTGGACCCGGTCGCGACCGCGCGTGTGCTGGAGCGGCTGCGCGAGGGAAAGAAGGGCCGGGGCGACGACAGGCTCGCGAGCCTCACCGACCAGGAGCGCAAGATCCTCGATCTGATCGGCGAGGGGCTGACGAACCGGGTGATCGGTGAGCGGCTCCATCTCGCCGAGAAGACGATTAAGAACTATGTCTCCAGCCTGCTCTCCAAGCTGGGCATGGAGCGCCGCTCGCAGGCAGCCGCCTATGTGGCGCGGCTCCAGGCCGAGCAGCGCTGAGCGGTACGGGACGGGGCCGCGGGCGCCCGCCCTCCTCTCCGACGGGGCCGCGGTCCCGGGCGGCCCTCGGGACTTTGGTCCCGGATCACCCGGGGCTGCGGCCTCTTTCTGTGCCCACCGCGGTATCGCAGAGTGGAGCGCATGTCCTCCGAGGAACTGCAAGCGATCGAGCTGCTCGCCCGGGTGCCGTACGGCCGGCTGGCGACGACCCGACGGGCACTCCCTTATCTGGCGGTGGCCCGTCACATCGTGATCGACGGACACGTCGTCCTGCGGATGCACAGCGGACTCGGGTACCACGCCTCGTGCGACGGCACCGTCGTCGCGTACGGGGCGGACAATTTCAACACGGCGGCCTCCGGCGACGGCGGCGGCCTGTGGTCGGTCCAGTTCACCGGTCCTGCCGAGATCGTGCATCCGACCGAGGAACAGCGCGAGTGCTTCGGTGCGGCACCCCGGGAGGTCAGCGGCGAACCCTTCGAGCCGGTCTACCTCCGCCTCGCCCCGCATTTCGTCACCGTGCACACTCTGGGCTTCCACGCAAGTCAGGCGAACCGACACGCCGCGTGATCTACCATTTGGCGAGTGCCGCGCTCATCTGTCACCCTCCCGCCTGTTCCTCCGGTCGGCGAGGTGCTGCGCCGCTACCCGGACACCGGTGAGCCCCTCAGCTGCAAGCCCCTCACCAAGGGCCTTCTCAACCACGGCTACCGCGTCTCCACCACCCGCGGCTCGTACTTCCTCAAACACCATCTCGACGACTCCACCGGCGACCGCGCGACGATCGTCCGCCAGCACCGCGCCACCCAGCGGCTGCAGTCGCTCGGGGTGCCGGTCGCCCCGCCCGTCGAGGACACGGAGGGCGACACGGTCACGGAGATCGACGGCCGGTGCTACGCGCTGCACCCCTGGGTGGACGGACTGCACCGGGTCGGCGCCCAGCTGACCCTCGCCCAGTCGGAACGGCTCGGGGCGCTTCTCGGAGCCGTACACACGGGGCTCGCGCAGGTGATAGAGACGGGGGCGACCGGGGGACGCGGGCATGCCAGTCCGGACGCCGTCGACACGTTCGCGCTGATCGACGATCTGCTGGCCGCGGCGCGCGAACGCCGCCCCCGGGACTCCTTCGACGAGCTGGCCGAGCACCGCCTCGTCGAACGGCGTGCCCTGCTGGAGCGGCACGCCGACCGCCGGCCGCCCACCCCCGACATCCCGGCGACCGGCTGGGTGCACGGCGACTTCCACCCGCTGAACGTGCTGTACCGGGGCGCCGACCCGGTGGCGATCATCGACTGGGACCGGCTGGGGGTGCAGCCGCGCGCCGAGGAGGCGGTACGGGCCGCAGCGATCTTCTTCGTACAGCCCGCCGGGAAGCTGGACCTGGAGAGGGTACGGGCCTACGCGCGGGCCTACCGGCGTGCGGTCGGGGCGGGCGCCTGCGAACTGGCTGCCGCGGTGCACCGGGTGTGGTGGGAGCGGCTCAACGACTTCTGGACACTGCGCTGGCGCTACCGCCTGGACGACCGAAGGGCCGACCCGCAGTTTCCTGCGGTATCGGCCCTGGCGGTCTGGTGGACGAGGGAGTACGAGGCGGTGCGCGAGGCGTTCACGGGGTGAGCTCACCCCCCGTGAACGCTCTGCGCGGTTACGGGACGGTGGTGCCCGCGGTGGTGCCGGCCGCTCCGGCCGCTCCGGCAGAGGTTCCGGTCGACGTACCCGTGCCGCCGTCGGTCGCCCCGGTACCGCCGTCGGTCGCACCCGTGCCGCCGTCGGTCGCCCCGGTACCGCCGTCCGTCGCCCCGGTACCGCCGTCCGTCGCCCCGGTACCGCCGTCGGTCGCACCCGTGCCGCCGTCGGTGCTGCCACCCGTGGCCGATTTCGACGGCTCGGTCGACGGCACCTCGGGCGAATCGCTCGGCGTGACGGGCGGGGAATAGCGCTTCGTCGGCCGTGAGTCATGCTGGTTGCCGGTGGAGTTCTCCGGCTGCTGGCCGCCCTCGCTCTGCTGGTCGCTCGGTGAGGGCGAAGTCTTCGACGGGGACGGCGAGCTGGAGGCCGGCACGGGCTTCTTCTCCTGCTGGTTGCCGGGGTCTTTCGCCGCGTTGACCGCCATGGCGACACCGGCGCCGATCGCGATCAGCGCGAGCACGACGAACAGCCACAGCTTGCCGCGACCGCCACCGCCCTGGTGTCCGCCTTCGTAGCCACCGTCGTCGGGGTTCATCGGCGGCAGGATCGGGCCCTGCGAGGTGTCCCCGTGCTGCGGCTGGCTCATCGCCATCGTGCCCCCGGCAATGCCCATGGCCGGGGTGTGTCCGCCTTCGTGCATCGCGACCGGGCCGGTGTTCCACGTACCCGTGTGGCCGCCCTGCACCTGGAGCATCTGCAGGCTGTACTGGACCAGCCCGCGCATCTCCTCGGCGCTCTGGAACCGGTCGTCCGGGTCCTTCGCGAGCGACCGCATGACGAGCCCGTCCAGCTCCGGCGGCACCGCGTCCAGGATCTCGGACGGCGGGACCGGAATGTCCTGGACGTGCTGGTACACCACGGAGAGCGGCGTCTCGCCCGTGAACGGGGGCCGCAGCGCGAGGAGTTCGTAGAGCAGACAGCCGGTGGCGTAGAGGTCGGAGCGGTGGTCGACGGCCTTGCCCAGCGCCTGCTCGGGGGAGAGGTACTGCGGCGTGCCCATGACCATGCCGGTCTGGGTCATCGTCGACTGCGCGCCGTGCAGCGCACGGGCGATGCCGAAGTCCATCACCTTGACCGCGCCGGAGTTCGTGATGATCACGTTGGCCGGCTTGATGTCACGGTGCACGATGCCGTGCTGGTGCGAGTACGCGAGGGCCTCCAGCACCCCCGAGACGATGATCAACGCCTGCTCGGGCGGCGGCGCCTCGGCATTGAGCAGCAGATCACGGATGGTGCGGCCCTCGACGAGCTCCATCACGATGTACGGGACGGTCTGGCCGCCCACGACGTCCTCACCGGAGTCGTACACGGCGACGATCGCATGGTGGTTGAGGCCCGCGACCGACTGTGCCTCACGCGTGAACCGGGCCTTGGAGACCGGGTCCTCGGCAAGATCGGAACGGAGCAGCTTCACCGCGACGGTACGTCCCAGCCGGACGTCCTCCGCGGCAAAGACCTCGGCCATGCCGCCCCGGCCCAGCCGGTGTGTCATCCGGTAACGTCCGTCACCGACCACACCTCCGATGCCCCAGGAGTCGGCTGCATCCGAGACTCCGCCGCCGTTTGCTTCGGGTTCGGGTGCCATCAGTCCTCGCCGTCGTATCTGTCCGCGCGTCCGCGGGTTCTCACGGTGTCTTGCATGCCTTGCTGCATTGCCACGTCACGCTACAGGCTCTACCGGACACCCGGTTCTCGAGAGGGACGGGCCATCGAACCGGCCGCCGCACCGATCACGCACATTCCATGCTTTTCCTGTAACGCTTCCGAGACGCTTCTTGTGCGTAGGGTCACGGAACGGGCACCCGGCTTGACGTGTCGTACCCCTCGGGCAGACTTGGCCCGTCATACGGATCTTCGCGCGAGAC
The DNA here is from genome assembly GCF_043200055.1 of Streptomyces sp. NPDC048496. Taxonomy (NCBI): domain Bacteria; kingdom Bacillati; phylum Actinomycetota; class Actinomycetes; order Kitasatosporales; family Streptomycetaceae; genus Streptomyces; species Streptomyces sp. NPDC048496. The sequence continues at coordinate 203,661 of NZ_JBICXB010000001.1, read as the reverse complement.
GCGCGCCGAGGGGGAAGCAAGTCATGAGCCAGGACGGCGCACACGGCGCCCAGGGTCGCTACGCGGGCGGTTCGGTCGCCGGCGGCCGCTACCAGCTTCGCGACCTGCTCGGCGAAGGCGGGATGGCGTCCGTATACCTGGCGTACGACTCCGCGCTCGACCGTCAAGTGGCGATCAAGACTCTGCACACGGAGCTGGGGCGTGAGCAGTCCTTCCGTGAGCGGTTCCGTCGCGAGGCTCAGGCCGTGGCCAAGCTGCAGCACACCAACATCGTCTCGGTCTTCGACACCGGCGAGGACGAGCTCGGCGGTGCACTGATGCCGTACATCGTCATGGAGTACGTCGAGGGGGAGCCGCTCGGCTCCGTGTTCCAGGCGGACATCCGCAGTCACGGTGCGATGCCGGCCGACAAGGCACTCAAGGTCACCGGCGACGTGCTGGCCGCGCTGGACACCAGCCACGAAATGGGCCTGGTCCACCGCGACATCAAGCCCGGCAACGTGATGGTGACCAAGCGCGGCGTCGTGAAGGTCATGGACTTCGGCATCGCCCGCGCCATGCAGTCGGGCGTCACGTCGATGACACAGACCGGCATGGTCGTCGGCACCCCGCAGTACCTCTCCCCCGAACAGGCCCTGGGCCGTGGGGTGGACGCGCGCTCCGATCTGTACTCGGTCGGCATCATGCTGTTCCAGCTGCTGACCGGACGGATCCCGTTCGACGCGGACTCGCCGCTCGCCATCGCGTACGCGCACGTCCAGGAGGAGCCGGTCGCGCCGTCCTCCATCAACCGGTCGATCACCCCGGCGATGGACGCACTGGTCGCCCGGGCACTGAAGAAGAACCCGAACGAGCGCTTCCCCAGTGCGGCGGCGATGCAGGACGAGATCACGCGCGTGCTGAACGCGGGCGGCCAGACGGGCGCCCCGGTGATCATCGGCGGCGCGGCCGGACCGGCGAACAGCGGCTCGGGCGTGGGCTCGACGGTCTTCCCGCCGGTCGACCAGTCCACGCCGGCGCCGCAGGGCGTGCAGATGCCGTACCAGCCGCAGCAGTACCAGCAGCAATACCAGCAGCAGCCCGGCCCGTACGGCCCGCCGACCCCGGCGCCCACTCCGGCACCGTCGTACGGCTATCCGCAGTCGAGCCCGGCGTACCGGACCCCGGCCCAGACGCCGTACACGATCTCGCCGCAGCCGGTGGGTGGCGGCGGTGGCACCGGTGGGGGCGGCAAGCGGAACATGCCGGTGATCGTCGGTTCGATCGTGGTCGCGCTGATCGCGATCGGCGGCCTGATCACGGTGCTGTCGCTGAAGAACGACCCGGGCTCGGACACGGGCAAGGGCGGTGACCCGAGCAGCTCGCATGTGGCGGGCGAGCACAAGGATCCGGAGCGGAACCGGACGATGAAGACGGAGGCTTGCACCGACCCTTCCGAGGACACCGACGACCCGAGCAAGGTCGAGGCGCCGGACTTCACGTACAAGGACTTCCTCTCCGCCAAGGAATGTGCCACGGCTGCGGGCTGGACGATCAAGAAGATCAAGGTCCCGGGCAACACCTACGCCGAGGACCAGGTCCTGGAACAGTTCCCGTCCGCCGGTACCGCCATGGACGACAAGGGCGCGCACTTCGAACTGCGCGTCTCGACGGGCGACCCGGCCTGACACGCGCGCACGAGGAGAAGTGACGGTCCGGCACGCGTGAGGTGTGCCGGTCGGTCCTAGCTCCTCTTACGGTCGTCCGGGATGCCGGACGACCACCTGGGATGCCGGACATATCGGCACATGTGACGCTGACCTCATGGCTTCAGCACTCCTCTCCATATGGTCGTCGAGGTGTGTGGCCTGTCTGGTGATAGCCGCGGGGGCGGCCTTGGGGCCGGCACAGGGACAGGCCCACTCCGACCAGCGCACTTCCGGTGGTACGCCGGGGCCGACCCGGACTCGGGCCGGCAATTCGGTGGCCGCTCCGCCGCCCCCCGAACGCTCCTCGCCTCCTAGCCCGGCCGCCCCGACCGTCACCCCCTCCTCCGACGCATCCGTCGGCCCTTCGGGCGAACCCTCGGTCACCCCTTCGGCCGATCACTCGACGATTCCGTCCTCGCCCTCCCCGGCCGCGTCGGCCGGCAGGCCGGCCGCCCCCTCCTCCTCGGCCTCGGCCTCGGCTTCACGCTCCGCCTCGCCCTCCGCTTCACACTCCGCCCCGCCCTCCGCCCCCGGCTCGCCCACGGCATCCGTGAGCCGGTCGGCCAGGCCGTCGGCCCGCCCCGAGGCGCAGCCACCGCTCGCCGGGCGGCTGGCCGGGGAAGGGCGTCTGCGGCCGGGCCGGCCGTTCTCTCCGGGGGAGCTCGCTCATCGCGACACCCCCCACGGCCTGCCCGAGGTGCAGCCCGAGGTCCAGCCCGTCGTGACGACTCCCGTCGCGGTGCCCGCGGTCACGCCCGAGGTGAGCGGCTCCCCGCCGGAGGGCCGGCTCGCGCCGCAGCCCCTCGACACTCCCGCCGTGCGGCGAGTACAGAAGGTGTCGCTGGGCGCCGGAATCGCACTGATAGGGCTGGGGCTGGGCTTCCTGGCGTTCCGTCTGCGCCGGCCGAACTGATACCGAGCTCATGAGCCCCCCGCTGCGCCCGCGCGTTCCAGCAGAGGCTTGCAAAACGCAGCATACTCGGTATACATACTCAGTATGTCGATCCGTCACGGGCTGCTGGCCCTGCTGGAACGGGGGCCCCGATACGGCTCCCAGCTCCGTACCGAATTCGAGTCACGCACCGGCTCCACCTGGCCGCTCAACGTCGGCCAGGTCTACACGACACTGAGCCGGCTGGAGCGCGACGGCCTGGTCGTCCAGGACGACGAGGACGACCAGGGCCACGCCCTCTACGCGATCACCGACGACGGACGCACCGAGCTGCGGAGCTGGTTCGAGACGCCTGTCGACCGCAGCAACCCACCCCGTGACGAGCTGGCCATCAAGCTCGCCATGGCGGTCGGCGCGCCCGGTGTCGACATCCGGGCCGTCATCCAGTCCCAGCGCCACCACACGGTGAAGGCGATGCAGGACTACACGCGTCTCAAGGCCCAGGCCCTCGCCGACGTCCCGGCCAACCGCGACGAGGTCGCCTGGCTGCTCGTACTGGAGCAGCTGATCTTCCAGGCGGAGGCCGAGGCCCGCTGGCTGGACCACTGCGAGTCCCGGCTGGTCCGCCTCGCCGAGGCCGCCGCCACGGAGCCGGAACCCGCGGTGCGTACGCCCGGCCGCGCCCCGGCCCGTACTCCTGCTCGCACCACCCGCCCGCACACCCGGCGCTGACCACAGGACGGCCCGGCAGCCGGCACGGCTCGGACCGCCCGCGTACGCGCCGGGCACCAACCGCCACGTGCGGGCCCGGCACTCACCACCGACCGCCGCATACGCACCCTGCGCCGACCACCGACATCTTCGGCATCGACGACCGCCGGGTATCTCCGACCGCTTCGGCATCGACGACCGCCCGGTATCTCCGACCGCTTCGGTCGCAGTGAACGCTCCGGTATCGGCCGTCAGCCCCACAAGACCCGTTCCAAGGGGGAACCACTCACCATGTCCTCGCGCGCCCCGTCCCGATCCTCGTCCGGTTCGCCGCTGCCGGTCGACGCACCGGTGCTCGAACTCCGAGCGCTCACCCGCACCCACGGCACCGGCATCGCCGAGGTGCACGCCCTGCGCGGCGTCGACCTCTCCGTGCACACCGGTGAACTCGTCGCCGTGATGGGGCCCTCCGGCTCCGGCAAGTCCACCCTGCTGACCATCGCGGGCGGTCTCGACACCGCGTCCAGCGGCCAGGTCATCATCGAGGGCCAGGACATCGCCGGCCTCGGCCGCAAGGGCGTCGCCGCCCTGCGCCGCCGCAGCGTCGGCTATGTCTTCCAGGACTACAACCTGATCCCCGCCCTCACCGCCGCCGAGAACATCGCCCTGCCGCGCGAGCTCGACGGGGTCTCCGTGCGCAAGGCCCGCAAGGAGGCGCGGGCGGCGCTGGAGGAGATGAAGCTCCTGGAAATCGCCGACCGGTTCCCGGACGAGATGTCCGGCGGCCAGCAGCAGCGCGTCGCGATCGCCCGTGCGCTGGTGGGGGACCGGCGCCTGGTGCTCGCCGACGAACCGACCGGGGCGCTCGACTCCGAGACCGGCGAGGCCGTGCTCGCGCTGCTGCGCAACCGCTGCGACCAGGGTGCGGCCGGCGTGATGGTGACGCACGAGCCGCGGTACGCCGCCTGGGCGGACCGGGTCGTGTTCCTCCGGGACGGTTCGATCGTCGACCAGACGCTCACCACCGGCGCCGACTCGCTGCTGGCCGCCGAGGGCGCCAAGTGAGCATCTTCACGGGTTGGCGCGCCACCCTCCGGATAGCCCGGCGCGACGCGATGCGGGCCAAGGGCCGCAGTGCGCTGGTGGTCGCGATGATCGCGGTACCGGTGCTCGGCGTCACGGCCCTCGATGTGACGTACCGCAGCGTCACTCCGACCGTCGCCAAACAGCTGACGGCCGACATGGGCTCCGCCGACGCGCTCTTCAGCGACCAGCAGATGGGCCCCATCGAGCAAATGCCCGACGCGGAGGGTTACAACAGCGTCGACGGCAGCGGGCTGGGGAACGGCACGGGCCCCTCGGTCGACATCAGGACCACCTTTCCCAAGGGCTCACGAGCGATCAGCATCCAGTCCGTCCCCGCGAGCGTCACCACCGAGTACGGCATAGCGAACACCGACGTCTACGAGTTCCGGACATCGGACAAGCTGGCCCATGGCAAGATCGACCTGGTGCGGGGCGCCTATCCGCACGGCAAGGGCGAGGTGGCGGCCACCGAGTCGTTCCTCAAGTCGACCGGGCTGCACGTCGGTTCGACCACCACCCTGCGAAACTCCGGCGAGAAGTACACGATCACCGGAGTGGTCGAGCGGCCCGATGAACTGAAGGCCAAGGCCCTGTACGCCGACCCCGGTGCGGTCATCGCGCCGTGGAAGGCCAAGGCCGACCACGACAAGAAGGTGCTGCCGCCGAACACCGGCTCCAAGAACTGGCTGGTCAGGGGCCCGGAAGGGGTAGGGGTGACCTGGCCGCACGTCATGGAGGCCAATAGGTCGGGCGTCCTCGTCAAGTCCCGTCAGGTCGTCCTCGACCCGCCGCCGGACTCCGAGGTCCCGCTGGCCAAGAAGAACGGCGACATGTCCATGGGCAGCTCCGGTGAGCTGAGCGCGGAGCTCGTCACCGTGATCGTCATGGCGGTCCTGGAGATCGTGCTGCTCGCCGGACCGGCCTTCGCCGTCGGCGCGCGCCGCTCCCGCCGTCAGCTCGGCCTGCTCGGCACCTGCGGCGGGGACAGGCGCCATGTCCGGGCCGTGGTGCTCGGCGGCGGTCTCGTGCTCGGCGGCATAGGAGCCGTGGCCGGTGTGGTGGTCGGACTCGGGCTCACCGCGGCGCTCCGCCCCCTGATCGAGGAGTGGGCCGGGCACCGCTTCGGCTCCCTCTCCCTGAAGCCCACGGAGCTGCTGGTCATCGCCATGCTCGGCCTGGTCACCGGTCTCCTGGCAGCGTTCGCCCCGGCGATCGTGGCGAGCCGGCAGTCCGTACTCGAGTCGCTCACCGGCCGCCGCGGCGTCCGCCGCTCCTCACGGGTGCTGCCCGCCCTGGGCGCCTGCGTACTGGCCATCGGTTGTGCCGTCGCCGTCTACGGCGGCACCAGCGGGAACACGACGCTGGTCGCCGGCGGCTCGGTCGTCGCCGAACTCGGACTGCTCGCCTGCATCCCGGTGATCGTCGGATTCCTCGGGCGGCTGGGCCGCAGGCTGCCGCTCTCGCCGCGGATGGCGCTGCGCGACGCGGCCCGTAACCGCGGGCGTACCGCACCAGCGGTCGCCGCGGTGATGGCGGCCGTCGCAGGTTCGGTGGCCGTCGCCACGTACTTGTCCAGTATCTCGGCCGAGACCGAATTCAACTACTCCCCCACGCTCACGCGGGGAACCGTCGTCGTCAACGCAGCCGACGCCAAGGCGGCCGAGCGGCTCCCGCTGGCACGGGCCGTCGTCGAGCGGAACATGGCCGTCACCGGCGGGCACGCCGACTACGGACGGGTCTGGGCGGGCAGCGACTGCAACGTCTACTACGAGGAGGAGAACGGCTGCGGCACCCTGGATATGGTCAAGCCCACCGGCAAGGGGCACAGCTGCCCGCTCAAGGACAAGGGCGCCAAGGAACTCGCCGCGCGGCTCTCCGCCGACGAGCACAGGAAGCTGGTGCGCTCCCCCGCCTGCCTGGACGAGTACATGTCCTGGACCTCCTTCGGCACCGACTCGAACAAAATCGTGGTGGCGGACGCGGCCATGCTCACCACGTACGTGAAGCTCGACGACCCCGCAGCCGCCAAGGCACTTGCCGCGGGCACTCCGGTGCTGCTCAACCCGGCGTACGCGAAGAACGGCGTGGTCACCCTCAAGGCCGTCCACACGTACAACGACCGCGACAAGAAGAACCGGAAGCTGCACCCGGGCACGGCACGGACCACCACGGAACGGCTGAAGGTGTACGTGGCACCCGAAAAGTACGCCGCCACCCCCGCAGTCCGCATGATCCTGCCCCAGAAGACCGCGGAGCGGCTCGGCCTGCACACCGAACCGTCCGGCAGCGTGTACACCGTCTCGCACACCCCGACGGACGCGGAGGACCAGCGGGTCTCCGCCGCGATCCAGCAGGCGGGCGGCGGCATCTGGGTGCAGTCGGACTACGGCCCCAACCGGCGGGGGGACATCATCCTGCTGATCCTGACCCTGTTCGCGGGAATGGTGACCCTGGGCGCGGCCGCGATCACGACCGGTCTCGCCAAGGCGGACGCGGAGGCCGACCTCAACACGCTCAGCGCGGTGGGCGCGCCCCCGCGGGTGCGGCGCTCGCTCTCCGGGTTCCAGTGTGTGGTGGTGGCACTCACGGGTGTGGTGCTCGGCACACTGGCGGGGCTGGTGCCCGCGGTGGCGCTGCGCCTCATCGACCTGCGCAACGCGTTGCAGCAGATGCGGATCGAGCCCATGCGGTCGGCGTACACGCCGATCGTGCTGCCCTGGGACACTCTCGCTCTGCTCGTCGTGGGCGTGCCGCTGGTCGCCGGGGTGCTCGCGGCGGCGTTCACCCGGTCGCGCCTGACACAGGCACGGCGGGCCGGATGACGCCGTGGACGACACGTGGCGGGCCGGATGACGCCGTGGACGACGGGACGGGTCGGCCGAAGATCTCGTACGGCGCGTGATCGGCGGCCTGATCGGCTGTTCTGGTGCCCCCAAAAACGGTGGATCAACCGTTTGCGGGGGCACCACCGTGTTGTACAGAAGGTGTGCGAGACAATGGCGCCATGGAGATGCCGAGGAATGAACGGTCGCAGGAGCACCCCCAAGTCCTCGTAGTGGGACAGGACGGCATGGCGATCGGCGGCGGTGGCACTGACGACGAATCGCGTGAGGTCCCAGTGACAGAAATGGTCGAACAGCCCGCAAAGGTCATGCGCATCGGCAGCATGATCAAGCAGCTCCTGGAAGAGGTCAGGGCAGCTCCTCTCGACGAGGCGAGCCGGGTCCGGCTCAAGGAGATCCACGCAAGCTCCGTGAAGGAGCTGGAGGATGGCCTCGCCCCGGAGCTGGTGGAGGAACTTGAGCGGCTCTCCCTGCCGTTCACCGAGGAGTCGGTGCCCTCCGAGGCGGAACTCCGGATTGCGCAGGCTCAGTTGGTCGGCTGGCTGGAGGGCCTCTTCCACGGCATCCAGACAGCGCTGTTCGCCCAGCAGATGGCGGCCCGGGCGCAACTGGAGCAGATGCGTCGCGCCCTCCCGCCGGGCAGCGGTCACGAGGACGATGACGGCGCGTCGGACGCGCACGGGGCGATCCGCTCGGGGCCGTACCTGTAGCCCGTACGCCTTCCCTCCACCTATCCACGCACGGACGGACAGTGGGGCCCGGCACACGAATCTGTGTGCCGGGCCCCACTGTCCGTCTGGGTATGGCTCAGGCCACCGGCGTCCGCAGAAGCACCTTGCCGATGTGCACACTGGACTCCAGCACCCGGTGGGCCTCCGCCGCGTCGGACATCGGCAGCGTACGGTCCACGACCGGCCGGACCACACCGCTGCCGATCAGCGGCCACACGTGCTCGCGCACGGCGGCGACGATGGCGGCCTTCTCCGCAAGGGGGCGTCCGCGCAGCGACGTCGCGGTGACGGCAGCCCGCTTGTTCAGCAGGACGCCCAGATTGAGCTCGCCCTTGACGCCGCCCTGAAGACCGATGATGGCGAGTCGACCGCTGACGGCAAGCGCCTTCACATTCCGGTCCAGATACTTCGCGCCGACGATGTCGAGGATGACGTCAGCGCCCGCCCCGTCCGTCGCCTTGAGCAACTCCTCGACGAAGTCCTGCTCCCGGTAGTCGATCAGGATGTCGGCCCCGAGCTCCGCGCAGCGCGCCAGCTTCTCAGGCCCGCCCGCCGTCACCGCGACCCGCGCGCCCACGGCCTTGGCGAGCTGGATCGCCATCGTGCCGATACCACTGGACCCGCCGTGCACCAACAGCGTCTCGCCGGGGCGCAGATGGGCCACCATGAAAACGTTCGACCAGACGGTCGACGTCACCTCGGGCAGCGCCGCAGCCACCGTCAGGTCGATGCCGTCCGGTACGGGGAACAGCTGTCCGGCGGGTACGGCGACCTTCTCCGCGTATCCGCCGCCCGCCAGCAGCGCACACACCTCGTCGCCGACCGACCAGCCGGTGACACCGGGGCCGATCTCCGTGATCCGGCCGGAGCACTCCAGACCGGGGTAGGGGGACGCGCCGGGCGGCGGGTTGTAGAAGCCCTGCCGCTGGAGCACATCGGCGCGGTTGACCGCGCCGGCCACGACCTCGACGAGGACCTCGCCCTCGCCGGGTACGGGATCGGGGACCTCGGCCCATACGAGCGCGTCGGGGCCACCGGGTTCGGGGATCGTGATCGCATGCATGGCGGCGAGGCTACTCCGTGTCGTCGTGGTGCCGGATGAAGAGACACCCCCGGACCGTCACGCCCCTTGTCGGCGCGGCGTGTTCAGCGGCGGGGTGCCCGAGACGCGCACGATGGTGATCAGCCGGTCCGTCAGCTGCAACGGGCTGGCCGCCGGATCGTCGTAACCGAGCAGCCGGTGGCCACGCAGCACGCTGACGACCAGGTCGTCGGTCTCCCGGACGCTCTTGCCGACCTCGGCCTTTATCACCGGCCGTTCGACGAGATCGAGGCCGCTGCCCTGCTGGATCAGGTCCTCCATCACCGTGCCCGCGCTCGGGCTGAGGACCGAGAGGCCCAGCAGTCGGCCCGCGGCACTGGCGCTGGTGATCACGGCGTCGGCGCCGGACTGCCGCAGCAGAGGTGCGTTCTCCTCCTCGCGCACCGCCGCGACGATCTTCGCGCCACGGTTGAGCTGCCGTGCCGTCAGCGCGACCAGCACCGCCGTGTCGTCACGCTGGGTGGCGATGATGATCTGACGCGCCTTCTGGAGTTCGGCCCGCAACAGCACGTCGCTGCGCGTCGCATCCCCGACGACGCCCACGTAACCTTCGGCGTTCGCTGCCTCGATCACCTTGTTCGCCGGGTCGACGATCACGATCTGTTCCTTCTTCAGACCGGTGGCGCAGAGCGTCTGGATCGCCGAACGGCCCTTCGTGCCGAAGCCGACGACAACGGTGTGGTCACGCAAGTTGGTTCTCCAACGGTTCAGCCGGAAGTCCTCCCGGGTCCGCTCCGTCAGGACCTCCAGGGTGGTGCCGACCAGGATGATCAGGAAGAGCACGCGCAGCGGTGTCACAAGCACCACGTTAGTCAGCCGTGCGGTGTCGCTGTACGGAGTGATGTCGCCGTAGCCAGTGGTGGAGAGGGTGACCGTCGAGTAGTAGATGGCGTCGAGCAGGTCCACCGATTCATCTGCGCTGTCGTGGTAGCCGGAACGGTCGGCCCAGACGATCAGCACCGTGGCGGTCAGGACTATCAGCGCCATCAACAGCCGTTTGGCGACCTGTCGTAGCGGCCTGTCGACGACACGGCGCGGAAGCATGATCCGGGTGGGGACGAGATGCTCGTCGACCCGCCTGGCCATCGCGTCGTGGCCGGGAAGTTTCACGTGAAACACCCTTCCGTCCACGGCGTCGCCGAGGCCCACGGTAGATCGAGGATCTCCACCTCGGTGCCGGACCGTACCCCGCCCGGCGGCACGACGGCCAGCCCGTCGGCGGCGGCGATCCCACGGAGCATGGCCGGACCGTTGTAGTGCAGCGGCACGACATGTTCGGGGCCCGAGCCCGCACCGACCCGGTGCACGACAGGGACCAGGCGGGTGTCGTGCGGGTGCCCGTGCACCTCGTCAAGCACGACGACCCGGTACGGATCCTCCACCGTCTGGCCGGCCAGCCCGCGCAGCAAGGGCTCCGCGAGCGTGAGGAGACCGGAGACGGCGGCGAGGGGATTGCCGGGCAGCCCGACGAGATACGGGCCCCCGGAGGTCAGCCGGGTCAGCAGCATCGGGTGACCGGGGCGCACGGCGACGCCGTCGACCAACAGCTCCGCGCCGATCTCGGCGAGGACGGGATGGACGTGGTCGGCGGGGCCTGCCGCGGTACCGCCGGTGGTGATGACGAGATCGGCGTCGGAGGTGGTGAGGGCATGCCGGAGGGCCTCACGGTCGTCGCCGAGGCGTCGCGGAGCGGAGACCTCGACGCCCATCGCCCGGAGCCAGGGGCCGATCATGGGGCCCAGGGCGTCCCGGATCAGCCCGTCGTGCGGCAGACCGGTGGTGAGCAGTTCGTCCCCGAGGACGAGGACGTCGACGCGCGGGCGGGAGACCGTCAGCAGCTCGTCGTAACCGGCGGCTGCTGACAGCCCGAGGACGGCGGGCGTCACCACCGTTCCGGCGGGCAGGAGTTGATCGCCGGAACGGCACTCCTGGCCACGCGGCCGGATGTCCTGCCCGGGAACCACCTGGCGCTGTGCGTACAACAGCCCCTTGGCCTCGTCGGCGTGAGCGTGTTCGCTCCGGATCACAGCGGTGGCATTGGCCGGGATGCGGGCGCCGGTGGCGATCCGTAGGGCATCACCGTCGGGAAGCGGGGCGGGCGCACTGTGCCCGGCCAGAATGCCCAGCCCTTGCCCGCCGTCCTCGCCTCGTCGGAGAGTCCAGGGCCCGGGTCCGGCAACGACCCAGCCGTCCATGGCGGAGGTGTCGAAGGACGGCAGATCGGCGAGTGCGGCAAGCGGCTCGGCCAGTACGCGTCCGATGGCCCGGTCGAGGGTGAGCCGCAGAGTGCGGGGCGGGGCGGACCGCCCGGCCCGCGCGGCGAGAACACGGGCCTCGCCCCAGGCGGTGGCATGCCTGCGCTGAACGTCGGCTCGTCGGTCACGGGCACGCGGGTCGCGGGCGGATTCGGGGGCCGGGTACTGGCCGGAGGAGTGACCGAGGGGCTGCCGCGCAGGGGCGCGGCCGGGGCTGTGGCCGGCACCGTGGCCAGTTCCCTGGTGCACGCACGGGCCGGGACCGGCACCAGGGCTCTGAACGGAGTCCGGGTCCGATCCCTGCCCGGGTCCTTGGCCAAGGACGTGGTCAGGGCTGTGGTCAGGACTCTGGCGCGGGCCCGAACCGGATCCCTGCCGGGGACTCTGTTCCGAGAACGCGGCCCGGGGCTGTGGCTGAGCAACTGATCGGGGCTCACCCGAGAAGCGGCGCCCGACCAGCGCGAGCGCCTGGTCGACGGCCCGGTCCTCCTCGGCGACGCGAGCCTCTGCGGCGGCACGGGTGCCCTCGGCGACGCGAGCCTCTGTGGCAGCACGAGCCTCCTCGGCGGCGCGGGCGCCCTCGGCGTTCCGGACCTCATCCTCCGCACGGGCTTGACCGGCCGCCGACGCAACCCCTGCGGCACCGGCACCTGAAACAGACTGAGCTTCTCCTGCGACACCGGCACCCGCGACAGCCCGGTCCTGATCCGCTGCGGTGGCCCCGCCGGCCGCCGGAGCCTGCGCGGCGGCACCGATCTCCCCCGAGGTCAGGTCGGCGGCCTGGTCCGCCCCCGAACCCCTGCTCCCCGGATCCGGAGGGGGACTGGGGGTCCAGTCGTCGGCCGCGCCCCCGTCGACCTTGCGTGCGGGCGTCGTCATGGTGTCTCGGCCTCGTCCGCCCAGCGAAGGGCGAGCGCGGCCGCCTTCCGGGCGGCTTCGGCCACGGCCTCGGCTCCGCCGCCGTCGCCGCTCGCCTTCGCCGCCGCGTACCCGACCAGGAAGGTCGTCAGGGGCGCGGCGGGCCGGGCCACACCGTGGGCGACATCACGGGCGAGGTCGAGCAGGACGTCGGTGTCGACGTCGAGTTCGATGCCCAGTTCGTTCTTGACTGCGGTGATCCATTCGTCCAGCACGGTCCCATGCTCTCTGATATGGGCCCGGGCTGCGGCAATGTCGTCCCAGGTGTCGCAGTCGAAGGAGGCGAGCGGATCGGCCTCGACGCGGGCGAGGTCCAGTTCCTGCGTCAGCAGGCGCAGCGGGAGCCCGGCCAGGCTGCCGTGCTCGGCGGCCAGCAGGGCCAGCTCGCGACGGAGCGGCTCGGAACGGTAGAGGGCGACCAGCGGCTGGTCCCGCCCGTCCTGATCCACGCACAGCGCCCCGTCACGCTCCCCGTGAGCAGCTGCGGCCAGCAGTTCCTCGACCGTGCTCTCCCCCAGGAACGGCAGGTCGGCGGAGAGCACGAGCAGATGCCCGGCCGTCGTGAGCCGCACCCCGGCACCGAGCGCCGCCAACGGCCCGCCGCCCTGCGGCTCCTCGCGCGCCCAGGTCACTGGGCGTACGGTGGGCCGCCGACCGCCCACCACGACGGTGGCTGTGGCGTCGGCGCAGGCGGCGAGCACCCGGTCCAGCAGCGCCCGGCCACCCACCCGCAGGGCCGGCTTGTCGGCACCCCCGAGGCGCTTGGCGGCCCCTCCGGCAAGGACGATGGCGTCATACACGGTCATGCCTCGAGTATGAGTGCCACACGCTCGCGTTGGACCTCCCCCTTCCCTTCCTCCTCGCCCTCCTCCGCTTCCTCTCTTCTTCTCCTACAACGTGCGCAACAGCAGCGCAGGCTGTTCCACGCAGTCGGCCACGTATCGCAGGAAGCCGCCTGCCGTGCCGCCGTCGCAGACCCGGTGATCGAAGGTCAGCGAGAGCTGAACGACCTGGCGCACAGCCAACTCACCCTGGTGCACCCACGGTTTGGCCACGATGCGACCGACACCCAGCATGGCCGCCTCCGGGTGGTTGATGATCGGCGTCGAACCGTCGACCCCGAACACCCCGTAGTTGTTCAGCGTGAACGTGCCGCCGCTCAGATCCGCCGGGGTCAGCTTCCCCGTCCGGGCGGCCTCGGTCAGCCGGCCGATCTCGGCACCGATCGACTCCGCGTTACGGTCCTGCGCATTCCGCACGACAGGGACGACCAGCCCCCGTTCGGTCTGGGCCGCGAACCCCAGATGGACGTCGGGCAGCCGCACGATCTCCCGCGCGTCCAGGTCCACCGTGGAGTTGAGCTCGGGGAACCGGGCCAGCGCGGCCGTGCAGATACGGGCCAGCAGGGCGAGCACCGACACCTTCGGCCCCGCAGCCGGACCGCCGGAGGCGTTCATCGCGGCTCTCGCGGCCATCAGCTCGGTGGCGTCCGCGTCGACCCAGCACGTGGCGTCGGGTATCTCGCGCCGGCTGCGTGCCAACTTGTCGGCGACCGCGCCCCGTACACCGCGCAACGGAATCCGCTCGCCGACGACCGCACGGGCAACCGAAGGGGCCACCGATGCCGGGGACGACGCCGGGACTGCGGACACGGGAGCCGGCTCCGCTGTTCCGCTCGCCGCCGCCCTGATGGCGGATTCGACATCGGACCGGAGAATCAGACCGTCCCGCCCCGACCCCGTCAGCTGCCGCAGGTCGAGATCATGCTGCCGCGCCAGTTTCCGGACCAAAGGCGAGATGACCGCCACCGGCCCCGGTTCCTCACCAGGAACAGCCGCTGGGACCGTCCCTGCGTCAGCCCTCGGGGCCGGCTCCGCCGCAGGCACCGTCACAGACCCCGCGCCGGAGACCGCCTCGGGCCGAACCCTCCGACGACGCGCCGCCGGTGCCCCCGTCCCGTACCCCACCAGCACATTGCCTGACGACTCGGCCTCCGCAGCCCCATCAGCGGAGAGTTCTCCCGCAGTGGACCCGACCGCCACCGTCAACAACGGTGCCCCGACCGGAAGTTCCGCGCCCTCCTCGCCGAACCTGGCGGTCACCACACCTCCGTAGGGGCACGGCACCTCCACCATCGCCTTGGCCGTCTCGACCTCGACGACCGGCTGGTCGATGGCGACCACGTCGCCGACCTCCACCAGCCAGCGCACGATCTCCGCCTCGGTCAGTCCTTCGCCGAGGTCGGGCAGCTTGAATTCGAGCACCTGGGGCATCAGCTCTCCGCCTCCCACTGCAGCCGCGCGACCGCGTCGAGCACCCGGTCCACGCCCGGCAGATGGTGCCGCTCGACCATCGGCGGCGGATAGGGGATGTCGAATCCGGCGACCCGCAGCACCGGCGCCTCCAGGTGGTGGAAGCAGCGCTCGGTGATCCGGGCGGCGATCTCCCCGCCGGGGCCGCCGAACCCGGACGACTCATGGACGACGACCGCGCGACCGGTGCGCCGCACCGAAGCGGCGACCGTCTCGTCGTCGAACGGGACCAGCGAGCGCAGATCGACCACTTCGAGGTCCCAGCCCTCCTCGACGGCCGCTTCCGCGGCCTCCAGGCAGACGGGCAGGGACGGCCCGTACGTGATCAGCGTCGCGCTGCGCCCGGGGCGGCGGACGACGGCCCGCCCGATCGGTTCGACGGCCACCGGCGCCTCCGGCGACCAGGCCGCCTTCGACCAGTACAGCCGCTTCGGCTCCAGGAAGACCACCGGGTCGTCGGAGGCGATCGAGGCCCGGAGCAGCCCGTACGCGTCGTCGACCGTGGCGGGCGTGACGACATGCAGGCCGGGCGTGGCCATGTAGTACGCCTCGGACGAGTCGCTGTGGTGCTCGACGCCGCCGATCCCGCCGCCGTACGGCACCCGCACCGTGATCGGCAGCGGCATGGCACCACGGGTCCGGTTCCGCATCTTGGCGACGTGGCTGATGAGTTGCTCGAACGCCGGGTAGGCGAACGCGTCGAACTGCATCTCCACCACGGGCCGCAGCCCGTACATCGCCATACCGACAGCCGTCCCGAGGATGCCCGCCTCGGCCAGCGGCGTGTCCGTACAGCGGTCCTCGCCGAACTCCTTCGCCAGCCCGTCGGTGATCCGGAAGACCCCGCCGAGCGTGCCGACATCCTCACCGAGGACATGCACCGTCGGGTCCTCGGCCATCGAGTCGCGCAGCGCACGCCCCAGAGCCTGCGCCATGGTGGCCGGCTTGGCCCTCTCCGTCTGCTCGCCGGTCATAGCCGCCACCGTCGTCATCGCCCTCCCTCCGCACCACGTGGGCCGCTCTGGCCGTGGTGGTCCTGCTCGGCGTCGAGCTCGACCCGCAACCGGGCCGCCTGCTCCCGTAGTTGCGTGGTCTGTTCCGCGTACACATGGGTGAAGAGGTCCATCGGGTCGAGCACCGGATCGGCGTTCATCCGCTCGCGAAGCCCGGCGGCCATCCGCTCCGCGGCTGCGCGCGCCTCCTCGATGCCGTCTTCAGCGAGCAGCCCACGGCCGGTCAGCTCCCGCTCCAGAAGCTGAATCGGGTCGTGCGCCCGCCACGCCTCCACCTCGCTGTCGACGCGGTAGCGCGTGGCGTCGTCGGCGTTCGTATGGGCGTCCATCCGGTACGTCACAGCCTCGACGAGCGTCGGACCGCCTCCGGCCCTGGCCCGCGCCACCGCCTCGCCGAGCACCTGGTGCACCGCGGCCGCGTCATTGCCGTCGACCAGCCGGCCCGGCATCCCGTACCCCACCGCCTTGTGCGCCAGCGACGGCGCCGCCGTCTGCTTGGCCAGGGGCACGGAGATGGCAAAGCCGTTGTTCTGGACCAGGAAGACCACGGGGGCCCGCCAGACGGCCGCGAAATTCAGCGCCTCGTGGAAGTCGCCCTCGCTGGTGCCGCCGTCGCCGACCATGGCGAGCGCGACCACGTCGTCGCCCGCCAGCCGCGCCGCGTGCGCCAGGCCCACGGCGTGCGGGAGCTGGGTGGCGAGCGGGGTGCAGAGCGGGGCGATGCGGTGCTCGCGCGGGTCGTAACCGGTGTGCCGGTCGCCGCGCAGCAGGGTCAGTGCCTCGACCGGATCGAGACCGCGCGCGACCGCCGCGAGGGTGTCGCGGTAGCTGGGAAAGAGCCAGTCACGCTCTTCCAGCACCAGCGCCGCCGCTATCTCGCAGGCCTCCTGCCCGGTGCTGGACGGGTAGACGGCAAGTCGGCCCTGCTTGGTGAGGGCGGTCGCCTGTGCGTTGTACCTCCGGCCGCGCACCAGCTCGGCGTAGAGCCGCAGGAGCAGCTCCGGGTCTGCGTCGGCCGCGGCGTCCGTACCGAGCACGCGGTACGGCTCGGGGTCCGGGAGCAGCGGCGCGGGGTCGGTGAGCGGCTTCCAGGCCGGGGGCGGCGTGGGCCGGTAAGCGGCCGCGCCGGGCAGCTCTTGGACCGTCATGACAAGCACCTCCTGGCATCGAGGGGTATCGAGCGGCATCTGGCGATATCGAGGGATCACCCGATATCGAGGTGTGACTGAATATGTCGAAATGTCGAGCACGTGCCGAGGCGCGGATGTGGTGTGCCTCACCTACCGATTGTTCGGTCGCGAACGCATTTTGGCTACAGGCACCGTCAGCCTGTGGACAAACGGTTCTCCACAGCCTGGGATAGGGGCAGGTCGTCCAGGACAGGGAGGCACGGGGACATGGCAGCTGAACAAATGGCCGACGGAGCCGAGGACCCCGGCCGGGTTCCGCCCGCGCGGCCCCTCGACGCCATCGACCGCGACATCCTCCGGCTGCTCCAGACGGACGGCCGCGCCTCGATACGATCGGTGGCCGACCGCGTCCATGTGTCGCGCGCCAATGCCTACGCCCGGATCAACCGGCTCATCGACGACGGAGTGATCCGCGGCTTCAGCGCGCGGGTGGACCATGAGCGGGCGGGGCAGGGCGCCTCCGCGTACATCACGCTCAAGATCGTCCAGAACACCTGGCGAACGGTGCGCGAGCAACTCCAGGCGCTGCCGGGGGCTACCCACATCGCACTGGTCAGCGGCGATTTCGACGTACTGCTGCTCGTACACACACCGGACAACCGGTCGCTGCGCGAGCTCGTCCTGACCAGGATCCAGGCCATCCCCGAGGTGCTCTCCACCCGCACGCTGCTGGTCTTCGAGGAGACGGACCTGGCCCCGGGCCCCGAGCGCCACACCGAGCTGACCTAGTGCCGTGACCGGCGATGTCTGCCCCATGAGGAGCGACGTCCGGTGCGTGCGATCGCAAGGTGGCGGGAAGCCCTTGGATGGGGCCTCCTCTGCCCGAACGAAGCTGAGAGCTCGGGGAAGGAGCTACCAGGGCTTTGGCCGACGCGGCAAGCGGGCGCGCCGGACGGTGCGACGGGGCAGAGCCTGCCGGGAGGGGCACCAGCCATGGCCTCTCACGAACCGTACTTCTTGAGGAACGCCCGTACCGCGGCCCAGTTCTCCCGGCTGTCGAGCAACGCCACCCCGTGCTCGCCGGCGCCCTTGACGTAGATCAGCTTGTGCTCCGCCGCCTTGGTGCTCGCCCGGTTCAGCGTCTTCGCGTCATCCCCGAAGTACTCGTCGTACTCGGCGGCCATGTAGAGCACCGGCGCGGTCAGCTTGGGCACGGCGCCCAGCGCGTTCATTCCGGAGTACAGCGTCGGCGCGGAGAGCGAGACCACCGCGTCCGGCTGCGGCTGCAGCTCCGGCGCCGCGGTGAGCACGGCGGTACCCCCCTTGGACGCCCCCATCAGCAGCAGCTTCTTCGCGCCCTCGCCGCGCAGATACCCGGCCGCCCCGACGATCTCGGAGACTTCCTGGCCCGCCGAATTGACCGCGAGCACCCGATAGCCGGCCCGGTGCAGCTCGTCGGCCTTGTCCTTCCACTGGCAGGCGGTGCCGTCGGACTGGTGGGCCAGCACGATCCCCGCTCCTGTCCCGGCGCCGCTCGCACCGCCGGGCATATAGCCGCCGGTCTCGGTGGAGTCGGCGGACTTGAAGGTGATGGACGCCGCCTCGGCCTCGGCCGAGGTCAGACAGCCGAAGTCATCAGGCCGCCGGGACGCCTCACTCGCGTCCGCCCCCTTCTCGGCACCGCTGCCATCGGTGGTGCCGCTGCCGCCCTCTCCGCAGCCGTTCAGCGACACGGCGGCAAGCAACGTGACAGCACACAGGAACCCGGGAACACGAAGGAAGGCAGCCATGCCGAAGGATGGTGGTCTGGACCTGTCCTGCCGTCAACGGTTCAGCGGTCGGAACGCATCCCCTCGAAGGCCAGCTGGACGACCGTGTCCGCCAGCTGCTCGCCCTCCACGTCGCCCCCCGGCTGCGGCCGGTACCACTCCACCAGAGAGTTGACCATTCCGAAGAGCAGCCTCGTCGCCAGCCGTATGTCCACGTCGGAGCGGAGATCGCCGTCCGCGACGGCCGCCTTCAGCAGTTCGGCCACCCGCTGGTCGAACTCACGCCGGCGCTCCATGGCCCAGCGCTCGGCCTTCGTATTGCCCCGTACCCGCAGCAGCAGCGTGACGTAGGGCAGTTCGGCTATCAGCACCTCGACGGTACGTCGCGTGACGTACTCGACCCGCGCGATCGCGCGCCCGCGCGTCGCACCCGGCTCGTCGAGAATCCCGAAGAGCCCGTCCAGCGCCCGGCTGACCGCGCGCCGCAGCAGCTCCTCCTTGCCCGCGACGTGGTGATAGATGGACGATTTGGAGATGCCCGCCGCCTTGGACAGGTGCTCCATGGACGTGCCGTCGTAACCGCGCTCGTTAAAGACACGGACGGCGACAGTGAGGAGAGTCTCCGGGGTGTACGTGTCCCGCTTGGCCGTGGTCATGTTCGCGATCCTCCCCTACGAGTTGTCCACAGGTTTCGTGGGGCCCCTTGTCCCGACCGATCGTTCGGTTACTCTAACTCTGTCCGCCCGTCCCTGCCCAGCTCGATGAGGAGTTGGTCCGCCATGGCCGCCGAGCTCTCCCCGCACCTGCTGTCCGAGAAGCACCGCCCCACGCTCGACCAGGCCCTCGACGCGATCCACACGCGCGCGTACTGGTCCCCGCACCCCGAGCACCCGAAGGCGTACGGCGAGGGCGGTGCACCGGGCAGCCTGAGCGCCGCCGAGGGCAAGGCCGCCTTCGACGCCGTACTGCACACCCGGCTCGACCTCGGTCAGCCGGGCACCGACGGCTGGACGGGAGGCGAGATCTCGCCCTACGGACCGGAGCTCGGCGTCGAGTATCCGCACGCCGACCTGGATGTGCTGCTTCCGGCGATGCGCGCGGGAATGGCAGCGTGGCGCGAGGCGGGGCCCGAGACCAGGGCGCTGGTCTGTCTGGAGATCCTGGCGCGGATCAGCGCCCGCACCCATGAGTTCGGCCACGCCGTGATGCACACCAGCGGTCAGGCGTTCATGATGGCGTTCCAGGCGGGCGGCCCGCATGCCCAGGACCGCGGCCTGGAGGCGGTGGCGTATGCGTACGAGGAGCAGATCCGCACCCCGCGGGCGGCGGACTGGTCCAAGCCGCAGGGCAAGCGCGATCCGCTGCAGCTGCACAAGACGTACATCGCGGCGGGCCGCGGCATCGCGCTGCTGATCGGCTGCAACACCTTCCCCACGTGGAACGGCTATCCGGGACTGTTCGCCTCTCTCGCCACCGGAAATCCCGTCCTGGTGAAGCCGCACCCGCGCGCCGTTCTCCCCCTGGCGCTCACGGTGCAGGCGGCACGTGAGGTACTGAGCGAGGCCGGCTTCGACCCCAATCTCGTCTGTCTGGCCGTCGAGCGTCCGGGCGAGGGCATCGCGAAGGCCCTGGCGGTCCGCCCCGAGATCAAGATCATCGACTACACCGGGTCCACCGCCTTCGGCGACTGGCTGGAGACCAACGCCCGCCAGGCCCAGGTCTACACGGAGAAGGCGGGGGTCAACACGATCGTCGTCGACTCCACCGACGACTACCGCGGCATGCTGTCCAACCTGGCGTTCTCCCTCTCCCTGTACAGCGGCCAGATGTGCACCACCCCGCAGAACCTGCTGATCCCCCGGGACGGCATCGCGACGGACACGGGCGACAAGACGTTCGACGACGTGGTGGGCGACATCGCAGCCGCGGTCACCGGTCTGCTCGGCGACGACGCCCGGGCGAACGCGCTGCTCGGCGCGCTGGTCAACCCGGACGTGAAGGCCCGCCTGGAGGCCGCGGCAGGGCTGGGTGAAGTCGCCTTGGCCTCAAGGGAGGTGGCCAACCCGGAGTTCCCCGACGCGGTGGTCCGTACCCCGGTCGTCGTGAAGCTCGACGGCACGAAGCCGGACGACGAAGCGGCGTATCTGTCGGAGTGCTTCGGACCGGTGGCATTCGCTGTCGCGGTCGACTCGACGGCGGACGCGGTGGAGCTGCTCCGCCGCACGATCCGTGACAAGGGCGCGATGACGGTCGGGGCGTACACGACATCACCGGAGGTGGAGCGCGCGGTGGAGAACGTCTGCCTGGACGAGTCGGCCCAGCTCTCGCTGAATCTGACGGGCGGGGTGTACGTCAACCAGACCGCGGCGTTCTCCGACTTCCACGGCTCGGGCGGCAACCCTGCGGCCAACGCGGCCCTGTGCGACGGAGCGTTCGTATCAAATCGCTTCCGCATGGTGGAAGTCCGCCGCCAGGCCTGACACAGCCCGCCCTGCCCCCTCCCCGGCTCCAGCCCCTCGGCGCCTCTTCAGCTCCTCCGGCGTTTGAGGAGCCGGCCCCGGGGGCGGAGCCCGCATTTCGGGAAGAAGCGCGCGCTACGGGCAGGGGCGCCGAGACCCGCCGCAGGCGCCACCCCGCCGCCCCGCCCGCACAGTCGGACACCCCGGGCCTCAGCCCGCTCCCACGCCCCCCGAAATATCCGCATACCGCTGCACCCACGCATGCATGGCAATGGCCGCCGCAGCCCCCGCGTTGATCGACCGCGTGGATCCGAACTGCGCAATCGAGCACACCATCGTCGCGTGCTTACGCGCCTCCTCGGTCAGCCCCGGCCCCTCCTGCCCGAAGAGCAGCACACACCGCCGCGGCAGCTCGGTCCGCTCCAGCGGCACCGCCCCCGGCAGATTGTCGATCCCGATGATCGGCAGCCCCTCGGCCGCCGCCCAGGCGGTCAGATCCGCCGTGTCGGGGTGATGCCGCACATGCTGGTACCGGTCGGTGACCATCGCACCGCGCCTGTTCCACCGCCGCCGGCCCACGATGTGGATCTCCTTGGCGAGGAAGGCATTCGCAGTGCGCACCACCGACCCGATATTGAAGTCGTGGCCCCAGTTCTCCACCGCTACGTGGAAGTCGTGCCGCCGAAGATCCAGATCGGCGACGATCGCCTCCCTCGACCAGTAGCGGTACTCGTCACCGACATTGCGCCGGTCACCCTGGGCGAGCAGCTCGGGGTCGTACCGCTCGCCCTCGGGCCAGGGCAGCGAATGCGGCCCGACGCCGATCTCCGCCCCGAATCCGTCGTCGTACTGCAACGCCTCCGCGGACTGCTCACCGATCCCGAGGCCATCGGCCGACGGACTCTCACTGCTACTGCTCCTGCTCCTGCCGGTATCACTGCTCACCCGACGAGGGTATGGCCACTGCTTCCGCTGTGCTGCGCGACCTCCTCCTCGCCGCCCCGCTGCTGCTCGGGCACCCGGGCCGTGCGCGAGAACAGCAGCTGCCGCCCGACTGTCACCCGGCCGCCCAGCCAGACCAGGAAGACCGTCGGCAGGAAGACGGAATCGGCGGCGATCATCGCCATCGAGAAGAAGGGCAGCCCCAGCAGCAGAGCGATGCCCGCGTGCTCGCACATCATGGCGACGAGCAGGACGTTCTTGACGCGTCGGTTGAAAAGAGTGAAGGGGAAGGCGACCTGCACGATGACCGTGCCGTACGTCAACACCATGACCATCACGCCATTGGACGCGAGGAGGTCCGACAGTGCGGGCCACGGGGTGAAGGAGTCGAGTCTGAGCGGGTAGTACAGCGCCGTGCCATCCTGCCAACGCGATCCCTGG
The DNA here is from genome assembly GCF_043200055.1 of Streptomyces sp. NPDC048496. Lineage (NCBI taxonomy): Bacteria > Bacillati > Actinomycetota > Actinomycetes > Kitasatosporales > Streptomycetaceae > Streptomyces > Streptomyces sp. NPDC048496. The sequence goes on along the minus strand of NZ_JBICXB010000001.1, from coordinate 181,369 downwards.
ATCTTGTACCAGCCCGCGGTCGCGTAGATCAGACAGACCTCGGCCATGATCACGACGAGAGTGGCGTTGTGCGCGAGGTTGGCGAGGACATCGAGCAGCGTGCGTGGTTCGCTCCGCGGCGCGTAACGGTTCACGGCCCACCAGACGCCGTGCCCGATCCACAGCACCCAGAAGAGAGTCGGCAGCCACCAGGTGCCACCGAGGCCGTCCGTCGCCGTAGCCACAACAAGGACCAGACCGAGTACAAGCCACAGAATCGTCCCGGCGACATTCGAGGCCGGCCGGGCGCCTCCCGCCCCCGGCTCCTGCTCCGACTTCGACTCGCCCACCGCCCCTGACTCCGTACGGTGTGCCCGCGCCGCACGTCGCGCATCCAGCGACCAGACCTGCCCGCAGCGCGTCAGCACGAGGTAGATCGCCATCAGATGGACGACGTTGTCCCCGCCGTCGCCCAGGAAAATGCTGCGGTTCTGAAGCGAGAGCACACCGACCATGAAAAGGACGGACATCGCGCGGGTGTGCCAGCCGACCATCAGCAGTGCGGCGGAAAGCAGGACGACCGCATAGACGATCTCGAACCAGGCCGTGCTGTCCGACCACATGAGCACCGAGAGGGACTCATTGCCCGATATGAGCTGCTTCGCCATGTCCCAACGCCATGGGGCGTCGGGGCCGTACATCTCATGGCGGTGGGGCAGCTCGCGCAGCAGGAACAGCAGGTACGTGGCGGAGAAACCGATCCGGATAACGGCGCTCTGATACCGGCCGAGGGCCGAGGAGGTGATGCGCTGCACGCCGCTGGCGAGCTTGCGGCCGAGGAAAGCCGTACTCACTTGACCGCCTCCTTGGCGCTCTCGGGGAGGTCGGCGGGGGTGACCGTCCACCACGGCAGCACCCGGTAGTTCGGCTTGGTGCTGATCTTCTCCGTGCTCCACGGCGGCGCGGCGACGGATCGCACCTCCGAGCGGACCTGGATGCGCTCGACGGTGCCTCCGTAGTCGTGCTCACCAAGGCGCAGCATCACAATGCGGCGGATGTAGCGCTCGGAAAGATCGCCGCGCAGTCCGTTCGGGCGGTTCTGGATGTCGTGGGAGTTGAGATAGAAGTCCCAGGCGCGGCGGAGCTGGTTCTGGTGGATGTGACTGGGGAGGAAATTGCCTCGTATCCCTCTGTTGTCCTCGACCGAGAGACTCATCCACGGAGTGGTGCGACGACCTTCGGGACCGGCTATCTCGGCCCGTACGTGCACTGCGACGTTCTGCTGGAGCGGATTGGGAGCGAAGAGCTTCCAGTTCTGCTCGAACTCGGGATAGACCCAGTCGTCGACCGCTTTGCCGTGCTGCTTGGTCAGCGTGTTGGACGGGGCGACGTGCAGAAACACCATGGCCAGATGGGTACAGGCAATCATCCCGATGACCGACAGCCCGATGGCGGCCACGATCTGGTACGGAAGGGACAGTCCGGCGATACCGGAACACACCGGCGCGGGAGCTCCGGCGGATTCAGCGGGCGGCGTCGTACGGAGAGGCTGGCCCGAACCCGGATCCACCCCCGGACCACGGCTCCCGTCCCCGTCTCCGACGCCCCTGTCGTCGTACGAATCCATCCCGCCCCGATCCCCGTCGATCCCCGGTCAGATATCCACAGGGTTGACACCCTACGGGCCACCGACTCACCATTGAAGCCAATGAACCGAACGATCGGTCGGTAGGGAGCCCGGGATGGCGGCAGTGACTGCGGACCAGACAGCGCAGGGCCAGACGCGAGGGACCGCGCAGGCGACAGCAGGTGGGCCCGATGGGCCGGCGGGGGCGGACGCGGCTCAGCAGGCAGCCTTCGACGCCACGGTGGCGGCCGACGAGCGCATCGAGCCGCGCGACTGGATGCCGGACGCGTACCGGGCCTCGCTGGTCAGGCAAATGGCCCAGCACGCCCACTCCGAAATCATCGGCATGCAGCCCGAGGCCAACTGGATCAGCCGCGCGCCCTCGCTGCGCCGCAAAGCCATCCTGATGGCCAAGGTGCAGGACGAGGCGGGACACGGACTGTACCTCTACAGCGCGGCGGAAACGCTGGGGACGAGCCGCGAGGAAATGCTCGACAAGCTCCACGCGGGCCGCCAGAGGTATTCGTCAATCTTCAATTACCCCACGCTGACCTGGGCGGATGTCGGCGCGATCGGCTGGCTGGTGGACGGCGCCGCGATCACCAACCAGGTGCCGCTCTGCCGCTGCTCGTACGGTCCGTACGCACGGGCCATGGTCCGTATCTGCAAGGAGGAGTCCTTCCACCAGCGCCAGGGGTACGAGCTGCTGCTCACCCTCGGCCGCGGAACCCGGGAGCAGCGCGAGATGGCGCAGGATGCGGTGAACCGCTGGTGGTGGCCGTCCCTGATGATGTTCGGCCCGCCGGACGACGCATCGGCGCACTCGGCGCAGTCGATGACCTGGAAGATCAAGCGTCACTCCAACGACGAGCTGCGGCAGCGGTTCGTCGACATCTGTGTCCCGCAGGCCGAGGCGCTGGGGCTCACCCTCCCGGACCCGGACCTCCGGTGGAACGAGGAGCTCGGTCACCACGACTTCGGGGCGATCGACTGGACGGAGTTCCAGGAGGTCCTGAAGGGCAACGGCCCGTGCAACGAACAGCGCCTCACACAGCGGCGCCGGGCACACGAAGAGGGCGCCTGGGTCAGGGACGCGGCGGCTTCGTACGCGCTCAGGCACCCCGCGCCGACGCGCCACGCCCACGCACCGGCCCACATCACAGATGCACCACACGCGGAAATGTCCCAGACAGAAAGGCAGACCCCACCGAACGCGGAGGCGACGGCATGAGCAGCTCGACCGACTGGCCGCTCTGGGAGGTGTTCGTGCGCTCGCGGCGCGGCCTCTCCCACACCCACGCGGGCAGCCTGCACGCCCCGGACGCCGAGATGGCCCTGCGCAACGCCCGTGACCTGTACACACGCCGTTCCGAGGGCGTCTCCATCTGGGTGGTGCCATCCACGGAGATCACGGCCTCCTCGCCGGACGAGAAGGACTCGTTCTTCGAGCCGGCGGGCGACAAGCCCTACCGGCACCCCACGTTCTACGAGATCCCGGAAGGGGTGAAGCACCTGTGACCGCGGCCCTCGCCCTCGGCGACGACGCGCTGGTGCTCTCGCACCGGCTGGGGGAGTGGGCGGGCCACGCGCCCGTGCTGGAGGAGGAGGTGGCCCTCGCCAACATCGCCCTGGACCTCCTGGGACAGGCCCGGGTGCTGCTCTCGCTCGCCGGGGACGAGGACGAGCTGGCGTTCCTGCGCGAGGAGCGCGCCTTTCGCAACGTCCAGCTGGTCGAACAGCCCAACGGCGACTTCGCCCACACCATCGCCCGCCAGCTGTACTTCTCCGTCTACCAGCGGGGGCTGTACGAGCAACTGGCGGCCGGCGGAGGCGCGTTCGCCGGGCTGGCCGCGAAGGCCGTCAAGGAGGTCGCGTACCACCAGGACCACGCCACGCACTGGACGCTGCGGTTGGGAGACGGCACGGAGGAAAGCCATCAGCGGATGCAGCGCGGGGTGGATGCGCTGTGGCGGTTCACCGGTGAACTGTTCCAGCGGGTCGAGGGAGTGGAGATCGACTGGCCGTCGCTGCACGCCGACTGGCTGGCCACCGTCACCGGCGTCCTGCAGCAGGCGACACTGACGGTGCCGACCGGTCCGGAGTCCGGGGCCTGGACGGCCGGTGCAGGACGGCAGGGCATCCACACGGAACCTTTCGGGCGGATGCTCGCCGAGATGCAGCATCTGCACCGCAGCCACCCGGGGGCGTCGTGGTGACCGGCACGCTGCTGGAAGAGGAGGTGCGCAGGCTCGCCGGGTCCGTGCCCGACCCGGAGCTGCCTGTGCTCACCCTGGAGGAGCTGGGCGTGCTCCGCGGAGTGGAGGTGCTCGCCCCGGGCAAAGTCACCGTCCGCCTCACCCCGACGTACACCGGCTGCCCGGCGATCGAGGCCATGTCGGCCGATATCGAGCAGGTGCTGCACGACCACGGCATACCGGAGGTCTCTGTGGTCACTGTGCTCGCACCGGCCTGGTCGACCGACGACATCAGCGCGGAGGGACGGCGCAAGCTCGCCGAGTTCGGCATAGCACCCCCACGCCCGCATGATGCCGCCGCCGGGTCCGGCGGACCGGTGCCGCTCACCCTCTCGGTGCGCTGCCCGCACTGCGGCTCCACGGACACGGAGCTGCTGAGCCGGTTCTCCTCCACCGCCTGCAAGGCGCTGCGCCGCTGCGCGAGCTGCCGTGAACCGTTCGACCACTTCAAGGAGTTGTAGATGTTCCATCCGCTCCGGGTCCGCGCGATCGAGCGGCTGACCGACGACTCGGTGGCCGTGACCTTCGCGGTGCCCCCCGAGCTGCGCGAGACCTTCCGCCACAAGCCGGGGCAGCACCTCAATGTGCGCTACACGGTCCAGGGCGAAGAGATCCGGCGTTCGTACTCGATCTGCACCCCGGCCGCCGATGCCCCAGCCGATCCCGAGCTGCAGGTGGGCATCCGCCTGGTCGACGGCGGTGCGTTCTCCACGTACGCCCTCAAGGAACTCGCCGTCGGCGACCAGATCGAAGCGATGCCCCCGATGGGACGCTTCGTGCTCACGCCCCGCGCCGGTCACTACGCGGCGATCGTCGGCGGCAGCGGCATCACCCCGGTGCTGTCGATCGCGTCGACTCTGCTGGCCCGTGAGCCCGAGGCCCGGTTCTGTCTGATCCGGAGCGACCGGACGGCTGCCTCGACGATGTTCCTGGACGAGGTCGCCGACCTCAAGGACCGCTACCCGGACCGCTTCCAGCTGGTGACAGTGCTCTCCCGTGAGGAACAGCAGGCAGGTCTCCCGTCCGGCCGGCTCGACCGGGAGCGGCTGGCCGGGCTGCTGCCCGCGCTCCTGTCGGTGGGAGATGTGGACGGCTGGTATCTCTGTGGGCCGTTCGGTCTGGTCCGGGCGGCAGAGGGTGCGCTGCACGGCCTCGGCGTCGACCGGGCCCGTATCCACCAGGAGATCTTCCACGTCGACGACGGCCCAGCCGCTCCCGCCCGCACGCGGGTCGAGGCGCCCGCACACAGCACGCTCACCGCGACACTGGACGGACGCTCGGGCAACTGGCCGGTCCAGGACGGCGAATCGCTGCTGGAAACGGTCTTGCGCAGCCGCTCCGATGCTCCGTACGCCTGTAAGGGCGGGGTGTGCGGGACGTGCAGGGCGTTCCTGGTCTCGGGCGAGGTCCGGATGAACCGCAACTTCGCGCTGGAACCGGAAGAGACAGGGGCGGGCTACGTGCTCGCCTGCCAGTCGCATCCGCTCACACCGCAGGTGGAAATCGACTTCGACCGCTGACCCCTCGGATCACTCGGATCCCACCGGGTTCGATTGGATCTCCTCGGAACCTCCCCGAACCTCCTCGGATCTCCGGGTCCCCCGGACCGCTGCGCCCCTTCCCTGTTCCCTTCTCATAGAACCTGTCCTATCTTGACGAACCGTCAGGTTCGGGTACGGGCACAGCGGTTCGCGGGAGGTCAGTGCAGTGGACTTCACCTTCACCGAGGAGCAGCAGGCAGCCGTCGAGGCAGCAAGGGCGGTCTTCTCGGGCGTCGAGCCCGACGGAGTGCCCAGCCCCGCGCTCACTCCGGGAGCGGTGGGCGAGGATATCGACCGGTCCGTGTGGGCGGGGCTGGCCGCAGGTGACCTGCTGAGCCTGACGCTGGCACCGGAACACGGCGGGGCCGGGCTCGACGCGGTCGCGCTCTGCCTGGTCCTGCGCGAATCGGCGAAGGTGCTCGCCCGGGTGCCGCTGCTGGAGACCTGCGCGGTCGCGATGACGATCCAGCAGCACGGTGACCCCGGCCTGGCAGCCGAGCTGCTGCCCCGCGTCGGCCGGGGTGAGCTGGTCCTCACCGTCGGGGCCAACGGCCGCACCGGCCACGATCCGGCCGCACTCGCCGTCACCGCCCGCCGGGACCTTGCGGGAAAGGCCGGCCAGGACCGTGACCGGTCCAACGGCGAGGACGGCGAAAGCGCGGGCTGGGTGCTCGACGGAGTGCAGTCGGGGGTGCCGTGGGCCCAGTCCGCGGACTGGATCGCGGTGCCCGCCCACACGGACGAGGGCCTGGCCGTGCTGGCATTGGTCCGCCGCACGGCCGAGGGCGTCGCACTCGCCGAACAGGTCTCCACGAGCGGTGAGTTGTTCGCCGAGGTTCGGCTGGACACGGTACGGATCGAGGACAGGGCGCTGATCAGTACGCCGGGTGCCTGGGAGTGGCTGCGCACCCTGCTCACCACCGGAACCTGCGCGTTCGCGCTGGGTCTCGGCGAGGCCGTGCTCGCCATGACAAGTGAATACACCGGAAAGCGCGAGCAGTTCGGATATCCCGTCGCGACGTTTCAGTCCGTCGCCGTCCAGGCCGCGGACCGGTACATCGATCTGCGGGCCATGGAAGTGACCCTCTGGCAGGCGGCCTGGCGGATCTCCACCGGTGCGCCCGGAACGCTGCCCGTCGCGGGCGATGTCGCGGTGGCGAAGATCTGGGCATCGGACGGGGTCCGTCGGGTCGTACAGACCGCCCAGCATCTGCACGGCGGCTTCGGCGCGGACACCGACTACCCGCTGCACCGCTTCCACGCCTGGGCGAAGCAGATCGAGCTGTCACTCGGCCCCGCAGCGATGCACGAAGAGGCACTGGGCGACCTGCTGGCCGCCCATCCCCTCGGCTGAGTCACCCAGCCCGCTCCGGCTCCCACCGGAGCCCGGGAGGATCCCCGCCGGATCAGAGAACGAAGGCCGGGTTGCCGTTGTCCGTGACCATCGGGCGCCCGGCACCGTCCCAGGCGAGCATCCCGCCGTCGACGTTCACGGCGTCGATGCCCTGCTGCACCAGGTACTGAGTGACCTGGGCGGACCGGCCGCCGACCCGGCACATCACATGTACGCGTCGGCCGTCCTCCGCCGCCTCGGTCACCTCACCGAAGCGGCCGACGAAGTCACTCATCGGAATGTGCAGGGCACCATCGACGTGCCCCGCCGCCCATTCGTCGTTCTCCCGGACGTCCAGCACGAGGCCGTCCGACGGCACCGCCGCGACAGCCACCGAGGGCAGCGGGGCGAAATTCATGGGTCATGCCTTCTCTCGTACGTACACTCCGGACTTACCAGAAACGCTACTGCACCAGACCTGCCAGCTCCGCCTCTCGCTGCGAGACCTCACCCAGCAACTGTTCGGCGATCTCGTCGAGCAGCCGGTCCGGGTCGTCGGGCGCCATCCGCAGCATGGCCCCGATCGCGCCCTCCTCCAGCTCCTGGGCGAGTACCGTCAACAGTTCCTTGCGCTGGGTCAGCCAGTTCAGCCGGGCGTAGAGCTCCTCACTCTCGCTGAGCTCCGCCTGCGGTGGAACGGGCCCCGCCGCCCACTCCTGCGCCAGCTCCTTCAGCAGGGCCTCGTCCCCACGCCCGTAGGCGGCGTTGACGCGGGTGATGAACTCGTCCCGGCGCGCCCGCTCCGTCTCGTCCTGGGCGAGATCCGGGTGGGCACTGCGTGCCAGCTCGCGGTAGAGCCTGCGCGCCTCCTCGGTCGGCCGGACCCGCTTGGGCGGCCGCACCGGCTGCTCGGTCAGCATCGCCGCCGCCTCGGGGGACAGCCCGTCGGAGTCGAGCCAGTCGTGGAAAAGCTCGTCGATGCCCGGCAGCGGCATCACGAGCGCCCGAGCCTCCTGTGCCCTGCGCAGATCCTCTGGGTCACCGGTCCGAGCGGCTCGGGCCTCCGCGATCTGCGCGTCGAGCTCGTCGAGGCGGGCGTACATCGGGCCGAGCTTCTGGTGGTGCAGCCGGGAGAAGTTCTCCACCTCGACCCGGAAGGTCTCCACCGCGATCTCGAACTCGATCAGCGCCTGCTCCGCCACCCGCACGGCCTTCGCCAGCCGCGCCTCGGGGCGCGCATCAGCGGCAGCGCCCGCGTCGGCGTCGCCCCGAGGGCCCTGCTGCTCGTGCTGTTCCTGCTGCCGGTCGTTGTCCTGCCGGTCATCGTCATTCCGGGTGGTCGGCACCCCGGCGGCTTCGTGGGTCACCCGTCCAGCGTATGGCCCCGGCCCGCGCCCCGAGGACACACGGTCGGCGGAGCGCCCCTCACACCCCGAGCTCGGCCGCTATTCGCCCCGAACCGACGGCCCGCACCAGTTCCGCGTGATCCGCTTCCGTACGGTCCGCGTAGGTCACGGCGAAACTCGCCACCGCCTCGTCCAACTCGTCGTTCTTGCCGCAGTAGCCCGCGATCAGCCGCGGGTCGGCACTGTGGGCATGGGCCCTCGCCAGCAGTGCGCCCGTCATCCGCCCGTAGTCGTCGACCTGGTCGGCCGCCAGGGCCGCCGGGTCCACGCTCCCCTTGCGGTTCCTGAATTGCCGCACCTGGAACGGCCGCCCCTGCACGGTCGCCCAGCCCAGCAGAATATCGCTGACCACCTGCATCCGCTTCTGCCCGAGCACCACTCGGTGACCCTCGTGCGCCACCTCGGGCACTTCGAAACCGACGGCGGGCAGATACGGCGCCAGCGCGGAGGACCGCGCCTCCTTCACCTGGAGGACCAACGGCTCGCCGCGATGATCGAGCAGCAGCACCACGTACGACCGGGTTCCGACGCTCCCCGTGCCGACCACCCGGAACGCCACGTCATGGATCGCGTAACGGGCGAGCAGCGGCACCCGGTCCTCCGAGATCGTGCCCACATAGTCGCCGAGCGCCACCGCGACCGCCGCGGCCTCCGCATCCGGCACCCGTCGCAGCACCGGCGGTGCGTCGACAAAGCGGCGTCCGCTGCCCTCGGCCTCCTCCGTGGACTTGGCGGCGAAGCGGGCGCTGGTGTTCCTACGGGCCTTCTGCGAGACCCGTTCCAGCATGCCGACCAGATCCCGCGCGTCCGTGTGCGAGACGAGTTCCTCGTCGGCGATGGCATTCCAGGCGTCGAGCGCGGGCAGTCTGGCCAGCAATCGCATCGTCCGCCGGTACGCACCCACCGTGTCGTACGCACCCCGCCGACAGGTGTCCTCGTCCGCCCCGGCCTCACGCCCCGCGAGTACCAGCGAGGTGGCGAGCCGCTTGAGGTCCCACTCCCACGGGCCGAACACGGTCTCGTCGAAGTCGTTCAGATCGATGACCAGGCTGCCTCGCGCATCGCCGTACAGCCCGAAGTTGGCCGCATGCGCATCGCCGCAGAGCTGGGCGCCCACGCCGGTCACCGGTGTGCCCATCAGGTCATGGGCCATCAGCCCGGCCGAACCGCGCAGAAACGCGAACGGTGTGGCAGCCATCCGCCCCACCCGGATGGGCGCGAGGTCGGGCACTCGGCCCCGGTTCGACTCCTCGACCGCCTGCACGGCGTCGGGCCGGCCCGAGGGAAGTGCCAGCGCATCGTGCGCGGTCCTGGGCACCCGGTCGCGCAGCGTCCTGCCCGTCCGCCTCGGCGACTGCGGCGCGCTGTCCGCCGCAGCGTCCGCGCGCCGGGCGAACCCGGGCACGACCGGTATGCGCGGCTCATCCGTCACAACCCGCTGCCTCGGCACTGCCGCTTCGAACTCACCCATGGCGCGCAGCCTTCCCCGCCCTCGATCGACGTCCTGTCCAACATCAACTGCCGACGACGGTACCGCCGTCCGCCAACAGCCGTCTGCCCCTGTGGAAAACCTGAACGAACGCCTGTGGACAGCGCCTTGCCCTGGTCAGACGCCGACAGGTAGGCGCCGTAACTCGCCTGTGCCCTTAGGTGGTTCACCGCGGTGTCCCGGTCGGGGACGGTACGCACGCTGAGCGCGCCGTCACCCTTGTCCTGCAGCGTCTGCGCGAGCACGTGCGCGCTCGGCCCCGATCCGACCACGTCCACCCGCAGGTCGTGCGGTTCCGGAGCATGGAACGCCCCTAGGTAGGCAAGCCCCATCCCGATACACATCAGCAGGGGCGTGACGAGATGGCTCAGCACATGGCGCAGGGCAGCGGCGGTCGTGCCGCCGGCGGCACTTGGACTCGTGGACATCGAACTGCAATGGTTGGCTTTTACAACTCTTCCATCCGTTGCACTATACAACTAAACATTTGGGAAGGTGAGACCGTGCCAGACACCGCCGGGGAACGCGAAGAGTCGCTGGACGTCATCGGGCGTGAGCTGACGGCGTTCGCGCGCCGGGCGCGCGCCGCCGCGGCCCGCCTCCATCCGGAGCTGCCGCTGGTCTCGTACACACTGCTGTCGCACATCGACGACCGGCAGGGCTGCCGCGCAACGGATCTGGCCGCGCACTACATGCTCGACAAATCGACGGTCAGCCGGCAGATCGCCACCCTGGAGAAACTCGGGCTGGTCGAGCGCCACCCGGACCCCACGGACCACCGGATCCAGGTACTGCACCCCACCGAGGCCGGAACCCAGGCCCTTGCCTCGACACAGGCCAGCCGTCACGCGGCCTACCAGCAGCGCCTCGCGGAGTGGACCGCGGACGATCTCGCGCGGTTCGCCGAGTACCTGCTGCGCTACAACACGTCGGGCGGGACGAGCGCCCCGAGCACGGGCACGCCCCAGTAACCGCCGGAAGCCGTCAGCAGCCGCCCTCGTCGACCATGAGGTACGTCTGCGCCCAGAGCGCCAGCTCCTTCAGGGCGGGCTCCATCGGGCACCAGCCCGCGATGGCCGAGCTCATCCCGCTCGCCGAGGCCTCCCGCGCCAGGGCGTTCACCGAGGCCACGGAGAAGGTCAAGGCTCTCGCCGCACGACTCGCCGCCTGAGAGCCTGTCGGGCGACCTCTGATCGGGCGGTCACGGCGTGGCACGCACGCTTCCGGCGTTGCCGAAATGCCCTAGTAGCTCCGCTACGAGGCCATCCCGGCGCCTTGGAATCGCACGCACCACGCCGCGTCCGCTCTCCGATCGAAGGTCACCCGACAGGCTCTGAGCCGCGGCACGACGGAATACCGGCCGGGGCTCGCGGGGATCGGACACTCCCGCGAGCCCCGGCCCGTCGTCGTACGGGGACACACAAGCACCCCGCCACACAGGAACGCCCCGACTTACTGGAATGCCCCGAATCGGACGTTTCACGTGAAACAAGGCCCAGCGTTCCAGAGCCTCCAGGGCACGCCTACAGCCCCGCATCCCTCGACAACAGCGCAGCCTGCACCCGGTTCTCGCACCCCAGTTTCGCCAGGATCCGGCTCACATACGTCTTCACCGTTGCTTCGCTCATGTGCAGCCGCCTGCCCGCGTCGGCGTTGGACAGCCCCTCGCCGAGCAGCGCCAGTACCTCGCGCTCCCGCCCGCTGAGTTCCGCCACCCGCCGCCGCGCCCCTTCACCCCGCTTCGCCGCCCGTCCCATGGCCAGCTGATCGACCACATGCCGAGTGGCACCGGGCGAGAGATAGGCATCACCGGCCGCTGCCGCCCGAACCGCCTGGATCAGCTCGGCCGGCGCGGTGTCCTTGAGCAGGAAGCCGGCGCCCCCATGCTCCAGCGCCCGCAGGACGTTCTCCCGCTCCCCGAACGTCGTGAGCACAATCACCCGCACCGCCGGTGCCGCCGTGCGCAGTTCCACCAGTGCTGTGAGCCCGTCCATCACCGGCATCTGGATGTCGAGCAGCACCACGTCCGCCGCATGGGCACGGACCTGATCCACGGCCTCGCGCCCATTCGCCGCCTCGGCAACAACCTCGATGGAGCGGTCCGAGGTCAGGATCATCCGTATCCCCGCCCGGATGAGGGGCTCGTCGTCAGCGATGACGACCCTGATTAACTGCCCCGTCACACGTACCCCCGCACTCGTCCTGCGCGTCTCATCTACTGGGGACCTCATAGGACTTCTTCTCGATCAGCCTGCCGTCCCGGAAGCAGAACCGGAACACCGGATCGGTACTGAAGCTGTCGCCCACCTCTGAGGACAACAGAACCAGACACCGCGCCCCGGCCGGCTCCTCGGGCCCCGAACCGTCCAGCCCGGCCGACATGAATGTATCCCCGGCGGGCAACTGGTCCCGCACCTCGTCCTCCGCCGACCCGATCTTGATCGCCCGGTACTGGCTCGGATCGACCATCGCCTTGTCCGCCGCTCTCACCAAGAAATACAGGCCGAACCCACCGATCAGCATCAACAGCACCAGTGCGCCCGCCGCTATCCCGCAGCCCAGCGCGATGCCACTGCCCGTGCTCCTCGTCCTGCCGCTCATCGCCAACTCCCGCTCGGAAACCGTCCAGTCCATGACCGGACCAGCGTTCCCCTGCGGGACCGTCTGTGACTGCTGCCGGAAGTCGTCCTCCGCATCAACCATCGGCGTACCCACGACCCCCCCGGCCATGGACTCCGCACCGTACGGCAGCACGCCGGCCACCCGGAAGCCGCCGCCCTCGGTCCGCCCGGTGTGCACCATGCCGCCGACCAGCCGGGCCCGCTCGTGCAGCCCGGGCAGCCCCTGCCCGCCGCTGACCACCCCACCCACGGCCTGTGCGCGCCGCTGCGGACCACTGACGATCTCGACGACGAAGGAATCCGGCTCATAGCGCAGCTCGACCGTGATGGCCGCGCCCGGTGCGTGCTTGTACGCATTGGTCAGTGCCTCCTGGACGATGCGGTACGCCGCATGGTCCGAGGCAGCCGCGAGCGCCCGGCTCTCCCCCGTACAACGGAGCTCGACAGCGCTGCCGGCGGCCCGCGCCGCCTCCGCCAGCTCCTCGATGCCCGCGATCCCCCGCGCCGCCCGCTGCCCGTCCTCGTCGCCGCGCCCGGGCCCCGCGACGTCGTCCCGCAGAATCCCGACGACTTCCCGCAGCTCGTGCATGGCACGGACCGACGCACCGCGCAGCACACCGACCGCCTCGCGCTGCCGCACCGTCAGCTCCGGGTCGACCTCCAGTGCCCCCGTATGAACAGAGATCAGCGCCAGTTGGTGACCGAGGCTGTCGTGCATGTCCTGAGCGATCCGCTGGCGCTCCATGAGCCGCGCCTGCCCCACGATCATGGCCCGCTCCCGGACCAGCTGTGCATTGCGCTCCTGGAGGGCGTGCAGCAGGGTCCGGCGCTGCGTCCAGTACCGGCTGGCGAGACCGGGCACGAGCGTCGTCGCCAAAAAGTAGAGAGTGGTGAACAACACCTGGGTCAGCGGCCGCAGCCCCGACCACGTCATCGCAACGGTCACACCCACGTAGAGGACGTACGAGGCGGTGAACGCCCCCAATGCCCGTCCCGCTCCGGCGATCCGGCGCCCGGAACTCCACGCCACCACCATCAGCAGCAGGGCAAATCCGCCGGAGAGCCCGGCCAGGGCAGACGTCACCACCAACACGCTCACCGGCAGCCTGCGCCTGAGCAGCGACAGCGCCACGACCATGGGCGGCACCGCCCACAGCCGCAGTTCCCCGCCGCGCAGCAGCTCTTCCGTCCCCGCGGCCAGCAGCCCGAGCACCACGGCCAGCACGGCCTCCCCGGCCATCCGGCGCCGGGACCACAGCTCCGGAGCCGCACACCACTGCCACCCGGCCCGGAGTTTCGATATCGCGTACACGCCCCGCACCCTAGGCAGCCCCTCGCACACGCGACGCCTTTCTTTCGTTGCGCCCGCGCACGACGAAAGTCGCCCCGCCGCCGACCACCTCGTCCGGGAACGAAGAAGCCCCACAGGCCGTTGGCCTGTGGGGCTTCTCTCTTGTGCGCGAGGGGGGATTTGAACCCCCACGTCCCGAAGGACACTGGCACCTGAAGCCAGCGCGTCTGCCGTTCCGCCACTCGCGCATGAGTGGTGTTTTCAGACTCTCTCACCTGTTGGTGCGAGCGCCTGGCGACATCCGGAAGATTAGCACGCTGGACAGGGTGGATTCACATCCGTTGTTTTGCCGGGCGGATGACGGGAAGCGGGAACCCGGAGCGGTCACCCCCACTCCTCCTCAGCACACCGCAGGTGCGGGACACTGTGAGGAGCGGTCACCTCTACGATCCGTGTGAGGGGTGACACTCATCCACTGGGCAGACAAGGGGAACCAGCCGATTTCCCGACGCGTGGATACGATCAGTAAGCAGTACAGGGACGAGAACACCGGAGGAGGTGCCCCATGGGAGTCATGAAGCGTTTCGAGCAGCGTCTCGAAGGTCTGGTCAACGGCACCTTCGCCAAAGTGTTCAAGTCCGAGGTCCAGCCGGTCGAGATCGCGGGTGCCCTCCAGCGCGAGTGCGACAACAACGCAACAATCTGGAACCGCGAGCGGACCGTCGTCCCCAACGACTTCATCGTCGAGCTCAGCGCCCCGGACTACGAGCGCCTGAGCCCGTACTCCGGCCAGCTCGGCGACGAGCTCTCCGGTCTGGTCCGGGACTACGCCAAGCAGCAGCGCTACACCTTCATGGGACCGATCAAGGTTCATCTGGAGAAGGCGGAGGACCTCGACACCGGGCTCTACCGCGTGCGCAGCCGCACCCTCGCTTCGAGCTCCTCGCAGCAGGGCCAGCAGGCTCCACAGGGCCACCCCGGACAACCCGGCCACGGGCGCCCCGCCGCCCCGCAGCCCACCGGCGGCTACGGCTATCCCCCCAGCTCCGTCCCGCCCATGCCCGCGGCCCCGCCGCCGGGCAGCGGCCGTCCCGGAGCACCCACTGCCGACCGGCGCCCGCCGGCCGCGCCCGGCCCCATGCCGAGCGCGCAGGTACGACGCTGGATCGAGATCAACGGCACCCGCCATCAGATCTCCCGCCCGACGCTGGTGCTGGGACGCAGCACCGACGCCGACGTGCGGATCGACGACCCCGGCGTATCGCGCCGGCACTGTGAGATCCGGACCGGAACGCCCTCGACGATCCAGGATCTCGGGTCTACCAACGGCATCGTGGTAGACGGGCAGCACACCACCCGCGCTACGCTCCGCGACGGCTCGCGGATCGTCGTGGGCAGCACCACCATCGTTTACCGGCAAGCCGAAGGGTGAAGCGGGGGCAATGTCAGAGCTGACCCTGACGGTCATGCGGCTAGGTTTCCTGGCTGTTCTGTGGCTGTTCGTCATCGTGGCCGTTCAGGTCATCCGCAGCGACCTGTTCGGAACGCGCGTCACGCAGCGCGGCTCACGCCGCAACGCGGGCGACACGCGACCGCAACAGGCACGCCAAACCGCCGCGGCACCGCCGCAGCAACGCCAGCAGCCCGGCCGCCAGCGCCGTGGGGCACCCACAAAGCTGGTCGTCTCCGAGGGCACCCTCACCGGCACCACGGTGGCGCTCCAGGGACAGACCATCACCCTGGGCCGGGCGCACGATTCAACGATCGTGCTGGACGACGACTACGCGTCCAGCAGGCATGCCAGGATCTACCCCGACCGTGACGGCCAGTGGATCGTCGAGGATCTCGGGTCCACCAATGGCACGTATCTCGACCGGACCCGCCTCACCACCCCGACGCCTGTTCCGCTGGGCGCGCCGATCCGGATCGGCAAGACCGTCATCGAGCTGCGGAAGTAGTACGACAATGAGCGAGCGGAGCGAGCGGGCCGCAGCGGTCCGGGCAACTGACCCGGCCCTGCTCCCGACCGGAGGGTGGGCAGTGTGGCGCGAGACCGGCTGTACCCCGAGCCGACAGGCGAGGTGCGCATGAGTCTGTCCCTGCGCTTCGCCGCCGGATCGCACAAGGGCATGATCCGGGAGGGCAACGAGGACTCCGGCTACGCCGGTCCGCGCCTTCTCGCCATCGCCGACGGCATGGGCGGCCAGGCGGCCGGTGAGGTAGCCAGCTCCGAGGTGATCTCCACGCTCGTCCAGCTCGACGACGACGTGCCCGGCTCGGACATCCTCACCTCGCTCGGTACGGCGGTCCAGCGGGCCAACGACCAGCTGCGCATGATGGTCGAGGAGGACCCCCAGCTGGAGGGCATGGGCACCACGCTCACCGCTCTGCTCTGGACCGGTCAGCGCCTCGGCCTGGTCCACGTCGGCGACTCCCGCGCGTACCTGCTGCGCGACGGCGTGCTGACCCAGATCACGCAGGACCACACCTGGGTCCAGCGGCTGGTCGACGAGGGCCGCATCACCGAGGAAGAAGCCACCACCCACCCGCAGCGCTCCCTGCTGATGCGCGCGCTGGGCAGCGGCGACCACGTCGAACCCGACCTCTCCATCCGTGAGGTACGGGTCGGCGACCGCTATCTGATCTGCTCCGACGGGCTCTCCGGCGTCGTCTCGCACCAGACGATGGAAGAGACCCTCGCCAGCTACCAGGGCCCGCAGGAGACGATCCAGGAGCTCATCCAGCTCGCTCTGCGCGGCGGCGGCCCGGACAACATCACCTGCATCGTCGCCGACGTCCTCGACGTCGACAGCAACGACACCCTGGCCGGGCAGCTCAACGACACCCCGGTCGTCGTCGGCGCGGTCGCCGAGAACCAGTCCGCCCAGCTGAACGACGGCGGTGCCATGCAGACGCCCGCCGGACGAGCGGCCGGCCTCGGCCGTCCCGTCCCGCCGCCCGCGGGCGGCTTCGGCCCGCCCGGAAGCGGTGACGGCCTCGGCTACGGCGAAATGCCGGACGGCTCCTTCGACGCGTACACCGACGACGACTTCGTCAAGCCCGGCGGCGGCCGCAAGTGGCTGAAGCGTTCGTTCTACATCGTGCTCGCGCTGGCCGTCATCGGTGGTGGTGTGTACGGCGGTTACCGCTGGACCCAGAACCAGTTCTTCGTAGGCGCGAAGAACGACCACGTCGCGCTGTACCGCGGCATCAGCCAGGACCTCGCATGGGTCTCGCTCTCGAAGGTCGAGAAGGACCACCCCGAGATCGAACTCAAGTACCTCCCGCCCTACCAGCGCAAGCAGGTCGAGGCGACCATCGCCGAGGGCAATCTGGCCGACGCCCGCGAGAAGATCAGCGAGCTCTCGACCCAGGCGTCCGCCTGCAAGAAGGACGCGCAGCGCAGCGCGGCCGAGGCCGCGAGCAAGGCCCGCACCAGCGAGGGTGAAGCCGGCGGCACGGGCGCGGACCTCTCGAAGACGTCCACCGAGTCCGGCACCACGTCCAACGCCACCAAGACCAAGCCGACCACAGCGACTCCCACTCCCGGCCCCAGCCTCTCGGAGGAAGAGACGAAGCTGGTCCCGCAGTGCGGTAAGCAGTAAAGCCGTAGGGGGCCTTCAGCACCATGAGCGTTGTCACCAATACGACCACGATCGGCGCGATCGACGCACCGAGCCGTCGCAACACCGAGCTGGGCCTGATGGCTTTCGCCATCGGCATCTCGGTGTTCGCGTACGCCAATGTGGGCCTTGCCATGGACGGCACACTGCCTTCCGGCATGCTCGGATACGGGCTCGGCCTGATCCTGCTCGGCGGCGTCGCCCACCTCGTGGTGCGCAAGTTCGCTCCGTACGCGGATCCGCTGCTGCTGCCACTGGCGACCCTGCTCAACGGGCTGGGGCTGGTGCTGATCTGGCGGCTGGACCAGTCGCCCCGGCTGATCCAGCGGGCCAAGTCGCTGTTCGGCGCCTTCAGTCCCGACGCGCCCAAGCAGCTGATGTACTCCGCGATCGGCGTCGCCCTGTTCGTCGCCGTACTGATGGTGCTCAAGGACCACCGCATCCTGCAGCGCTACACGTACATCTCCATGGCCGTGGCACTGGTCCTGCTGATCCTGCCGATGTTCTTCCCCGCGGTGAACGGCGCCAAGATCTGGATCAGCCTCGGCCCGTTCTCCATCCAGCCGGGCGAGTTCGCAAAGATCATCATCGCGGTTTTCTTCTCCGGCTATCTGATGGTGAAACGCGACGCCCTGGCCTTGGCCAGCCGCCGCTTCATGGGCCTCTACCTGCCCCGTGGCCGTGACCTCGGACCGATCCTCGTGATCTGGGGGCTGTCGATCCTGATCCTGGTCTTCGAGACCGACCTCGGTACGTCGCTGCTCTTCTTCGGCCTGTTCGTGATCATGCTGTACGTCGCGACGGAGCGGACCAGCTGGATCGTCTTCGGTCTGCTGATGTCGGCGGCCGGCGCAGTCGGCGTCGCCACGTTCGAGCCGCATGTCCAGCAGCGGGTCGACGCCTGGCTCGACCCCTTCGGGGCAAAGACCATGGAACATTCCGACCAGATCGCCCAGGCCCTGATGTCCTTCGGTTCCGGCGGCACCCTCGGCACCGGCTGGGGCCAGGGCAACTCCGACCTGATCGGCTTCGCCGCCAACGCCGACTTCATCCTCTCCACCGTCGGTGAAGAGCTCGGTCTCGCCGGAATGATGGCCGTCCTGCTGATCTACGGTCTGATCGTCGAGCGCGGTGTCCGCACCGCCCTCGCCGCCCGCGACCCGTTCGGCAAGCTGCTCGCGATCGGCCTCTCCGGCGCCTTCGCCATCCAGGTGTTCGTCGTCGCCGGCGGTGTCATGGGTCTCATCCCGCTGACCGGTATGACGATGCCGTTCCTCGCGGCCGGTGGTTCGTCCGTGATCGCCAACTGGGCCTTGATCGGCATCCTGATCCGGATCAGCGACACCGCACGCCGCCCCGCGCCGGCCCCGGCCCCGTCCTCCGACGCCGAGAT
This sequence comes from Streptomyces sp. NPDC048496, assembly GCF_043200055.1. NCBI lineage: Bacteria > Bacillati > Actinomycetota > Actinomycetes > Kitasatosporales > Streptomycetaceae > Streptomyces > Streptomyces sp. NPDC048496. Next base: position 162,811 of record NZ_JBICXB010000001.1, on the reverse strand, counting down.
GACCCAGGTGGTCCGACCGTGAACAAGCCCCTGCGCCGGATCGCGATCTTCTGCGGTGTCCTCATCCTCGCCCTGCTCGTGCGGACCAATTACCTCCAGTACGTCCGCGCCGACGAGTTGAACACCCGCGACGAAAACCGCCGCGTCCGCATCGAGCGGTACGCGCACGAGCGTGGCAACATCATCGTCGACGGCAACCCCGTGACCAGCTCGGTCGAGACCAAAGACAGCGACTTCAAGTACAAGCAGTCCTGGAAGAACGGCCCCATGTGGGCACCCGTCACCGGCTACTCCTCGCAGGCCTTCGACGCCTCGCAGCTCGAAAAGCTTGAGGACGGCATCCTTACCGGCAACGACGACCAGCTCTTCTTCGACCGGACCCTGTCAATGTTCACCGGCGAGAAGAAGCAGGGCGGCAACGTCGTCACCACCCTCAACGCCGCCGCCCAGAAGGCCGCATTCCAGGGGCTGGGCGACAAGAAGGGCGCCGTCGCCGCGCTCGACCCGCAGACCGGTGCCATCCTGGCCCTCGCCAGCACCCCCTCGTACGACCCCTCGACCTTCGCGGGCAACTCCGACAAGGACTCCAAGGCCTGGCAGAAGCTCCAGAAAGACGAGAACAAGCCGATGCTCAACCGGGCATTGCGCGAGACCTACCCGCCCGGCTCGACGTTCAAGGTCGTCACCGCCGCCGCGGCCCTGGAGAACGGCCTCTACACCGACATCGACGGCAAGACGAACTCCCCGCTGCCGTACCGGCTTCCGCAGTCGACCACCGTCCTGCAGAACGAGGGCAGCATCCCGTGCGAGAACGCCTCGCTCCGGGAAGCGCTGCGCATGTCCTGCAACACCGTCTTCGGCAAGATCAGCGACGACCTGGGCAACCAGAAGATGATGGACGAGGCCGCCAAGTTCGGCTTCAACAAGGACATCTTCACGCCGGTCCGCGCCGACGCCAGCATCTACCCGAAGGACAACCGGCCGCAGAACGCCATGGCCGGCATCGGCCAGGCGTCCAACCGCGCCACCCCCCTCCAGATGGCCATGGTCGCCGCCGCAGTCGCCAACGACGGCAAGCTCATGCAGCCGTACATGGTCGCCGAGCGGCAGGCACCCAGCATCGACCCGATCTACACCCACGAGAAGGAAGAGCTCAGCCGGCCTCTCTCGGGCGAGAACGCGCAGAAGCTCCAGCAGATGATGGAGACCGTCGTCAAGAGCGGCACGGGAACCAAGGCCCTCATCGACGGCGTCACTGTCGGCGGCAAGACCGGTACCGCTCAGCACGGTCTGAACAACAGCGAGAAGCCGTACGCCTGGTTCATCTCGTACGCGAAGACCAGCAGCGGCTCGCCCGTCGCCGTGGCCGTGGTGGTCGAGGACAGCAGTGCCAACCGGGACGACGTCTCCGGCGGCGGTCTCGCCGCTCCGATCGCCAAGGCCGTGATGGAGGCGGTCATCAACAAGAGGTGACGTCCATCACATCGGGGGCCATACCTGCACATTGGGATACCGGTCAGATATCAGCTCACGGCTGTGGGCCGATCAGGTAGCGCGTGCCCGGTACCGTATGCGCGAGCAGCACACCGCCGGACCACACACCGGTGCGGTCGGGACTGACGGAGAGGGCTGGAACAGTTATGGAAGAGCCGCGTCGCCTCGGCGGCCGGTACGAGCTGGGCTCGGTGCTCGGCCGTGGTGGCATGGCCGAGGTCTACCTCGCGCACGACACCCGGCTCGGCCGCACCGTCGCTGTGAAGACGCTGCGGACCGATCTCGCCCGCGACCCGTCCTTCCAGGCCCGGTTCCGCCGTGAGGCCCAGTCCGCCGCCTCGCTCAATCACCCGGCGATCGTCGCTGTCTACGACACCGGCGAGGACTACGTCGACGGTGTCTCCATCCCGTACATCGTGATGGAGTACGTCGACGGGTCGACGCTCAGAGAACTTCTGCACTCCGGCCGCAAACTGCTGCCCGAGCGCACCCTCGAAATGACGGTCGGGATCCTCCAGGCGCTGGAGTACTCGCACCGCGCCGGCATCGTCCACCGCGACATCAAGCCGGCGAACGTCATGCTGACGCGCACCGGCCAGGTCAAGGTCATGGACTTCGGTATCGCCCGCGCCATGGGCGACTCCGGTATGACGATGACCCAGACCTCGGCTGTCATCGGCACCGCCCAGTACCTCTCCCCGGAGCAGGCCAAGGGCGAGCAGGTCGATGCGCGCTCCGACCTGTACTCGACCGGCTGTCTGCTCTACGAGCTGCTGACCGTCCGGCCGCCGTTCATCGGTGACTCGCCCGTCGCGGTCGCCTACCAGCACGTACGGGAAGAGCCGCAGACCCCTAGCAGCTTCGACCCCGAGATCACGCCCGAAATGGACGCGATCGTGTTGAAGGCCCTGGTCAAGGACCCGAACTACCGTTACCAGTCGGCCGACGAGATGCGTGCCGACATCGAGGCCTGCCTCGACGGCCAGCCGGTCGCCGCCACCGCGGCGATGGGCGCGGCCGGCTACGGCGGCTACGACGGGTACGGCAACGACCAGCCCACCACCGCACTGCGCGCCGCCGACCCGAGCGGCGCCCAGACCTCCATGCTGCCCCCGGTCAATCCGGACGACGGCGGCTACGGAAACGACGAGCGCCCGGACCGCCGCCGCCAGAAGAAGAGCAACACCTCGACGATCCTGCTGATCGTCGCGGGCATCCTGGTGCTGATCGGCGCGATCCTGATCGGCAAGGCCGTCTTCGGCGGCGACAACAGCGACAACGGCAAGGTCGACGTGCCGAACATGGTCGGTTCGACCGTGGCGGAGGCGAAGGATCTCGCGAAGAACGCCGGTGTCCTCGTCAAGGTCGGCGCGCGCGAACCGTGCGAGACCCAAGAGACGGGCAAGATCTGCAGCCAGACGCCCAAGGACGGCAAGATGGCGGAGAACGACACCGTCACGGTCGTCGTCTCCACCGGTGCGCCGAAGGTCGAGGTCCCGGACGTCACGGAGAAGTCCGAGGAGAACGCCCGCAAGATCCTGGAGGAAAAGGGCTTCTCGGTGAAGGTCGTCACGACCGAGTCCTCCACCGCGGAGCCCGGCACCGTACTCGACCAGACGCCCAAGGGCGGCGCGAAGGCCGCGGGGGAATCCGAAGTCAAGATCACGGTCGCCAAGCAGGCCACCCAGGACGTTCCCGACGTCAGGACCAGGCAGTACGACGCCGCGGTGGCCCAGCTCAACGATGTCGGCTTCCAGAAGGTCTCGCGAACCGACGTCGATTCGGACAAGCCGGCGGGTGAGGTCATCGATCAGACCCCGGCACCGGACGCCGGTAAGCAGCCGCTGGACACCCAGATCGTGCTGACGGTCTCCAAGGGCCCGACGCAGCCGGCGACGGTCCCGGTCCCCGAAGTCAGGGGCAGCACGGTCGCCCAGGCCAAGCAGGCCCTGGCCGCGCAGGGCTTCACTCAAATCCAGTTCGCGCAGGGCAGCTCGGACGACGACAACGCCAGGGTCGCCAACATCGATCCGCAGCCGGGCACCCAAGCCGACCCCGCGAACACCGTCATCACCCTCACCACGGTGGGCGGCAGGGGCAACGGGGACGGCAATATCTTCGGCGGCCCATCGGGCTCACAGAACTAAGCCCCACCGAACGAACGCGAAGGGCCCCGGTCACCGAAACGGTGACCGGGGCCCTTCGCTGTGCCTGCCGCGGTGCCTCCTGTCCGGCATACCGCACATGCGGCCGCAAACCGATCGTGTCTTCATATGTGCTGATTCGTTGAATCGATGGGGCGGGGTATCGAGCCCTTCCCTCTCTTCTGCACACATAGGAGGTCAGGAGCATGATCAACGAAGCAGCTCTGCTGGAGTCGAGGTCACTGCGCGATGGCGTGGTGGACCGGACTCACGTCATCGACAAGGTCAAGACCTTGTCTCTTCTTCCGGACGGCATGCACGTGACGACAGCAATGGTCGCCACGTACTTCGAAGTGACCGAAACGGTCATTCGGGCCATGGTGTTCGACCATCGTGAAGAGCTCGAAAGCAACGGCTATCGCGTCCTCACCGGATCGGAACTGAGTTACTTCAAGCAACTCAGTGGGATCCAGTCACGCACCGCGTCCCTTGCGCTCTTCCCCCGGCGAGCTGTCCTCAACGTCGCCATGCTGCTCCGCGACAGCGAAGTCGCACGTCAGGTGCGTACATACCTGCTCGACGTGGAGTACATGGCACGGACTCAGCCTGTGGATAACTCTGTCCACAGGGGACCGGATTCCCTCGACGACCGCATCGACCGACGCATCACCCACATCCTCGGCAAGACCATCGTCCCCATGTTCAACGCCCTCATCGAGGCCTCCGGCGAGCACCGCAAGGAGCTGATCTCGCTCCGGGACGACGTTGAGAAGGTCGAGCGGAAGCTCTGCAACCACCACCAAAGGCTCAGGCACCTTGAGCACGCCCAGGGCCCGCGCCCGTATACCGGAATCATGGCGTCCATCGATGCCATGAACTGGCGGGAGTTCGAGCACCACGTCGCCGCACTGCTCCGCCGCGACGGCTGCACAGACGTCGTGGTGCATGGCGGCCGCGGCGACCGAGGTGTGGATGTCACAGCAGTGACCGCGGACGGCCGCAGCATCGTCGTGCAGTGCAAGAGCTTCGCGCCCTACCGTCCGGTGTGGAGCGGAGAGCTGCAGAAGTTCCTCGGCGCCTCTTTCGTCCAGCACGGGGCCGATGTGGCTCTCTTCGTCGCCACGACTTCCTTCACACCCGACGCACGCGCCATCGCCGAGACCTACGGCATCACCCTCGTCGACCGCGCTCACCTCGAAAAGTGGAGCGCCGGAGTACCGCTCCCGATCCTGAGGTAGCCGTCGCCAGGCAGAGAAGGGGCCCGAAGTCGCAAAGGCTAGTTGCGACTTCGGGCCTTCGCCATCCTAGAACGACTGAGCTCCTCGAAGGAGCTCAGTCACGGTTGCCGCAGCTCCGCCGGCTTCGTGCGGTCCTTGTCGACCTTCTCCGTACGCACCAGCTCGCCCCACACGATGTAGCGGTACTTCGATGTGTAGACCGGCGTGCAGGTCGTCAGCGTGATGTAGCGGCCGGGCTTCTTCACGCCCGACTCCTCGGGGACCGGCTTGAGCACCTCGACGTTGTACTTCGACGTCTCGGGAAGCTCCTTGAAGACCTTGTAGACGTACCAGGTGTCCTTGGTCTCGAAGACGACGGCGTCGCCCGTCTTCAGCTTGTCGATGTTGTGGAACTTCGCCCCGTGCCCGTCGCGGTGCGCCGCCAGCGTGAAGTTGCCCTGCTTGTCCCAGGGGAGAGCCGACTTCACCGGGTCCGTGTAGTAGCCGGCGATACCGTCGTTGAGGTTCTTGGTGTCGGTGCCCTTCTTGACGAGCACCTCGCCGTTCTTCATCGCGGGTACGTGCAGGAAGCCGATGCCGTCCTTGGTGTCGAGGGCCCCGGGTCCCTCGGCCCAGCGGTCGCGGACGGTGTGGCCCTGCTTCTCGGCCTCGCGGTCGGCGAGCACATTCGTCCACCACAGGGAGTAGACGACGAAGAGGCCCAGCACCAGGCCCGCGGTGATCAGCAGCTCACCGAAGACACTCACCGCGGTCGCGACGGGATGGCGGTCCCTGCTCCGCACCGGAGGCGCGGACTCGTCGGTCTGCTCGTCCTGCTGCTGGGTCCTCGCTGCCACCGCACCCGTCCCTGTCGTGATGAAGTTCAGCCGACGAGCGCGTCGGGCTTTCCCTTGCTGCGCGGCCGTTCGTCGACCATCTTGCCCCAGACGATCAGCCGGTACGTACTTGTGAATTCAGGCGTACAGGTCGTCAGAGTGATATACCGGCCGGGCTTCGTGAAGCCCGAACCGGGCGGCACCGGGGTGATCACCGAGACATTGGACGGGGACGTCTGAGGAAGGACGCTGGTCATCTCGTACGTGTAGTACGCATCCTGCGTCTCGACCACGATCGGGTCACCCTTGCGCAGCCGGTTGATGTAGCGGAACGGTTCGCCGTGGGTGTTCCGGTGACCGGCCAGCGCGAAGTTGCCCTGCGCGGCCGACGGCATCGCCGTCTTGAGCGCGCCCTGGCCGTAGTGACCGACCATGCCGCGGTCCAGGACCTTCTCCTTGCTGATGCCCTCGGCGATCGGGGCGACCACATCCAGCTTCGGGATGTGGATGATGGCGAAGCCCTGCCCCGGCTCGAACGCCCCGGGCTTGCGGCCCTTCGCCCAGTCGTCCTGAATCTTGTGCGTCTCGCTCCCGGCGATCTGGTCGGCACGCACATTCGTCCACCACAGCTGGTACGTGACGAACAGCAGCATCAGCACGCCGAGCGAGATGAACAGCTCACCGACGACCCGGCTGGCGACCACAGCCGGGCTGTCCTTGGCCGCGCGGGCGGCCCGCCGCGCCTCGACGCGGGACAGCGGACGCCCCTCCGGCGCCGCCGCCGACCGGGCCCCCGGCTGCGGCTCAGCGCGACGGCGGCCGCGCCCCTTGGCGGCGCGGCGGCGCTCGGCCCGGCCTCCGGTGGACGGTTCCGTTCGCGGTTCGAGTTCTGTGGTCCCCGGACCGGGATCCGGAGCCGCGGCAGGCTCCGTGTCGTACCCCGGCTCTGCTTGCGGTGTCGGAGCCGTCACCGCCCGATCGGCCGGGCGCCGGGAGCCCGCCGTCCGCAGACCGACCGTCTCGTCGTTACGGGGGAGCAGCGGCGACAGCGGAGGCGCCGCGACAGGCTCCTGCCGCCCGTACCAGTCCCGCTCGTACCCCTCGGGGTCGTACCACTCACGCGGCGTCCCCTGAGGCCCCTGTGCCCCTTGTGACGCCTGCGCCTGGCCTTCCCACTGCCGGCCCTGCGCCACCCCGGCGCCCGCCGTCTCCGCCGTCTCCGCCGGAATGCTCTCCGCCCGGAACCACGGCGCGTGCTGCCCCGGCAGCGGATCGTTCAGCGGGTCCGCCAGCTGGTCGACTGCCGCCTCGAACGCGCCCGTGGCCTCGTACGCTCGTTGCTCGTACGGGCCTTCCTCACCGGTGTCGTGCTCGGGGCGGAGTGCGGTCACGCGACGGCCTTGCCCACCACCGGCGCGAGCCCCTCCGACCTCGCGACGGCTCCCGTATCACCGCACCGCACCAGCCAGTTGGCCAGCATCAGATGGCCGTACTCGGTCAGGACCGACTCGGGATGGAACTGCACACCCTCCACCGGCAGTTCGCGGTGGCGCAGCCCCATGATGATGCCGTCGGCCGTGCGCGCCGTGACCTCCAACTCCTGCGGGATCGTCTCCGGTTCGGCGGCGAGCGAGTGGTAGCGGGTCGCGGTGAACGGGGACGGCAGCCCGGCGAAAACGCCCTTGCCCTCGTGCGTCACCGGCGACGTCTTGCCGTGCAGCAGCTCGGGGGCGCGGTCCACCACACCGCCGTACGCCACGGCCATCGACTGCATGCCGAGGCAGACGCCGAAGACCGGGACGCCGGTCGCCGCGCAGTGGCGCACCATCTCGACACAGACGCCCGCCTGCTCTGGGGTGCCGGGGCCGGGCGAGAGCAGAACGCCGTCGAAGCCGTCCTGGGCGTGTGCCGTGGTCACCTCGTCGTTGCGCAGGACCTCGCACTCGGCGCCGAGCTGGTAGAGGTACTGGACGAGGTTGAAGACAAAGCTGTCGTAGTTGTCGACGACAAGGATGCGGGCGCTCACTGGCCGGCCCCCGTTCCGCTCGTGCCGTCGACCGTCACGTCGCCGAACGGAAGCAGCGGCTCGGCCCACGGGAAGACGTACTGGAAAAGCACATAGACGACGGCGAGTGCCAGTACGAGCGAGATGAGCCCGCGCACCCACGCATTGCCCGGCAGATGCCGCCAGATCCAGCCGTACATGCTGTCCCCTTCATTCGGTACGGGACCAGACTAAAGGGCCGGGGCAGAGGCGTGGGTCAGCTGTGGAAAGCTGCCGGCCTGCCGTCCGTCACAGGCTGCGTCGCGTCGAGATGCGCCCAGACGACGAGCCGGTGGCTGCTGCCCCATTCGGGATCGCAGGTGGTCAGCGTCAGATAGCGGCCGGGCCCGTCGAAGCCGGACTTGCGGGGGACTGCGTCGATGACACCGGTGTCGCTCGGCACGGTGCGGTACGGCTTCTTCTCGATGCGGTACGTGAACCACGTCGTCCCGTCCGTCAGCACCACCGCGTCGCCGCGGCGCAGTGTCGGGAAGTCCTTGAAGGGATCCCCGTAGGTGCGACGGTGTCCGGCCACCGCGAAATTGCCGACGCCGCCGAGGGGGGCGGTTCCGCGGTAGTGGCCGAGCCCCTTCTGCAAGGTTTTGACCTCGGTGTTCTCCAGGACGGGCCACTCCCAGCCCTTGCCGAAGCGGGGGATGTACAGCATCGCGAACGGCTTCCCGTCCCGGTAGGCGGCGGAGGCCGGCGATGGCGTGGGTGCGGACGACGGCGAGGCCGAGGGCGAAGGCGTGCCTGTCGCGTTCGGCCCTGGTACGGACACGGCCCCCCGCGCCCACTGGTTCTGCAGGGTGTCGATCTGCCCCTCGGTGGCACCGGCGGCCTTGACGCCAGTCCAGAACAGCACGTACACCACAAAAAGGATGATCGAAGCGCCCGCGGTGATGCACAGTTCGCTGAAGGTCCTGACGATCAGTCGCACCGACACCGGTCGGCCTCCCCGGAACTGCTCGCTACTTCACCGGCTTCGCGTAGTGGAGATCCACTGTGCCCGAGTAGCCGGGAAGAGTCACCGCCTCGTGCTCGTCGACTTTCCAGCCGAGCCCGTACGCCTTCACGTACAGCAGGTAGTTCCGGATCGAGGAGGAGTTGTCGAGGGCCTTCTTGAGCCGGTCGGGGTCGCCGACCGCGGTGATCTTGTACGGCGGTGAGTAGACCCGGCCCTGGAGAATCAGCGTGTTGCCGACGCAGCGCACCGCGCTGGTGGAGATCAGCCGCTGGTCCATGACCTGGATGCCACGGGCACCGCCCTGCCAGAGAGCGTTGACGACCGCCTGCAGATCCTGCTGGTGGATGACCAGGTCGTTGGGTTGCGGGTCGGGGTAGCCGGGGTTCGCGGTGGCGTTCGGCGGGGCATCGTCGAGCGTGACGGCGACGGCCCGGCCGGAGAGCTTCTTGGTGCCCGCGGCCCGCTCCAGCGCCTTGAGCTTGACGTCCTCCGCCTTGGTGCTGCCGTCGTCGCGCTGGGCGAGGGCATCGATGTCCTCGCGTACGGACGCGTTGGAGCCGTCGAGCCCCGCGTTCTTCTCGCTGCGCTGTTGAATGAGGTCGGAGAGCTTCAGCAGCGACGAGTCGGTGCGGATGTTGGTGCCCTTGGCCGTGTTGGCGCTGGTGACGAAGATCAGCCCGGCAAGGGCGAAAACGGCAGCGGTGAGCACTCGGACCGGGTGCCGGAAGGTGCGCCGGACCGGCCCTTGCGGAGAGTCGGCAGAATTGCTCAACGTACCCTTATCTCCTTCGGCGCCACGGAAGCACTACGCTAACGGACGTCCGGGGGAGGCAGCATTCCCCCTCGCGCCCCGCCCCGGCGCGAGCCAGAGTTCCCTGCGCGGTCACGCAGCGCATCGACAGGAGAGTTCCTCGTGCCGAAGTCACGTATCCGCAAGAAGGCCGACTTCACGCCGCCTCCGGCGAAGCAGGCAACCAACATAAAGCTGACCAACCGCAGTTGGGTGGCGCCGGTGATGCTGGCGTTCTTCCTGATCGGTCTGGCCTGGATCGTCGTGTTCTACGTGACCGACGGCGATCTGCCCATCAAGACGCTGGGTAACTGGAACATCGTCGTGGGCTTCGGCTTCATCGCCGGTGGCTTCGGCGTCTCCACGCAGTGGAAGTAGCCGGACAGCACTCGTAGGACCACAGCCGGCCCCGGTACCGCAACCCTTGCCCTGAGTTACCCACAGCGTTATCCACAGGCGGGGGAAAAGGTCAGACGATCTGTGGATAACTCCCCGGATGTTGACGCCTGTGTGACTGCAGTCTCCCTCATCGAGGGGTGGCACGCCCCTTGTCTCCGCTGGAAAAACCCAGCTCAGCGACAAGGGGCACAGTTGTACCCACAGAATGCACAAGATCGTGCACCCGCTGTGGACAACTGCCCGAGAAGCCCCCTGGCGCCTGCGATCAGGTCAGTGCGGCAGTTCTGGCAACCACGACGAGGACCACCGCCACCAGGACCAGCGCACAGGTGCCGTACTGCACCAGCGTCCGCTGTTCACGCGGTGCGTGCACCATGGCGATGGCGATCAGCGTGCCCGCGATCAGACCGCCGACATGCGCCTGCCAGGCGATTCCGCCCCAGGGATTGAACGTGAAGAGCAGGTTCAGCGCGAGGAGCACGAGGACCGGCCGCATGTCGTAGTTCAGCCGACGCATGAGCACGGCGGTGGCGCCCAGCAGACCGAAGATGGCGCCGGAGGCACCGAGCGAGCCCTGGTTCGGTGCGGCGAGCCAATAAGTGAGCGCGCTGCCCGCCAGGCCGGAGAGCAGGTAGAGCGCGAGGTAGCGGGCGCGGCCGAGCGCCGCCTCCAGGGGACCGCCGAGCCACCACAGTCCCAGCATGTTGAACGCGATGTGCCACACCTCCTGGTGCAGGAACATCGACGTCACCAGCCGGTACCACTGCCCCTCCGCGACCCCTTCCGGCGGACCGCCCTCATAGAAGGTGGCCCGTCCCAGCAGTGTCAGGTCGTCGAGCAGTGACACCTTCACATGTACCGCGATGAACAGGACGACATTGATGGCGAGCAGGACCTTGGTGACCAGCCGCGGGTCGGCGGTGACGGTGCCGCCGGCCAGGGTGCGCGGCTGATTGGCAGCCGGGCCGTGCCCCGTACCCGAACCCTTGCGGACACAGTCCGGGCACTGGAAGCCGACCGAGGCGTTGACCATGCACTCGGTGCAGATCGGACGGTCGCACCGAGTGCAGCGGATCCCCGTCTCACGGCCCGGGTGGCGGTAGCAGCCGAGTGGGCCGCGGGCATCGGCGGACTGGTCCCGGGCGCCGGGCGGCTGCTCGTCCATCGGTCCCATCACTTGCTGGCCCCCTTGGGTCACGTCGTGGGCGACAGCGCGCATGATGCCGCCCTGCTCGTCCGCTATGTAAGCAAGTACGGACAAGCAGGGCGGTTGGTTCCCGGGGCGGCCGATCAGAGAGTGATCACACCGTGACCACAGGCGATCATCGGGTCTCGACGACGACCGACTCGATCACCACGTCCTGCACCGGACGGTCGGTGCGCGCGTTGGTCTGGGTGCTCGCGATGGCGTCCACGACCTTCTTGCTGGCCTCGTCGGCCACCTCACCGAAGATGGTGTGCTTGCCGGTCAGCCACGCGGTGGGCGAGACGGTCACGAAGAACTGCGAGCCGTTGGTGCCCGGGCCGGCGTTGGCCATGGCCAGGAGGTACGGCTTGTTGAAGCTGAGGTCCGGGTGGAACTCGTCACCGAACTCGTAGCCCGGGCCGCCGGTGCCGTTGCCCAGCGGGTCCCCGCCCTGGATCATGAAGCCGCTGATGACCCGGTGGAAGACGGTCCCGTCGTACAGCCTGTCCTTGGACTTCTTGCCGGTCGCGGGGTGGGTCCACTCCCGCTCGCCCGTGGCGAGCTCGACGAAGTTCTTGACCGTCTTGGGCGCGTGGTTCGGCAGAAGCCGGATCTCGATGTCGCCTTGGCTGGTCTTCAAGGTGGCGTAAAGCTGCTCGGCCACGATCTGCCTTCCGTAAGTCTTCGCTGACGTCCACCGATCCTCGCACGGCCGATCCGTCACACGCCCTTCCTGCGGCTCCCCGCAGGAACAAAAGAGGCCAAGTGCGTGACGAACCGGCGCGTGCTGAACCGAACCGTGGCATTGTCATCGGCAAGCTCCCCTTGCACCACATTGCCCACACACATCGCTTATGACTGTTTTGCATGACCGTCTCTCATGCCCCGGATGCCCGCCCCGCATGCCGCACACGCCATCGCGGGGGATGATTTCGAAATGGGTGGAAAGGCGGAGTACCTACCCGCCACCAAGGAGGAGGATCCCGTGACCCGCATCGACAGCGTGCGCGCCGCAACCGACTCGGCGAAGGAAAGCGTGCAGCACGCCGCGGAAGTGGTGGCGCCCTACGCCGACTCGGCCAAGGACCAGGCGGCACACTATGCGCACGAGGCCCGTACGCGGCTCGCGCCGAGGGTGTCGAAGGCAGCCCAGCAGGCCCGCGTCCAGTACGACGCGCATCTCGCACCACGTATCGAACTGGCTCGCGCGCATGTGCCCCCCAAGGTCGACGAGGCCGCCCAGCGCGCCGCGCTCCGCACCCGTCAGGCAGCCAGGAGCGCCGCGGAGTACACCGTGCCCCGCGTCGAGCAGGCAATGGCCGCCGCCCAGCCCGTCGCCGGGGAAGCCGCGGCCCGCAGCGCCGCGGCACTGGCCGCACTGCGCGGGCAGGTCACGGCACAGGAGATCAAGAAGCTGGCCAGAAAGCACGAGCGGCGGGCCAAGGCCGGGCGCGTGCTCAAGGTGGTGGCCGTGGCCTCCGTCCTGGCAGTCGGCGCCTACGCCGCGTGGCGGTGGTGGGACAAGCAGGCCAATCCGGACTGGCTGGTCGAGCCCCCCGCCCCCACGGAGGTCGCTGACCGTACGCCGCTGACCTCGGTCGACGGCAGCGGGCCGACGGCTGTGGACCCCGAGGTCCGCGCCAAGGAGGCCGAGTCGGACAGGACGGACGAGGTGGACGGCACCGACCTCGACGACGGCCGCTGAGCCGCCCGGCCCACGGCAGACACACAAGAGAGCCCCTCCGACCTGCGTTTCCGCAGGTCGGAGGGGCTCTTGATGTGGAGCCTAGGAGATTCGAACTCCTGACATCTGCCTTGCAAAGGCAGCGCTCTACCAACTGAGCTAAGGCCCCGAAAAAGAGGACAGCACCAGACGCATCAGCGTCTTGGTCACCGCCGCAGACCAGACTACCGGGTGACCCCCTGAATCTTCCAAAAAGATGGGGACTCCCGGTCGGCAACCACTCTCCGTAAGATGCTGGACGAGGTTCGCAGCAGCGAAGCCTCAGCGAAGGGGAGACGCCATGGATGCAGTTCAGCAGGAAGCAACGGCAAGAGCCAGGGAACTTCAGCGCAGCTGGTACGGGGAACCGCTGGGCGCGCTATTCCGCCGGCTCATCGACGATCTCGGCCTGAACCAGGCCCGGCTCGCCGCCGCACTCGGGCTGTCCGCACCCATGCTCTCCCAGCTGATGAGCGGTCAGCGGGCGAAGATCGGCAACCCCGCGGTCGTCCAGCGTGTCCAGGCTCTCCAGGAGCTGGCCGGCCAGGTCGCCGACGGCAGCGTCAGCGCGGGCGAGGCCACCGACCGCATGGAAGAGATCAAGAAGTCCCAGGGCGGTTCCGTCCTCACCGGCACCGGTCAGACCACGACCAGCGGCGGGGCACCCACCGTCCGTCGCGTGGTCCGCGAGATCCAGTCGCTGCTGCGGTCGGTCGCTGCCGCCGGTGACATCATCGATGCCGCCGATTCCCTCGCCCCGACCCACCCGGAACTGGCAGAGTTCCTCAGGGTGTACGGCGCCGGCCGCACCGCGGACGCGGTCGCGCACTACGAAGGACACCAGAACTAGGACCTTTCTTTCGGTTCGGGCCGGATTCAGGGGGCGGAACCTGGTACGTGCGGCTGCCGGGCGGAGGAGGGAAACAGCGCCGGGCGTTGCGGACCGACGACGACGCGGCGGATGTGCGTACCAGACCCCACGAGCTCAGCCGAATGAAAGATCCTGGTGTACTACCCCCGAGAGCCGGGCACGAGCCGAAACAGGACTGGGAGCGGGCACAGCGCAATGGGTGAGGTCTTTGCCGGTCGGTACGAGCTGATCGATCCGATCGGACGTGGTGGCGTCGGCGCCGTCTGGCGAGCCTGGGACCACCGGCGCCGCCGGTACGTGGCGGCCAAGGTGCTTCAGCAGAGCGACGCACACACGCTGCTGCGATTCGTCCGCGAGCAGGCCCTGCGGATCGAGCATCCTCATGTGCTCGCCCCGGCCAGTTGGGCCGCGGACGACGACAAAGTCCTGTTCACCATGGATCTGGTGAGCGGCGGCTCGCTTGCGCATGTCATCGGCGACTACGGCCCACTGCCCCCGCGCTTCGTCTGCACGCTGCTCGACCAGCTGCTGTCCGGACTGTCGACGGTGCATGCGGAAGGCGTCGTGCACCGCGACATCAAGCCCGCCAACATCCTGATGGAGGCTACCGGCACCGGCCGGCCGCACCTGCGGCTCTCCGACTTCGGCATCTCCATGCGCAAGGGCGAGCCCCGCCTGACCGAGACCAACTATGTGGTGGGAACGCCGGGTTACTTCGCGCCCGAGCAGATGATGGGCGCAGAGCCCGACTTCCCCGCAGACCTCTTCGCCGTGGGGCTTGTCGCGCTCTATCTGCTGCAGGGGAAGAAGCCGGATGCCCAGGCCCTCGTCGAATACTTCGCCTCGCACGGCACCCCCAGCGCCCCACAAGGCATCCCGGAACCGCTGTGGCAGGTCCTCGCAGGCCTTCTGCAGCCGGATCCGCAGGCCCGGTTCCGCACGGCCACCGGCGCACGCAAGGCACTGACGGCCGCGGTCGAGATGCTGCCGGAGCCAGGTGTCGACGACGAACCGGTGGAGGTCTTCGACCAACTCGGCCCGCTGCCCGCCGGTTTCGGCCCCGAAGGCCCGATCGCCACCCCCAGGCCGCCGTCCCCGGCCGACCACACCGCACACGCGCGCCAGGCCGCACAGCAGGCCGTGCAGCAGCCGCACACCCCACCGCCCTCCCCGATGTCGGAGACGGGCAGCTTCCATCTCGCCCCGCCTCCGCAGCAGCCGCCCACGCCACTGCCCCAGTCGGCCCCTGCCCCCACTCCGCTCCCGGCGCATACGGGTTCCCCCTTCCCTGCCGCCCCACCGGATCTCTCCCAGGCCGCGACATCCGCAGTGCGGCGCGAACCGGTTCCTACTCGTGCATACACCGCCGAGCAGCAGCAGGTTCCGCACCCCGGGGCGGGAATGTCCCCGCACTTCGCTGCGGCATCGCCTCCGGCCCACCCCTTGGCCGCCGCTCCCGCGCAGGCATCGCAGAAGCGTCCGGGACCGCCCCCGAAGGTGGCGATCCCGGTCCTGCTGGTGGCGCTGGTCTGTTTCGCCGTCGGAATCTGGGCACTGACCCAGGCCTGAGGCCTGGTGGCTGCAGCCGCTGTCACCAGGCCTGCGGGGGCCCTCCATAGGGCTGCTGCCCGGCCGCGTCACCGGCAGGACCGCCCACGACGGCCGCCGTGCGGCGACGCGCAAGCAGCGTCCACGCCCCGAGGCCGAGCACCAGCACCGCACCTGCGCCGATCCCGGCCGCGCCCACCGTCTTCATCGTGCTGCTCCTGTCGGCCTGAGGGGCGCTCTGACCGCTCCTGGCCATGTCCTTGTCGTCCTGCGTCACACCGAAGATTCCGGCGGAACCCCCGTACGGCGACGTTTCCGCCGCGTTCTCGACCTGCACCTTGAGAGTCATCGGGATCGCCTTCTCCCCGTAGGCATGAGCGACCTTCGGGCTGAGCGACACCGACAGGTAGTACCAGCCCGCGAACCGCATGGCGCTCTCGCCGGCACTGGACGTGAACCGGTTCTCGTACGCCACCGGGGGCAGCGGATCGAGCGACACCGAGGCGGGCTTGCCGGAGTACGACAACGGCGAGGCGTCGTCGACATGGCCGTGCGCCGGATTGTCCAGGGACAGTGCGAGCGCGTTGCCGACGTACTCGTCCGAGGCGCCGACACTGTTGCCGAGGTCGACGGTTGCGAAGATCTGTTGTCCCCAGTCCACCGGCACCCGGTAGAAGAGGGTCTGCCCCGGCTTGATGCCGTCCCTCCACGTGCCGGTCTCCAGGCTGGTGGCGTCGTAATAGCTCGTGCCGCCGGGCCTTTCCTCCTTCTTGGCCTGCGCGGGCGGTGACGGCGACGCCGAGGGCCAGTCCTCGGGCGCCTCGGTCGGTGCCGTACCGCCCTTCTTCAGCTTCGGCTCCGACTCGTAACGGAGCTCCAGGTCCCAGGCGTCGGGCGTCGAGGTGGCCTTGCTCTCCCGCTCGATCAGGACGTTGTACGTACCGGCGTCCTGGCAGGTGCTGCTGTCCTTGTCCGTGACCCGGTAGGCATACGCGGCGATCGGATGCGGGAACTCCGCCGCCTTGAAGCGGGCGTCCTCGGAACTGCACTGCAGGTCCCTGCTGTCCCTGATGCTGACCGTGATGCCGTCCCCGTACGCGACCTTGCCACCGGCCTTGGGTACGACCACCGCCGAGACGTACGCGTTCGTGGCGGCGTCGAGGTCGAGGCGGTAGTAGAGCTTCTCGCCCGGCTTGATCGAGCTCCTGTAGACGGATCCGGGCTTCAGGGCCGACGCGTAGGTGCTGACCTCCGCGCCCGGGACCGCCTTCGCCCCGGGGTCGAAGGCGTACGCAGCAGGCTCACCGGCCGCGTACGCCTGCCCCGGCAGCGCCGCCACCGCGCACATCACCGCGGCCGCGACCAGCGTCGCCCGGCCCCTGTTGCGCTGCCTCATCACGCGCTTCCCCTCGTCGTCTGTGTGGCCGACCTGCGGCGGCTGCGTACGAACACGAGCGCGGCGATCACCACCACGGCGCCCGCCCCGACAGCGGCCGCAACGCCGGTCCATCCTGCCCCGCCCGTACCTCCGCTGTCTCCGGCCACAGCCGAAGTGCCCTTCTTGTCGGTCCTCTTGCCCTCTCCCCTGTCCGGCTTCCCGGCGAGGACGGCGGCATGGTGCTCGGGCCCGGCCCGCTCGTCCCCGAGCACCGACACCCGCAGCACCACACCGATCTGCGCGTTCTCGGCAATCTCGGCAGCCTGCGCGCCCAGCGTCACCGAGATGGAGAACTCGCCCCCGACATGCACCGGCTGGACCGCCCCGCGGTACTCGTAGCGGTTGGTCCAGGCGACCGGCACCGAACCCATCCTGATCGCGGCCGGACGGCCGCTGTACAGGGCCGACGAGGTGAACTCGCCACCGCCGCCGACCGGGAAGCGGGCCGGTGTGAACAGCTGCGTCGCACCGTACGAGTACGTCGAGGCGACCCCCGCGACCGTGGGTTCGTTGGCGAACTCCACGTCGTAGCACACCTGCTGGCCCCAGCCCGCCGGAACCTTGTACCAGAGCGTCTGCGCCGGCAGGATCCGGTCGCGCCACACGCCCCGGCCGAGCTCCTCGGCGTCGTTGAATCCGGTGCCTCCCCGCACATCACGGGGGTTGCCGGAGGGCAGCACCGCGCTCTTGCCGCCCGCCCCGTACTCCGGCTCGGACGCGGCGGGCGTGACACCCCTCTTCAGTGGTGCCTCCACCCCGTACACGAGTTCCAGCGGCCAACGTGCGGCATCGGAACCCTTCTTGCTCGCCCGTTCCACCACCAGCCAGTAGTGGCCCGCCCGATCGCAGCTGCGGGTCCCCTCGGCGGAAGGGATACGGGCGACGGCCGAGGTCAGCGGAGTCGCGCCCTCCTTCTGGTAGAAACGCGCGGTGTCCGTCGCGCAGGAACTGTCAGTGCCGTACGCAATGCTGGTACGCAGCGCGTCGAAGGTGTCGACGGCGGCCCCGGGCTGCGGCACCGCCGTCGCCGAGAAGTCCGCCGTGGACGCGGCGTCCAGACCGACCGCGTAGTACCGCCTCTCGCCCGGGCCGATGGTGTCCAGATACTGCCCGGGTACGAGCGCGGGCGCCCGGCCGCCGGTCGCGGCGCCCTCGACCCGCTTGCCACGGAACCGGTAGCCGTCCGCCGAAAGTTGCGCTGCCCGCTGCAACTGTCTGGCCAGCGACGTGGCGTCCGGTGCGTCGTAGTAGCGGCCGTTGCCCGCCTCCGCGATGCATTCGAGCTGCTCGCGGGCTCGGCCCTTCACCTGGAAGCCCACGGTGTCGATGCGCAGCCCGATCCCGTCCTTGCCGAGCCGCTCGGCCACCTCGCAGGGCTGCGGCGTACCGCAGTTGTCCTCGCCGTCGGAGATCAGCAGGATCGTGCGCGTCCCGATGGCACCGTCCGCGGGCTCGGGAAGGTCGTTCGCGGCCTTCTGCAGGGAGAGCCCGACAGGAGTGTCGCCCCTGGGCCGCAGGTCCGCAACGGCCTGCTTCACCGCGGCCCGGTCGAGCGCCTGCACCGGGCGGACGAGACGGGTGTCCGTGCAGCCCCGGGGCCGGTCGGCGCCGTACACCCGCAGACCGGTCGGGTAGCCGTCGGGAAGACCGTCCATGACGGTGCCCACAGCGGTACGGGCGGACTCCATCCGGGTGCGGCCCGTTCCGTCGTCGTCCGCCATGGAGCCGGAGGAGTCCAGCACCATGACCAGGCTGCTGCTGCCGTCCCGAGAGGTCGTGGCCGGGGCTGCAGCTGTGCCGTCCGCAGCCGTGCCGGCTGCCGTGGCGGGCATCGCACCCGCGACCAGGGCGAGCAGTGCCCCGCCGATCCAAGTCCCCACTGCTGAAGTACGGCGATGGTTCCGTGTTCCCACCCGTGCCCCCTCGACCGGCCTACCGACCCATTTGCTCTCGCAACCTATTGATTTGCGTAGGTGAATTCAAGGGCACAGGTGTCACGGTCCCGCAACAGCACGAAGCCCCGGTCGCTCAGCGACCGGGGCCCGCACAAGGCTGTTCTGTCTCAGACACCCGAACCTGCGGGCACGGAGTCAGTCGCCTCCGTCCACAGATCCTGCTCGGCGCGATCCGCCTGGATCTGGCGGTACACGAGGAGCCCGCCGATGGCGGCCAGTGCTACCAGGAGAAGCTTCTTCACCGCGCGACCTCGTCTTTCCTTGACGTAGGGGACTTCTGCCGCCCGACTATACACACCGACCGATACCGATCAGTGACCTACCTGCGAACTGGCCACTTTTCGGGCAAAAGCGACCATCCCGCCCCGCCCCGCATCGATCCGTCCAGCCCGGTTGCACCAGACGAGTGGTGTTCATCCGAAGGTCGGTGGATCCGCGGCGTCGGTCACCGAAATCGCGAGCCACATCCACATCATCAGAAAGGTAAGCAAACCGGACCATCCGAAAGCGAGGGGCCATGAGCACCTTCAAGGCCAAGAGCATCTGGACCGCCTTCATCACCGCCTTCTTCGCGCTTCTCGCGTCGATGGGGCTCATCAGCACCCCCGCCGCGGCCACGCAGCCGAAGGCCACGACTCAGGAGCACACGGGTGCGACCGCGGCAACCGCGACCACCCCGTCGGTGCGATGGACCCTTCCGCGTGACAGGTCGCTGCCACCCACGATGAAGCAGCGCATCCGCGCCGAGGCACACGGCTCCTCACCGGCCACCAAGCACCTGCTGACGGACATGAGAGACGCCGTGGGGGCCACAGGCACCACCGGTGCCGCCCGCACCGCCCACGGGGCCCCGGCGGGGGACGCATCCCTCCTGCCACCGTGAGAGCGGCGCCACTGACGCACAGGGCCCCCGGTCCGGTTCACACCGGACGGGGGCCTTTTCGTGCGCCGGGCAGCCGGGGGCCGTCTTCGTGCCCACCATGGCGTGGCGGACGGATCCGCAGTCCGCCACGCCTTGCTTCACGGCTCCCGACGCGCGATCCCCTGCGCCGACAGGGCCGTCCCCTTGCCCCGCACTCCGATGCCCCCAGGGTGTGCGGCCCTCTCCGCGGAACCCTGCACACCCCTGCCGCGCGCGCATCCCCGTACAACCACGCACAACCTCGGAGCGGGGCGGCATGATCGACCCGGTGGGCTTCTCCAGGACCTTCGACCGCCTCGTGAAGCGGGCAGGTGTGCGGCGCATCACGGTCCGGCTTGCCCGGCACACCTGCGGCACCCTGCCGGCCTTCCTGAAGGTGCACCCCGAGGCGGCTCAGGCGACCCTCCGGCACAGCCGGATCAGCATGACCATGGACGTCTACACCCACATGGTCGGCGACGGGAAGCGCGAAGCCGTGGCGATGCCGGCCGAGCTCCTGGAAGACCCGCCCATCGGCTGACCGCAGCCGTTGATGTCAGCAGTAGATGCCAAAGACCCCCGGCCCAAGTGGGCCGGGGGTCTTCGTACTGGTGGGGCTAACAGGATTTGAACCTGTGGCCTCATCCTTATCAGGGATGCGCTCTAACCAACTGAGCTATAGCCCCGCCGCGCTGCGCGCTGACTTCTGAAGATTAGCGCACGTCGGGGCCAGTCCCAAAATCGATACCCGCAGCCCTACTCGTCCTCGGCCAGCGTGAGCTCGACACCGCCCACGAAACCGGCCGACAAGTTGTAGATGAAGGCGCCCAGCGTCGCCAGCGCGGTCGCCAGCACGACGTCGATCACCGCGATGACCGACGTGAAGATGAGGACCCGCGGAAGCGACAGGAACGACTGCACATCGAAGCCGTTGCTGTCGTTGGAGCCGGTCGCCTCGCTGATGGTGCCGCCCACGGTGGAGAAGACGCCCATGGCGTCCATCACCATCCACAGGACCGCGGCCGCCACGACCGTGCAGATGCCGAGCGCGATGGAGAGCAGGAAGCTGACCTTCATCACCGACCACGGATCGGCCTTCGCCACCCGCAGTCGCGCCTTGCGGGTACGCGGAGTGGTCCGCGCCCCCGTGCGCGGGCGACGGGCCGCCTGAGCGGCACCGACGCCCTGCACGCCGCCCTGCTGCGCGCCCTGGGATGGGCCGCCCTGCGTCCCGCCCGCGGGCGAGGGGTACGCCTGCGGCGGGTGGTAAGGCCCGCCTGCCTGCCCCGGCGCGGGCTCACGCTCACCGGGCAGCGGCCCGGTCGCGTATCCCTCGTACTGGGGCTGAGGCCCCCGGGTGTCCGTCACAGTGCCCCCTTGGGAGTCCGTGGCAGGGCCACGGGCACCGTTCGCTCCAACTCCGGAAGCGGCCGAACCGGCGCCCATGGCTCCACTCACGCTCTACTCCTCGTGCTCCCCGGCCGAAGGCGACGTGCCTTCGACAGTGCCCTCGACAGTGTTCTCTGCAGTCGCCTCGGCAGTCGCCTCGGCATCCGCATCTCCATCGACCTCTTCGGCCTCGCGGCCGGCCTCGGCGTTACGTGCGATGCCGACGACCGCGTCACGCTTGCCAAGATTGATCAGTTGGACGCCCATGGTGTCACGGCCCGTCTCCCTGACTTCATTGACTCGCGTACGAATCACACCGCCGCCGAGCGTGATGGCGAGGATTTCGTCCGTCTCCTCGACCACCAGCGCGCCGACCAGCGAGCCCCGGTCCTCCACGATCTTGGCGGCCTTGATACCCAGGCCGCCACGACCCTGAACGCGGTACTCGTCGACGGGGGTCCGCTTCGCGTACCCGCCATCGGTGGCAGTGAACACGAAC
The DNA here is from genome assembly GCF_043200055.1 of Streptomyces sp. NPDC048496. NCBI lineage: Bacteria > Bacillati > Actinomycetota > Actinomycetes > Kitasatosporales > Streptomycetaceae > Streptomyces > Streptomyces sp. NPDC048496. The sequence continues at coordinate 141,410 of NZ_JBICXB010000001.1, read as the reverse complement.
GTACCGGGCCTGACGACATTCATCGAGAGCAGTTCGTCGCCTTCGCGGAAACTCATGCCCTTGACGCCCGAGGTGGCACGGCCCATCGGGCGCAGCGCTTCGTCCGTCGCGGTGAACCTGATGGACTGGGCCTTCTTGCTGATGAGCAGCAGATCATCCTCGGCCGAGACCAGCTCCGCACCGATCAGCTCGTCGTCGCTGCCGTCCTCCGTCTCGCGGAGGTTGATCGCGATGACACCGCCGGAACGCGGGGAGTCGTAGTCCTTCAGCGCGGTCTTCTTCACCAAGCCGCCCTTGGTGGCGAGGATCAGATAGGGCGCGGCCTCGTAGTCCCGGATCGCCAGGATCTCGGCGATCTGCTCGTCCGGCTGGAAGGCCAGCAGGTTGGCGACGTGCTGGCCGCGCGCGTCCCGGCCGGCGTCCGGAAGCTCGTACGCCTTGGCCCGGTAGACGCGGCCCTTGTTGGTGAAGAACAGCAGCCAGTGGTGGGTCGTCGACACGAAGAAGTGGTCGACGATGTCGTCTTCCTTGAGCTTCGTGCCGCGGACGCCCTTGCCGCCGCGCTTCTGCGAGCGGTAGTCGTCCGTCTTCGTACGCTTCACATAGCCGCCGCGCGAGATGGTGACGACAATGTCCTCCTCGGCGATCAGGTCTTCGATGGACATGTCACCGCCGAAGGGCACCAGCTTGGAGCGCCGGTCGTCGCCGAACTTCTCGACGATCGCCGCCAGCTCCTCGCTGACGATCTGCCGCTGCCGTACCGGCGACGCCAGGATCTCGTTGTACTCGTTGATCTTCGCCTGGAGCTCATCGTGCTCGGCCGTGATCTTCTGGTGCTCCAGCGCGGCCAGTCGGCGCAGCTGCATCTCCAGAATCGCGTTCGCCTGGACCTCGTCGATCTCCAGCAGGCCCATCAGGCCCTCACGCGCGATCTCGACCGTCTGGCTGCGCCGGATGAGGGCGATGACCTCGTCGATCGCGTCGAGTGCCTTGAGCAGACCGCGCAGGATGTGCGCCCGCTCCTCCGCCTTGCGCAGGCGGAACCTCGTACGCCGGACGATGACCTCGATCTGGTGCGTCACCCAGTGGCGGATGAACGCGTCGATCGACAGCGTGCGCGGCACCCCGTCGACGAGCGCCAGCATGTTCGCGCCGAAGTTCGTCTGGAGATCGGTGTGCTTGTACAGGTTGTTCAGTACGACCTTGGCGACCGCGTCCCGCTTCAGCACGACCACGAGGCGCTGGCCGGTGCGCGAGGACGTCTCGTCGCGGACGTCCGCGATGCCGCCGACCTTGCCGTCCTTGACCAGGTCGGCGATCTTCTGCGCGAGGTTGTCGGGGTTGGTCTGGTACGGAAGCTCCGTGACGACCAGGCACTGCCGGTTCTGGATCTCCTCGACCGCGACGACCGCGCGCATCGTGATGGAGCCACGGCCCGTGCGGTACGCCTCCTCGATGCCCTTGCGGCCGACGACGAGCGCTCCGGTCGGGAAGTCCGGGCCCTTGATCCGCTCGATCAGGGCGTCCAGCAGCTCCTCGTGCGAGGCCTCCGGGTGCTCCAGGTACCACTGGGCACCGGCCGCGACCTCGCGCAGGTTGTGCGGCGGGATGTTGGTCGCCATGCCGACCGCGATGCCCGCGGAACCGTTGACCAGCAGGTTCGGGAAGCGCGCCGGCAGAACCGTCGGCTCCTGGTTACGGCCGTCGTAGTTGTCCTGGAAGTCGACGGTCTCCTCGTCGATGTCCCGGACCATCTCCATGGACTGCGGCATCATCTTGCACTCGGTGTACCGCATGGCCGCGGCCGGGTCGTTGCCCGGAGAACCGAAGTTGCCGTTGGAGTCGACCAGCGGCATGCGCATCGACCAGTGCTGCGCCAGTCGCACGAGCGCGTCGTAGATCGAGGAGTCGCCGTGCGGGTGGTACGTACCCATGACGTCACCGACGACACGGGCGCACTTGTAGAAGCCCTTCTCGGGCCGGTACCCGCCGTCGTACATGGCGTACAGCACACGGCGGTGGACGGGCTTGAGGCCGTCCCGTACGTCCGGCAGCGCACGCGACACGATGACGGACATCGCGTAGTCGAGGTAGGAGCGCTGCATCTCCGTCTCGAGCCCCACGGGCTCGACACGCATGCCCACACCCGCGGCTGCGGGTTCCTCTTCAGGGGTCACAGGGGTGTTCTCGTCGGCCATTGCTGGTCAAAGTCCTTTCGAGCTGCGGCTTGCTTGGTACGGCCGACTCAGATGTCGAGGAAGCGGACGTCCTTGGCGTTGCGCTGGATGAACGAGCGCCGCGCCTCGACGTCCTCACCCATCAGCACCGAGAAGAGGTCGTCCGCCTGCGCCGCGTCGTCCAGCGTGACCTGGCCGAGCACGCGGTGGTCGACGTCCATCGTCGTGATGCGCAGCTCCTCGGCGTTCATCTCGCCGAGACCCTTGAAGCGCTGGATCGAGTCTTCCTTGATCCGCTTGCCGTTCTGCTTGCCGAGCTCGACCAGGGCGTCGCGCTCGCGGTCCGAGTACGCGTACTCGAAGTCGTCGCGGCCCCACTTGATCTTGTAGAGCGGCGGGCGGGAGAGGTAGACATGGCCGGCCTCGACCAACGGCCGCATGAAGCGGAAGAGGAACGTCAGCAGCAGCGTGTTGATGTGCTGACCGTCGACGTCGGCGTCCGCCATCAGAATGATCTTGTGATAGCGGAGCTTCTCGATGTCGAAGTCCTCGTGGACTCCGGTACCGAAGGCCGAGATCAGCGCCTGGACCTCGGTGTTCTGCAGGATCTTGTCGACCCGGGCCTTCTCGACGTTCAGGATCTTGCCCCGGATCGGCAGGATGGCCTGGTACATCGGGTTACGGCCGGACTTCGCCGAACCACCGGCGGAGTCACCCTCGACGATGAAGATCTCGCACTTCGTCGGGTCGTTCGACTGGCAGTCGCTCAGCTTGCCCGGCAGCGAGGCACTCTCCAGGAGCCCCTTGCGACGGGTCAGGTCGCGCGCCTTCCGGGCGGCGACACGGGCCGTGGCCGCCGCGATGCCCTTGCGGATGATGTCCGCGGCCTCGTTCGGGTTCCGGTCGAACCAGTCCGTGAGGTGCTCGTGGACCACCTTCTGGACGAAGGTCTTCGCCTCCGTGTTGCCCAGCTTGGTCTTCGTCTGGCCCTCGAACTGCGGCTCGCCCAGCTTCACCGAGATGATCGCCGTCAGACCCTCACGGATGTCGTCACCGGTGAGGTTGTCGTCCTTCTCGCGCAGCAGCTTCTTGTCCCGCGCGTACTTGTTGACCAGCGTGGTCAGCGCCGCGCGGAAGCCCTCCTCGTGCGTACCGCCCTCATGCGTGTGGATCGTGTTGGCGAAGGAGTAGACGCCCTCGCTGTACTGCGTGTTCCACTGCATCGCGATCTCGGCCGAGAGGAGTCGCTCCTTGTCCTCGGCCTCGATGTCGATCACCGACTGGTGAATGACGTCGCCCTTGCGGGAGTTGAGGTACTTCACGAAGTCGACGATGCCGCCCTCGTAGTGGTACGTGACCGTGCGGGCCGCTTCCTCCTCGGCGATCTCGACCGCCTCCGCGACATCCGCGCCCGCCGTCGCCTTCGCCGACTCACGCTCGTCCGTGAGCCTGATCGTCAGGCCCTTGTTGAGGAACGCCATCTCCTGGAAGCGGCGCGACAGGGTCTCGAAGGAGTACTCGGTGGTCTCGAAGATGTCGCCGTCGGCCCAGAAGGTGACGGTCGTACCGGTCTCCTCGGTGGCCTCGTTACGGGCCAGCGGCGCCGTGGGCACACCGAGCTTGTAGTCCTGGGTCCAGCGGTAGCCGTCCGTCCTGACCTCGACGGAGACGCGCGTCGACAGGGCGTTCACGACGGAGACACCGACACCGTGCAGACCGCCGGAGACGGCATATCCGCCGCCGCCGAACTTTCCGCCGGCGTGCAGCACCGTCAACACGACCTCGACCGCGGGCTTCTTCTCCGACGGCACGATGCCGACGGGGATACCGCGACCGTTGTCGATCACTCGGACCCCGCCGTCGGCAAGGATCGTGACGTCGATGGTGTCCGCGTGCCCGGCCAGGGCTTCGTCGACCGAGTTGTCGACGACCTCTTGCACAAGGTGGTGAAGTCCACGCTCACCGGTCGAGCCGATGTACATGCCAGGTCGCTTGCGGACCGCGTCCAGGCCCTCGAGGACGGTGATCGCGCTGGCGTCGTACGAGGCAGCCGCCTCGCCGCTCTCACCGGGTGTGGACAGAATGTTCTCGTTGGGGTTGCCGGAATCGGCCACGAAGCGCCCTTTCTGGCACAGCACAGGCCGTTCTCCGGGCAAGCGGGAGCGGCTGCGTCGTTCGGCTTGTATCGACGACTCCCGCAAGAATGCGGGATTGTTCACCAGTCTACCGGTAGCGCCGACACGAATGGGGGTTTGCCGGTACCTGAGTACGCATGTGCCGCCCTGAATGAGCACCTGACGACTCCCCATATTCGGGATGGGGCCCCAGGAGGCCCACGCGGGCATTGAGCGCTTCGGCCTGTCAACCTCTCGCTACGGTGAGGGACGCCTTGGCCACACCGCAGGGTTTCAAACTGCACAGACCCGTACATCGCGGAAGCAACGGACAACACCGCGGAGAAGGCAGCACACCGCCGCAGCCGAACTTCTCCGGACTGCGGGACGCCAGCCGCCCACATCGGGCAAAGAGCCATACAGAGAGAGAAAAACCCAGGTCAGCCGTAGGTATCGCCCGGGCCGACGCTTCCCGGCGCACGCAGCGGACCGAATCTGCGCTGCGGACCGCCCGGCCCCAAAATCTTGATCAACTTCACGGTGCCATGCCCCAGATCCGCGTTCAGCCGGGCGACCAGCTGCGGCGCCAGCAGCCGCAGCTGCGTCGCCCAGGCCGTCGAATCGCACTGCACCGTGAGCACCCGCTCCTCGGGGGCCTCGTCGTACCGCAGCGGCACACAGTGATTGGCCAGATCCTCACCGACGATCTGCGGCCAGCGGCCCATCACACCGCCCACCGCCGCGGGGGTCTCCCAGCCGCGCTCGGTGATCAGACGATTGATCGCGGCGCCCAGCGGCAACGGATCGCGCCCGTCCGCCCGCGCGCCCGAACGCAGCCCACCGCCCCGTCTGGCCTGTTTCTTCTGCTGCGCCGCGGCCCCGCGCGCCCGAGCCTGCTCCTTCGCGGCACGCAAGGCGACCCGCGCCAGATCGACACCGGACGCCTCCGGCTGCTTCGCCTCGCCCAACGGCACCTGCGGGCCGCCGGCAGCGCCCTTCGCCGGATCGACGGAGCCGCTCATATCCGCTTCACCCCGCCCGCCGACACCGCATACCGCGTTCCCGCCAGCACACCCGGAACGTCATCGTCCACCGCCGCCGTCACCAGCACCTGCTCACCCGGAGCCACCAGCTCCGCCAGCCGCTCCCGGCGCCGCGCGTCCAGCTCGGCGAAGACATCGTCCAGGACGAGCACCGGCTCATTGCCCTCGGTGCGCAGCAGATCGTACGAGGCAAGTCGCAGCGCCAGCGCGTACGACCAGGACTCGCCATGGCTCGCGTACCCCTTGGCAGGCATCCCGCGCAGTCCCAGCAGCAGATCGTCACGGTGCGGACCGACCAGCGTCACACCCCGCTCGATCTCCTGCTTGCGGACCTCCGCGAGTGCGGCGAGCAGCTGCTCGGACAGCTCGTCACGGGTACGGGCGGGCTCCACGCCCGCACCGACGGAACTGCGGTACTCCAGCGTCACCGGGCCACCACCGGGCGCGACATCCGCGTACGCCTTGTCCGTCAGCGGCTGCAGGGTCGCGATCAGATCCAGCCGCTGCGCCAGCAGCTCCGCGCCCACCCGGCCCAGATGCTGGTCCCACACGTCGAGGGTGGACAGATCCATCGACCGGCCGCCGTGCCTGCGCGCCATCGCCGCGGACTTCAGCAGGGTGTTGCGCTGCTTCAGCACCCGCTCGTAGTCCGAACGGACACCGGCCATCCGCGGCGAACGCGCAGTGATCAGCTCGTCGAGGAAGCGCCGACGCTCCCCGGGATCGCCCTTGACGAGCGCCAGATCCTCCGGCGCGAACAGCACGGTCCGTACGATCCCCAGCACGTCACGGGGCCTGACCTGCGACGATCGATTGATCCGGGCGCGATTGGCCTTGCCCGGGTTGAGCTCCAGCTCGATCAGCTGCGCGCGCTCGCCCTGGGTGACGGCGGCCCGGATGACGGCCCGGTCCGCACCCATCCGCACCAGCGGCGCATCGGAGGAGACACGATGGCTACCGAGCGTCGCGAGGTAGCCGACGGCCTCGACCAGATTCGTCTTGCCCTGACCGTTCGCCCCCACGAACGCGGTGACGCCCGGGTCAAGAGGTACCTCGACCCGGGCGTACGAGCGGAAGTCGGCCAGCGAGAGATGCGTGACATGCATGGGTGTATGCCGACCTTCCCGGCTTCCTGCTCCGTGCTCCGCGGCGCGGGCCGGTGATGTCGGTCCGGCCCGTCCTCGGTGCGGTTACTTCTTGTTCTCGACTGCGTGGCCACCGAACTGGTTGCGCAGCGCGGCGATCATCTTCATCTGCGGGGAGTCGTCCTGGCGCGAGGCGAATCGCGCGAAGAGCGACGCGGTGATCGCGGGCAGCGGCACCGCGTTGTCGATCGCGGCCTCCACCGTCCATCGGCCCTCACCGGAGTCGGCGGCGAAGCCACGGAGCTTGTCGAGGTGCTCGTCGTCGTCCAGCGCGTTGACCGCCAGGTCGAGCAGCCAGGAACGGATGACCGTGCCCTCCTGCCAGGAGCGGAAGACCTCGCGCACATCGGTGACGGAGTCGACCTTCTCCAGCAGCTCCCAGCCCTCGGCGTAGGCCTGCATCATGGCGTACTCGATGCCGTTGTGGACCATCTTCGCGAAGTGGCCGGCGCCGACCTTGCCCGCGTGGACGGAACCGAAGTCGCCTTCCGGCTTCAGCGCGTCGAAGACCGGCTGGACCTTCGCCACGTTCTCGGCGTCGCCGCCGTACATCAGCGCGTAGCCGTTCTCCAGGCCCCAGACGCCGCCCGAGACACCGCAGTCGACGAAGCCGATGCCCTTGATGCCCAGCTCGACCGCGTGCTTCTCGTCGTCCGTCCAGCGGGAGTTCCCGCCGTCCACGACGATGTCGCCGGGCGAGAGCAGCGCGGCCAGCTCGTCGACCGTGGACTGGGTCGCGGCACCGGCCGGGACCATCACCCAGATGACCCGCGGGCCCTTCAGCTTGCCCACAAGCTCTTCGAGGCTGTGGACATCGGAGACGTCCGGGTTGCGGTCGTAACCGATGACGGTGTGGCCTGCGCGGCGGATGCGCTCGCGCATGTTGCCGCCCATCTTGCCGAGGCCGACGAGACCGAGCTCCATCAGAGATTCCTTAAGCGTTGTGCCGATTCGTACCCAAGGCCGAGCCTACGCCCGGCCGGGGACAGGCCGACGGGCATGCTCGGAGCCGAGCGTGCCCGTCGGAAGCTGCCGTGACAGGACCGGTGGCCGGGTCAGCCGGAGAGGCGGACCGGCATGATCAGGTACTTGTAGGCGTCATCCGCCTCGGCATCCACAGCCGGCCGGCCGCTGAGCAGCGCGGGCTTGGTGGACGTCGTGAAGGAGAGCTGGGCGACCGGGGAGTCGATCGCGCTGAGCCCGTCGAGCAGGAAGGTCGGGTTGAAGGCGATCGAGATGTCGTCACCGTCCAGCACGGCGTCGACGCGCTCCACAGCCTGTGCATCGTCGCTGGATCCGGCTTCCAGGATCAGCACACCCTGCTCGAAGCTGAGCCGCACCGGGGTGTTCCGCTCGGCAACGAGGGCCACACGCTTGACGGCCTCGACGAACGGGGCGGTCTCGATGACGGCGACCGAGTTGAACTCGGTGGGGAACAGCGTCCGGTACTTCGGCAGATCGCCTTCGAGCAGCCGCGTGGTCGTACGCCGGCCCGCGCCCTCGAAACCGATCAGACCTTCACCGGCACCCGAGCCGGACAGCGCCAGCGTCACCGTGTCACCGCTGGTCAGGGCCTTCGCGGTGTCCAGCAGCGTCTTGGCGGGCACCAGGGCGACGGCCGAGGCGTCCGGGTTCTCCGGCTTCCACAGGAACTCGCGGACCGCGAAGCGGTAGCGGTCGGTGGACGCCAGGGTGACGGTGTCGCCCTCGATCTCGATCCGCACACCGGTCAGGACGGGCAGCGTGTCGTCGCGGCCCGCGGCGATGGCGACCTGGGCGACGGCCGAGGCGAAGACCTCGCCGGGGACCGTGCCCGTCGCCGTCGGCATCTGCGGCAGCGCCGGGTACTCCTCCACAGGAAGGGTGTGGAGTGTGAATCGCGAGGAGCCGCAGACCACGGTGGCCCGTACACCGTCGGTGGAAATCTCCACCGGTCGGTTGGGGAGGGCGCGGCAGATGTCGGCGAGCAGCCGGCCGGAGACCAGCACCGTGCCGTCCTCCTCGACCTCGGCGTCCACCGAGACCCGGGCCGAGACCTCGTAGTCGAAGCTGGAGAAGCTGAGGGCGCCGTCCTCAGCCTTCAGAAGAAGGCCCGCAAGAACGGGCGCCGGCGGACGGGCCGGAAGGCTGCGGGCCACCCAGGCCACCGCCTCCGCGAGTACATCGCGCTCCACCCGGATCTTCACCGGAACCGCCTCCTGCTGTTGCTCGCTCGCCCTGCTGGCCTTCGTGGTCTGGTCGGGGTCGCTCCGCCGATGGCAGGGGGAGGACGTCCGGGGACCAGTCTGACGTACGGCACCGACACTCGGTGCTGCTCGGGGTCAAGTCGCGACAAGAGGTTCGGAGAGCTCCGGCGCCGAGTTGTGCACAGCCCCCACTTCGAAGCGGAATCCGAGCTAACTCTAAGTGGCAGTAGTAGTAGGGCCTGTGGAAACCGTGGATAACGTCGTTTTCGCAGGTCAGGCACGGTTTTTTATCCACTGGTCCTGTGGGTGGCATCGGTGGACAACCCGGCGTTTCTGTGGACACGCAAAAGTTCTGCACACCCGATGCACAGGACAGGGGTGTTTCTCCCCAGGGCTGTCCCCAGTTTTACCCAGGTTCCCCACAGCCCAACCGGGCTCCCTCGTGTGACGCCTTTCACTCCGCGCGGTGAAAGCGGGTGTTGTGTTGCCGAACAGTGGACAGAGGTGTGGAGAAGCTGGGGACAACGCGGCCCCGCCTGTGGGCTGCCGGTGGACAACATCGGATGGTCCCTGTGGACGAATATTTTGTCCACAGGCTGTGGATCAGTGTTGACCACAAATCCCCAGGCCCTTGACCTGGCCTGATGGAGTATCGGCAGTCGCCCCTGTGGAAGCAATAGGGACAACTTCGCGATCCCCAGGCTGTGGAGGGGAAATTTTCCCCAGATCTGTGGAGAACCGCAGGTCGGCGGCGTGTATTCGAACACCAGGGCCGGGGCGGCGGCGTGCGGATGGCGCCGGGAAGGGCTCCGGGAGGCCTCTGCAAGCTCCGCCGAGGTGTCCCGGCAGCCCCACGGAGGCGTTCCGGAGGCCGGCAGAAGAGCTCCCGGTGGTCGGCAGGGACGCTCCAGGACCACGCCGAGGCGTGCCCCGGCCTCATGGATGTGGGCAGGAGACGACGAAGGGCGCCCCTGCCGGACTTGTGTGGAAGTCCGGCAGGGACGCCCTCGGCGCCGTGCATGAAGTCGTACCGGCGCTCTGTCAGCCGTTCTTGATGCGGTTGGTGAGCTCGGTGACCTGGTTGTAGATGGAGCGTCGCTCCGCCATCAGCGCACGGATCTTGCGGTCCGCGTGCATCACCGTCGTGTGGTCGCGGCCGCCGAACTGCGCGCCGATCTTGGGCAGTGAGAGATCCGTCAGCTCACGGCAGAGATACATCGCGATCTGGCGAGCCGTCACCAGCACCCGGCTGCGTGAGGATCCGCAGAGGTCCTCCACGGTCAGACCGAAGTAGTCGGCGGTCGCCGCCATGATGGCCGTCGCCGTGATCTCCGGAGCCGAGTCCTCGCCACCCGGGATCAGGTCCTTCAGCACGATCTCGGTCAGCCCGAGATCCACCGGCTGCCGGTTGAGGCTGGCGAAGGCCGTCACCCGGATCAGCGCTCCCTCCAGCTCCCGGATATTGCGCGAAATGCGGGAAGCGATGAACTCCAGGACCTCCGGCGGGGCGTTGAGCTGCTCCTGCACCGCCTTCTTACGGAGGATCGCGATGCGGGTCTCCAGCTCCGGCGGCTGCACATCGGTGGTCAGACCCCACTCGAAACGGTTCCGCAGCCGGTCCTCCAGGGTGACCAGCTGCTTGGGCGGCCGGTCCGAGGACAGCACGATCTGCTTGTTGGCGTTGTGGAGCGTGTTGAAGGTGTGGAAGAACTCCTCCTGCGTCGACTCCTTGCTCGCCAGGAACTGGATGTCGTCGACCAGCAGGATGTCCACGTCGCGGTACCGCTTGCGGAAGGTGTCGCCCTTGCCGTCGCGGATCGAGTTGATGAACTCGTTGGTGAACTCCTCGGAGCTCACATACCGCACCCGGGTGCCCGGGTAGAGACTGCGCGCGTAGTGCCCGATGGCATGCAGCAGGTGGGTCTTGCCGAGCCCCGACTCCCCATAGATGAAGAGGGGGTTGTACGCCTTCGCGGGTGCCTCGGCGACAGCGACGGCGGCGGCGTGCGCGAATCGGTTGGATGCGCCGATGACGAAGGTGTCGAAGAGGTACTTCGGATTCAGCCGGGCATGGGGTTCGCCGGGACCAGGTGCGGGTGCGGGCTGTGCACCCATCGGTCCGGTGGCGCCGCCGGGGCGTCCGGTGCCGGGACCGCCCTGCCGGTGCTGGGGCTGGGGGTCCGGCATGGCGTGGCGCTCGGGGCGCAGTTGCTCGTAACCCTGGTGCTCGGGCGGCTGGGACCGGTAGTCGTGCTGCTGCGGGCGGTAGTCGTGCTGCGGCTCACGCCACTGCTCCGCGGACGCGTCGCGCTCCTGGAATCCGCCGAGCCGGGGCTGCTGCCAGGAGAGGTCCTCCTGGGTGCGCGGCCAGGCGCCGGGCTCGGGGCGCTGCTGCTGGTAGTCGGGGTAGGCGGGGCGGGCCGTCGGCATGCCGTCGTCCGAGGGCCGGTGGCCGTATCCGTCGTACACGTCGTTGTGCTGCCGCTCGTCGTGCTGCGGTCCCTGGTAGCGGTGCTGCTCCGGCTGCTGGGACTGGTGCATCGGCGGTGCCGGCGGGTTCGGCGGCTCGCCCGCCGAGTCGTCGACGGTGATCGCGATCCGGATCGGGCGTCCGCATTCACGGCTCAGGGTCTCGCTGATGAGCGGCGCAAGCCGTCCCTCGAGGACGCGCTTGCCCCATTCGTTGGGCACGGCGAGCAGCGCGGTGTCGGCGACCAGCGCGAGCGGCTGGCAGCGCTCGATCCACTGCTTGTCCTTCGGCTCGATGCCCTGCTGGCCCTCCCCGAGGAGTTGCTCCAGCACTCGTGGCCACACTGCGGCAAGATCGGCAGGTACGTCAGCCACAAGGCACGCTCTCTCGCTGGTCCCACGAATGTGTGGTTCTCGGGACGGGATGGGTCGGGACGGGTGAGGCCCGGCAGGCGGGAAGAAAAAGAACCGCAGTCCAACCACGGTAGTCAGGCCGACCCGCGAGGTTCAAGTCGTTGTCCACAGGCTGTGTACAGCGCGGGCCTTCGCGGGGCGGGTTTGACCGGATGGCGTAGCCGCGCGTACCGTGACCAGGTCGAGTTGTCGATGGCTGCTGCCGCCTGCCTCCGATGGGCAAAGATCACGATCTGTGATTGTGAAGCGGTGCACTAAGGCGTTTACGCGAGTCTCTCGTGGGCGCACGGTGACAGCCAGGCGATGTCCCGCCAACACACAATCATTTCTGGAGCCCCCGAGTGAGCAAGCGCACCTTCCAGCCGAACAACCGTCGTCGCGCGAAGACCCACGGCTTCCGGCTGCGTATGCGCACCCGTGCCGGCCGCGCGATTCTCGCGTCCCGCCGTGGCAAGGGTCGCGCCAACCTGTCCGCCTGATCGCGTACAGGTCATGACGTGCTGCCTACCGAGAATCGGCTGAGGCGGCGCGAGGACTTCGCGACCGCAGTACGTCGAGGACGCCGGGCCGGACGCCCGCTACTCGTCGTCCATCTACGCAGCGGTGCAACGGACCCGCACGTGACTGGGGAGAGTGCTCCCCCGCCGCGTGCGGGTTTCGTTGTCAGCAAAGCCGTGGGTGGCGCGGTCGTACGCACAGCTGTGAAGCGGAGGCTTCGCCATCTGGTCCGCGATCGTCTGGCCATGCTGCCCCCCGGTAGCCTGGTTGTCGTACGAGCGCTGCCCGGATCGGGCGACGCCGACCATGAACAGCTGGCCCGAGACCTGGACGCCGCCCTTCAGCGGCTGCTGGGAGGGGGCGCGCGATGAAGTACCCGCTGCTGGCTCTGATCAAGCTGTACCAGTGGACGATCAGCCCACTCCTCGGGCCTGTCTGCCGTTACTACCCGTCGTGTTCCCACTATGGATATACGGCGATCGACCGGCACGGAGCGATCAAGGGAACCGCGCTGACCGCATGGCGCATCCTGCGGTGCAATCCGTGGTCACCCGGCGGCGTGGACCATGTTCCGCCACGCAAACGTCCGCGTTGGCACGAACTGCTGCGTAATGCACTGCGTGGCAGCAAGGGCGGGGACTCCGCCGCTGATGTGCCTCTTGGGGGGACGGTCTCCGAATCCCCGAGCCCGGCCGCAGAGACTTCGCCCAATGCTCAAGGAGCCTGATTAGTGGACACGATTGCCAGTCTGTTCAGCGTTATCACTTACCCCGTTTCGTGGGTCATCGTCCAGTTCCACACGCTGTACGGAGCGATCTTCGGCGATGACACGGGCTGGGCCTGGGGCCTGTCCATCGTGTCCCTGGTGGTGCTGATCCGGATCTGCCTGATCCCGCTTTTCGTTAAGCAGATCAAGTCGACCCGGAACATGCAGGTGCTCCAGCCGAAGATGAAGGCGATCCAGGAGCGCTACAAGAGCGACAAGCAGCGTCAGTCCGAAGAGATGATGAAGCTGTACAAGGAGACGGGTACCAACCCGCTCTCCTCGTGCCTTCCCATCCTGGCGCAGTCGCCGTTCTTCTTCGCCCTGTATCACGTGCTCTCGGCCATCGCCTCGGGCAAGACGATCGGTGTCATCGACCAGCCGCTGCTCGACAGCGCCCGTAAGGCGCACATCTTCGGTGCTCCGCTCGCTGCCAAGTTCATGGACAGCGAAGCGACGGTCCACGCGCTCGGCGCCTCGCTGATGGATGTCCGGGTCGTCACCGCGGTCATGATCGTCATGATGTCGGCGTCGCAGTTCTTCACCCAGCGCCAGCTGATGACGAAGAACGTCGACCTGACGGTCAAGACGCCGTACATGCAGCAGCAGAAGATGCTGATGTACATCTTCCCGCTGATCTTCGCCGTCATGGGCATCAACTTCCCTGTCGGTGTCCTCGTCTACTGGCTGACCACGAACGTCTGGACCATGGGTCAGCAGATGTACGTGATCAACCAGAACCCGACCCCGGGCAGCAAGGCGCAGAACCAGTACCTGGAGCGTCTGCTGAAGAGCGTCACCGCTCACGGGGAGGTGCGCGGCCGGACCAGGCGCAACACGGTCAAGCGGATCGTGGCCAAGGGCCCGGACCGCAACGACATCGAGCGGAAGTTCATCACCGGACTGGCCAAGCTCGGCCTTGCCGCCCAGGAGGACGGCACGGTGACGAAGAGCGATACCGCTCTTGCCGAGGCCGAGGGTGGATCCGCACAGAAGCGCCAGCAGCCCAAGCGCCAGACCAAGGCGAAGCGTCAGAGCGGTACGACTCAGGCCGGTGCGGCGAAGGAGACCGACTCCACCGAGTTGGAGGCCAAGACCTCGCTGCAGAAGCAGGACGCACCGCAGGACGACAAGCCGAAGCCGGCGGGCAAGCCCGCGTCCGGCTCCTCACGCCAAGCCAAGTCCGGACAGCGCAGGGGCCCGCAGCGGCCCAAGCACCCGTCCAAGAAGTAAGAAGGAGTCCATCCGTGACGGAAGGCACCACCTCCACGGCCGCTGAGGGCAGCGACACCTTGACCCGCCTTGAGCAGGAAGGGGAGATCGCAGCCGACTACCTCGAGGGCCTGCTCGACATCGCCGACCTCGACGGTGATATCGACATGGACGTCGAGGCGGACCGGGCCGCGGTCTCGATCATCAGCGACTCGGCACGTGAACTGCAGAAGCTCGTGGGCCGCGACGGTGAGGTGCTGGAGGCGCTCCAGGAGCTGACGCGACTGGCTGTGCACCGTGAGACCGGTGACCGCAGCCGTCTGATGCTGGACATCGCAGGCTTCCGGGCCAAGAGGCGTGCGGTCCTGGCCGAGCTGGGTGCCAAGGCCGCGGACGAGGTCAAGAAGACCGGTGAGCCGGTGAAGCTGGACCCGATGACGCCGTTCGAGCGCAAGGTTGTGCATGATGCGGTTGCGGCCGCAGGTCTGCGCAGCGAGTCGGAGGGCGAGGAGCCGCAGCGCTTCGTCGTCGTTCTCCCGGCCTGACCGGACCCTTGTTCTGTCGGCCCCGTCTGTTCGCAGGCGGGGCCGATCCTTGTCAGCCTGATAGTCAGCCACCCACAGTGCGGTAGTGCGGTATGGAAGGACGGTTCCCGTGACGGCGGAAGTAGAGCTTCCCCAGGCGCCTGAAGAGGCGCGGGCGGTTTTCGGTGAGTTCTTCCCGGAGGCTGTCCGGTACGCGGAACTCCTTGCCGATGCCGGGGTCAAGCGCGGTCTGATCGGCCCCCGCGAAGTGCCTCGGCTATGGGAACGGCATCTGCTGAACTGCGCGGTGCTCTCCGAAGTGGTGCCCGAAGGTGTCACGGTCTGCGACGTGGGCTCCGGAGCGGGTCTCCCGGGGATTCCACTGGCGTTGGTGCGCCCCGACTTGAAGATCACCTTGCTGGAGCCGCTGCTTCGGCGGACGAACTTTCTCCAGGAAGTCGTCGAGTTGCTCGGGCTGGACCATGTGACTGTGGTCCGCGGCCGGGCCGAGGAAGTCCTGGGGACGCTTCAGCCGGTCCATGTCGTCACGGCCCGGGCCGTGGCGCCGCTCGATCGGCTCGCGGGCTGGGGTGTGCCACTGCTCCGTCCCTACGGGGAGATGCTGGCGCTCAAGGGCGACACCGCCGAGGAGGAGATCAACAGCGCACGGGCCGCTCTGAGCAAGCTCGGAGTGGTGGAGACCGAGGTGCTGCACGTCGGGGAGGGCGTGGTCGAGCCGATGTCCACCGTGGTGCGCGTGGTGGTCGGTGAGAGCCCGGGTGGCGTGAGGTTCGCCGCAAAGAGGGCCAAGGCCGCGAGGACGAGCCGCACGCGACGGCGGCGCTGAACCGCGTAGTCACGCTACGGAATCAGTCATTACGTACAGTTCGTTCCGTCTGTCAGCAATGCTCCGCACAAGCAGCTGTACGCACTCTGTGCGGAGTGTCGTGCCCCTGTAGCTAGGCTGCAGGGGCATCGTGTTTCACGTGAAACGTCGCTCTCTGCTGCGTGGAATCATCGGCCGCGGCCGTGCGGCTGCCGCTCCGCGCCATCGCAGGCCCGCTAGGGCTACGGAGTTGTCCACAGAAGTGGATTCATCCACAGAAGAGCGGGCCTCGCTGGTTCACGACCCCGAAAGCATGGCAGGCTCTGCTCATTGCGAGCCTGAAGTCGAGGAGAGTGAATCCTTGCGGTCCGACGCCAACATCGCGGGACCGATGACCGATCCGGTCCCCGGTCCCCGAACCGAATCGGCGGGGGACGGTGTTTCACGTGAAACACCGCCGCCGATGGATGACACACCCATCGGTCGTGCGGCCCAGCTGGCGGTCGAGGCCCTCGGCCGCGCCGGCGAGGGGCTGCCCCGCCCTGACCAGACACGCGTCATGGTGGTGGCCAACCAGAAGGGCGGAGTGGGTAAGACGACCACGACGGTGAACCTTGCCGCCTCGCTTGCACTCCACGGCGCACGTGTTCTGGTGGTCGACCTCGACCCGCAGGGAAACGCCTCCACGGCCCTGGGCATCGACCACCATGCGGAAGTTCCCTCGATCTATGACGTTCTGGTGGAGAGCAAGCCGCTCTCCGACGTGGTGCAGCCCGTACCGGACGTCGAAGGTCTCTTCTGCGCCCCTGCCACCATCGATCTCGCCGGTGCGGAGATCGAACTGGTGTCGCTGGTGGCGCGGGAGAGCCGACTGCAGCGAGCGATCCAGGCGTATGAGCAGCCACTGGACTACATCCTTATTGACTGCCCGCCTTCGCTCGGTCTGCTGACGGTCAACGCCCTGGTCGCGGGCGCCGAGGTGCTGATCCCCATCCAGTGCGAGTACTACGCGCTGGAAGGACTGGGACAGCTGCTGAGGAACGTCGATCTCGTCCGGGGACATCTGAACCCCGATCTACATGTGTCGACGATCCTTCTCACCATGTACGACGGTAGGACCCGGCTCGCTTCCCAGGTGGCGGAGGAGGTGCGCAGCCACTTCGGTAAGGAGGTGCTGCGCACAAACATCCCCCGGTCGGTACGAATCTCGGAGGCGCCGAGTTACGGGCAGACCGTTCTGACCTACGACCCGGGTTCCAGCGGATCCTTGTCGTATCTCGAAGCAGCTCGTGAGATCGCGCTGCGGGGGGTCGGGGTGCACTACGAGGCCCAGCACGCCCACTCAGGCAGCCAGAACAGTCAGCAGAACATTTCGAAGGGGATCCAGTGAGTGAGCGTCGTAGAGGATTGGGGCGTGGGCTCGGCGCGCTGATTCCCGCTGCCCCGCAGGAACGCCAGGTACCAGCCTCCGAGCCGGGCGCGGCCTCACCCGGTGCGATTCCGGTGATGACGGCCGGGCGAGGAGTGGCCGCTGCGAAGGTGGCCACGCTCGCGGCTGCTTCCGCTGTACCGGGGCCGAGTGCGCCCGTCTCGGAGCCCGAAGCCTCCTCCGAGGCGACGGATGCTGCGGGAGCGTACTTCGCCGAGGTTCTCCTCGGCTCCATCACTCCGAACCCCCGGCAGCCTCGTGAGGTGTTCGACGAGGACGCGCTTGCCGAGCTCGTCACCTCCATCAAGGAGGTCGGTCTCCTCCAGCCTGTCGTCGTGCGGAAGCTGGGACCGGAGCGCTACGAGCTCATCATGGGCGAGCGGCGCTGGAGGGCTTGCCGTGAGGCGGGTCTGGAGCGCATCCCGGCCATCGTGCGGGCCACGGACGACGAGAAGCTGCTCCTGGACGCACTCCTGGAGAACCTCCACCGGGCTCAGCTGAACCCACTGGAGGAGGCAGCCGCGTACGACCAGCTGCTCAAGGACTTCAAGTGCACGCATGACCAGCTGGCCGACCGGATCGGGCGATCGCGCCCGCAGGTGTCGAACACGCTGCGTCTGCTGCGGCTCTCTCCGCCTGTGCAGCGCAGGGTCGCTGCCGGGGTGCTGTCGGCCGGTCATGCTCGAGCGCTGTTGTCCGTGGACGACTCCGAGGAGCAGGATCGGCTGGCCCATCGCATCGTGGCCGAAGGCCTCTCGGTGCGTGCGGTCGAGGAGATCGTGACCCTGATGGGTTCCCGGACCACCAGTACTCCAAAGGCCAAGGGGCCCCGGGCCGGCGGTCGGCTGTCTCCCGCTCTCTCCGATCTTGCTTCCCGGCTCTCGGACCGCTTCGAGACCAGGGTGAAGGTCGACCTCGGGCAGAAGAAGGGAAAGATCGTCGTCGAGTTCGCCTCGATGGAAGATCTGGACCGCATTCTCGGCAGTCTGGCGCCGGGGGAGGGCCGCGTGCTGGAGGGGCGTCTCTCCGAGGAGTCGGCCGAGGGCGGCGAGGACGGCGAGGGCTGACATCCGCCGAGTGAGCCGGGGGGCGGGCCATGTTCGGGTGCTTACCGGAACACAGCCCGCCCTTTGCTTTCTCACGGTGTCGGCTTCGCCTCCGGGTGGATACGATTCGTTCTGATATGGCACATCCAGCTTGATCCACCTCGGCGGAGGGAGGGCCATGCGATCAGTGAGCCGCAGCCGGCTGGTGACAGTGGGGCTGGGCTTGGGAGCCGTCGGAGGGTTTGTCGGCGGCCTGCTCCGCGAACGGAGTGCACTGACTGCCGCACGTGATGCGGCGGGCGAAGGAAGCGAGGAACAGCCTTCATGGGACGGCGGCTCGTACCGCTCACACTGGATAACCTTCCCGATCTCCCCAAGCGGTGCCGCTCGTGTGTCTTCTGGGAGCTTGATCCGGTCAGTGGGGAAGCTGCGGTAGAGGCAGGCACTCCGGAGCTGGAAAAGGAAGCGTGGATCTCGGCTGTCCTGTTGGAGTGGGGATCGTGTGGCCGGGTCGTCTATGTGGACGATGTGCCGGTCGGCTTCGTTCTCTATGCGCCACCGGCGTATGTTCCGCGTTCGACGGCCTTTCCCACCAGTCCCGTGTCCCCCGATGCCGTGCAGTTGATGACTGCGTGGATCATGCCCGGGTATCAGGGACAGGGTCTGGGGCGGGTCATGGTGCAGACCGTCGCCAAGGACCTGCTGCGACGAGGGTTCAAGGCGATCGAGGCGTTCGGTGACGCCCGGTGGAAGGAGTCGGCCTGTGTACTTCCGGCTGACCATCTGCTGGCGGTGGGCTTCAAGACCGTACGCCCGCATCCGGCGTATCCACGGCTGAGACTGGAGCTGCGCACGACGCTCTCGTGGAAGGAAGACGTCGAATTGGCACTGGACCGGTTGCTGGGTGCCGTGCAGAAGGAACCGGCACTGCGCCCACTGTGATCCGAGAGCTCGGGAGAACGTGAAACGGGTCCATCCCCTCAAGGGATGGACCCGTTTCACGTGAAACAGCGCACCGTGGTCCTATTCGGCGATGAAGCCTTCGAGGTCGCGGAGGATCGCGGCCTTCGGCTTGGCACCGACGATGGTCTTGGCGACCTCGCCGCCCTGGTACACGTTCAGCGTCGGGATCGACATCACGCCGTACTTGGCGGCGGTCGCCGGGTTCTCGTCGATGTTGAGCTTGACGATTTCGATCTTGTCGCCGTGCTCGGCCGCGATTGCCTCCAGGGAGGGAGCGATCTGGCGGCACGGGCCGCACCAGGCTGCCCAGAAGTCCACCAGCACGGGCTTCTCGCTCTTCAGGACGACCTCGTCAAAGGAGTCGTCAGTCACGTTCTTCAGGGCGCCGGCCACGGCGGCCTCCTTAACTTCGCGGGGGTGTGGGGTGAGAGAGGCGCGGATCAGACGGCTGCCGCAGCGGCCTTCTCTTCGTCGGCGAGCACGGCAAGGAAGCGCTCGGCGTCGAGGGCGGCGGAACAGCCGGTGCCGGCAGCGGTGATGGCCTGCCGGTACGTGTGGTCGACGACATCGCCGGCGCCGAAGACGCCGGTCAGGTTGGTGCGCGTCGACGGAGCGTCGACCTTGAGGTAACCCTCGTCGTCCAGGTCGAGCTGCCCCTTGAAGAGCTCGGTACGCGGGTCATGGCCGACGGCGATGAACAGGCCGGTCACCGCAAGCTCGGACGTCTCGCCGGTCTTGGTGTTGCGCAGGGTCAGACCGGAGAGCTTCTGCTCGCCGTGAACCCCGGCGACTTCGCTGTCCCAGGCGAACTTGATCTTCGGGTCGGCGAAGGCACGCTCCTGCATGGTCTTGGAGGCGCGCAGCGAGTCGCGGCGGTGGACGATCGTGACCGACTTGGCGAAGCGGGAGAGGAACGTCGCCTCTTCCATGGCCGTGTCGCCGCCGCCGACCACAGCGATGTCCTGGTCCTTGAAAAAGAAGCCGTCACAAGTGGCGCACCAGGAGACGCCGCGTCCGGAGAGCGCGTCCTCGTTGGGCAGACCGAGCTTGCGGTGCTGGGAGCCGGTGGTGACGATGACAGCCTTGGCACGGTGCACCGTGCCGGCCGTGTCGGTGACGGTCTTGATGTCTCCGGCGAGGTCGACGGCGATCACGTCGTCGGGAATGAGTTCGGCGCCGAAGCGCTCCGCCTGGGCGCGCATGTTGTCCATGAGCTCGGGGCCCATGATCCCGTCCTGGAATCCGGGGAAGTTCTCCACGTCGGTGGTGTTCATCAGCGCGCCACCAGCGGTGACGGCGCCCTCGAAGACCAGAGGCTTCAGCGACGCGCGCGCGGTGTAAAGGGCGGCGGTGTAGCCCGCGGGGCCGGAGCCGATGATGATCACATTACGGACGTCGCTCACGGGTTTCTTCCTCGTCTCTGCAGACTGCCTACTGTCCACGCCTACTGGGGTCGGTTCAACGACTCTCACCCCACCCAACGGATCCTACGGGGGATGCATTCCCGACGTGCCGGAGCGGCGTCCAGTGCCATTCTCAGGGGCGGGGGTAGGTGCGGGTCAGGAGAAGATTGCCCCTGCCTGTGGGGTCTGTGCGGACGCAGCTTGCATCGATGACGTAGGCCTGGACGAGGGTGGCGTCGGTCTCGTGCGGCAGAACGACGAGGAAGGCGTTGGTGTCCTCGTAAGTGCCTTCCTCGACGGCGAGTGCGGCAGTCTCTCGTCCGGTGCCCAGCTGCACGCAGGCGGGGACGGACGCGACGGGAGCGCGCAGCGGTGTGCCGGAGGCTGAGGCGGCAGGGGACTCGCCCTCCGGGGTCGACTGGACATCGACGGACGGCGCCTGCTTCTCGCCGTTGGGATGCTTGGGAGGGGACGCCTGGGCATTGCTCAGGAGGCTGTGTACGCGCTGGCTGAGCGGGGAGCCCGAGAATGCGCTCGCTCCCGCCTTCGAGGCACTGACGCCCATGTCCGCGGCCTTGGACCCTGAGGAGTTCTGGGACGTCTGGACCATCTGCAGCATGAGGACGCTCATGCCCACGGCCGCTGCGCCGAGCGCTGTGCCGAGGACGATGCGGCGGCGGCGCCGTGACGACCGGCGGCCAGGGCCGCCGGCGGCCCTGGGGTGCCCTGAGGGGCGGTCCGCAACGTTGGACTGAGCCGTCCTGTTCTCCGCTTCCTGGCCCCGCGCCTCTTGCTTTCCCGCTTCCTGACCCTGTTCTGCGGCGGCCGATGTTTCACGTGAAACATCGGCCTCGGCGGCCAGCGCGGCATCGATACGGTCTGCGACATCCTCGGGCATACGCACGGGAGCGGGCAGAGTGCCGAGTAGTCCGCGGATCTCTTCGAGAGCGGACCGGACGTCGCCACAGAGTGCGCAGTCATCCACGTGGCGGCTTACTTCCGCCGTGCGGGATGGCGAGAGCAGCCCTTCGGTGAGCTCGGAGATCTCCGAGACGTCCGGGTGCTGGGTCGTGTCGGTCGTTGATGTCATGTGCGCCCACCTCCGCCCTTCACTCCAGCGGGATCACTGGTCTCTGCGTCCTTTGGCTGCGATGCGGGTGGGACGGATGCCCTCTGCGTCCGGTTCCTTCCCGTGCCGAGTGCACCGCTCTCTCCGACTTCACCACGGAGGTGGGTCAGAAGGGGGGCCAGCCGCGCTCGGCCCCGTGCACAGCGGCTTTTCACGGTGCCGGTCGGCACTTCGAGGATGAGGGCGGCCTCCGCCACGGGATAGCCCTGCATGTCCACGAGAACCAGTGCGGCCCGTTGTTCGGCGGGAAGCGTGCCGAGTGCCGCCAGAAGTTCGCGGTGCAGATCCTGACGCTCGGCTGGTGCCTCGGCGGACTCGTGGGGCTCCAGGAGTTGTTCGAGTCGCTCGGTGTCGTCGACGGGTGAGGTCTTGCGTGACGCCGCCTTGCGGACCCGGTCGAGGCAGGCGTTGACCGTGATGCGATGCAGCCAGGTGGTGACGGCAGACTGGCCGCGGAAGGTATGAGCGGCCCGGAAGGCGGAGACCAGGGCGTCCTGAACCGCGTCGGCTGCTTCCTCGCGGTCTCCCAGCGTTCGCAGCGCCACGGCCCAAAGCCGGTCGCGGTGGCGCCGTACGAGCTCACCGAAGGCATCCGGTTCACCGGCTACGTGACGAGCGAGGAGGTCTGAGTCGCTGAGTGGCTCTGAAGGCTCGGCGGCCACATCCCCCTCCCTCCCTGTCTCTGCGTCAAGGTGCGTCTGTCTATCACGATTTGTGGGAGCAGGGGCAGAGGGCAGAAGACGCACAGTCCGATATGGGGGTGCGAACGTGCGTCGGCCGGGCCGATGGCGCGAAGGCCGGCGGGAGGGGCTCCCACCGGCCTGCTCCGTCAGCCGAGTACGGAGATCTCCGAGATCCCGCCCCGGTAGCCGTTGGATGTTCCGTCCGACGGGAGTTCGGTGATGTGGATCAGCACGTAACGGGTCCGCACGGGCTTGTCCAGGGTCGTCTTCAGGTCGCTGCCCACGGTTTCGAGTTTCGTGAGCCGCTGAGGGAAGTCCGAGAGGGAGGACGGGGCGGAAGCGCCGACGTCGGCTGCGAGCACTTCGGCCTTCTGTCCGCTGCGGTACATCGTGACCTTGATTCCGGCGACGCTCTGCACGCTGCCCAGATCGACGACTATGCCACTGCCGTCTCTTCGGTTCGAATAGTTGCCGAAGTTCGCGTAGCCCTTGTAGCGCGGAGTGATCCAGGCGGTGCTTGCGTCACCGTCGACGGCATTCGGTGCCAGCTGCTGCTTTATCCCTGAGCCACTGGGCATGAACTCGTTGGCATCGGCGATCCGCAGCGGCTTGGTCGGAGCGGGAGCGTGCTTGTCGCCGTTCGACGGGTTGGTCTGTGTGCTGCCGGGGTCACCCGGGTCGTTGTCGTGGTTGAGCAGCGTCTCGGCGAGCTGCCAGCTGCCGAGGCCCAGGGCCGCGATCAGCAACGCGGACACAGCCCACTTGAGAACCTTGCCGGTGCGGCTCTGGAGCGGCGCCGGGGGGGTGGCCATCACGGGCTTGGTCACGGGTGCGCCGGGACGGGCGGACGGATGTCCGTAGGTGCCCTGCTGGTAGGTCGTCCGCTGGTACTCGGGCGGAGCCGTGAACGTGGGCTCGGGCGGGCGGATGCGTGGCATCGCCGCGACGGCCTTGGCAAGCTCGTCCGGGGTGGTGCAGGGCTGTTCCTGCCGGGAGGCGGTGGCGCCGTCGTTGGCCAGGGCGCGCATGGCGAGCTCGGAGAGACCTCGGTGTACGCCGGCCCGCACCTGGTCGGGGGCGATCAGCCCCACGCCCTTGGGTAGTCCGGAGAGACCGTACGCGTCGTTCTCGTACGGCCAGCGTTGTGTCAGCGCGGCGTAGAGCAGGGCGCCGATCGCCTCGGTGTCCGCGCGCTGCGGGCCGTCGGAGGTGATACCCCGCAGCGCGGCGTTCACCGCGAGGCCGCGGATCCGGTACTGACCGGTCGAGCTCCGCAGCACCGCTCCCGGGGTGAGCCTCAGATGCGCGAGGCCCTCGCGGTGCGCGGCCGCCATGGCCTGGGAGATCTGGCTGACCAGCTGGTACGCGTCGTGTGCGTCCATGGGGCCGGAGGCCAGCAGAGCTGTGAGCTCGGTGGCGTCGGGAAGCCATTCATGGACGACGTAGACAAGGTCGTCCTCCTCGACCGCGTCGAGGACCTGCACAAAGCGGGGGTCGCCGAGCAGTGCGGAGGACCGGGCTGCGGCCAGCACGGAGCGGGCTCGGGGGTGGTCGGCGGGGAGCAGATGGACGCCCACCGCGCGGCGCAGTTTCTCGTCGACAGCACGCCAGCTGCTGAATCCGTCCAGACGGGTGACGCACTCCTCCAGTCGGTAGCGCTGGGCAAGTCTGTGGCCGCTGTGCAGATCAGGGGTCGCCGAGGCGGCCTCCGGGCTGCTTCGCTCATCATCTGCGTCCTGGGGGCTGGTGCCCGCCGATTCCTGGGCTTCTGCCGTTCCGTCGGTCGTGGCCTCGTCCGCCTTGGCGGCCAGCGGCTCATCACCGCTGTTGTCGGCCACGTCGACGGCAGCCGTGCTACGTTCCGCCACCGTCGTTCCTGCCTCCCCATCCGTTGCGCGATGCCAGCCAGCTCTGCACAGTCACGCCAATTGTGCCCACACTCCAGCGCTATGCACGACACACGGAGACCGGCGATGGTTGTGCGGGCCGGTTGATCCTCAGCGTCCGAGCCGCCCTCGGACCATCCCGACCATGCCGTTGATCTCTTCGATCCGCATGCGCTTGGCGGCGACGAAGAAGACGCCCAGCAGAACGGCCCCACCACAGATCAGCGCGACGAGTGACCCGAAGGCGCCTTCGCCGAGGCCCAGGAGAACGGCGAAGCCGACGCCGCCGCCGAGCACCGCTGCCGGGATTGCAGCCAGGCACAGGCGGGCGTAGGTGCGTACGACGTGGGCGCCGTCCAGATCGCCGCCCAGCCGGTTGCGCAGCCGTCGCCAGGCGATGCCCACGCCGACGGCGTAGGCGAGTCCGTACGAGGCAGCCATGCCGACCACGGCCCACTGGGCCGGCAGAACCACGTAGCAGAGGGCCGAAGCGGCCGCGTTGACCGCGGCGACGATGACCGTGTTGTAGAAGGGCGTCCGGGTGTCCTCGTAGGCGTAGAAGCCTCGCAGCACCACGTACTGCACGGAGTACGGGATCAGGCCGAGACCGAATGCCATGAGGATGAAGCCCATGGAGCGGGCAGCTTCGGTGCCTGCAGAGGCATACAAGAGGGTGCACATCGGCAGGCCGAGGGCGAGGAACATGAAGGCTACCGGCACGATCGCCACGGCCGAGTTCCGCAGTCCCTGAGAGATGTCGTCGCGGACGGCGCCCGGGTCGTTGTCGTGGGCGGCGCGGGAGATGCGGGGCAGCAGGGCCGCCATGACCGACACGGTGATGATCGCCTGCGGCATGCCCCAGATGAGCTGGGCGTTGGAGTAGGCGAGGAAGCCGGTGCCGTCCTTGCCGGACAGTTTGCCCGCCGAGGTCGCGAGCTGGGTGACGACGATCACACCTGCCTGGTTGGCCAGGACGAACAGGACGGTCCACTTGGCCAGCTTGACCGTCTTGCCGAGCCCGTGCCCCTTCCAGTCGAAACGTGGACGGAAACGGAAGCCGGCCTCACGCAGGTACGGGACCATGGCCAGGGCCTGGACAACCAGACCGAGCAGCGTGCCGATGCCCAGCAGCCGGACGCCCTCCGGCGGGATCGTCTGGACCCCCATCTGGGATTCGGCGGAGGTGCCGTAGACCCAGATGAACATGCCGAACGTGAAGATCATGACGATGTTGTTGAGGACCGGGGTCCACATCATCGCCCCGAACCTGCCGCGGGCGTTGAGGATCTGGCCCATCACGACATGCACGCCCATGAAGAAGATGGTCGGCAGGCAGTACCGGGCGAACGTCACGGCGACGCTGTTGGCGGCCGCGTCCCCGGCGATCGTCGGCGACATCATGTGGATCAGCCACGGAGCAGCGAATACCGCGATCCCGACGATCACACCGAGTGCGACCATGACGAGCGTGAGCAGGCGGTTGGCGTACGCTTCGCCGCCGTCCTCGTCATCCTTCATGGAGCGGACGAGCTGAGGAACGAAGACCGAGTTGAGCCCGCCGCCCACGGTGAGGATGTAGATCATCGTCGGCAGCGTGTAGGCAATGGTGAAGCTGTCACCGAGCAGCGCCGCACCCAGCGCGGCGGTGATCACCAGGCTGCGGACGAATCCGGTGAGACGGGACACGAGTGTGCCGGCCGCCATCACCGCGCTGGACTTCAGCAGGCCGGAGGCCCGGCCGCCGGATTTCGGCGGGGCGGGCGCCGGAGCCGGAGCCGGTTCTGGTACGGACGGAGCGGGGGACCCGGCCGGGCCCTCCTGGTCCCGGAACAGGTGAGCGAACGCGTCCGGTTCCTTGTGGTGCTCGGATGCCTGGGTGACGAGGTCGTCCACACCGACGAAATGCGTGGTTGCCGCGTCGTCCCCGTACGGCAGGTGTCGGGACGGGCCGTCGGGCTCGGGCGGCGGGGTCTGCGCCCAGATGCGTGGATCGGGGGCGTACTGCGCCGCAGGCGGCTGCTGGTAGAGCGGCTGCGGCGGCTGGTACGTGCCAGGGGGCGGCGGCGGGTGGGCGGCGCGGTCGTACAGCGCCTCGGCCACCGGGTCCTGGGCGGACAGATCCTGAGCGCGGTAAGGGTCGCGGTCGTACGCGTCCTGGACGTACGGGTCGGGCGGCAGCGGCACCTGGCCCGGGCCAGGTGGCATCGGGGGGCCACCGGAAGAACCATCTCCGCCCGCACCCTGACCACGGTCACCGTCGTACGGCGCGTTCATCGAAACCCCACCTCATCGTCCCCGGCCGACCGGCCACGACAGACATCGCTCAACGGTCTACTTTCTCACCCGTGCCTGACGGCCCTCCGCTTTCCGGACCGGTGTCCGGCGTCGGGTCACTCGGCTGCTCGGGTTCACCGCAGTCGTCACCGGCCGGGTCGCTTGCGTTGGCGCGCTTGCGATGGGTGTACATCCTGATGCCTGCGAGGACCAGCAGCAGCAGCCCGCCGGCGATCACCAGCAACACGGTCGGTGTGACCTCGGAGACCTTCACCGTGAAGGTCATCTCTTCGCCGTACGGCATGTTGTCCTCGGTGTACAGCTGCGCCACTACCTGTACCTGGCCGTTGGCGTTCGCAGCTGCGTCGAACTTCACGGACTGGCTGTGGCCACCGGCGATACGGATCGGCTTCTCGGCCACCGCGTCGCCGTTGTTCAGCTTGAGCCGTGTCGGGTTCTCCGACTTCAGCCGGAGTACCAGATGGTCGACACCCTGCAACAGGCTGTTCTGTACGGTCACAGGGATTGTGGCGCTGCGGCCGGACAACGTGACGTCCGACTTCGAAATGAGCTGCACCTCGTTGATGAGGCCCTGCAGATATGTGCGTACCGAGTCCCGGTACTGCTGTGCCTCCAGCGGCTTGCCGCGCCACGACGTCGACATGGCCCGGTTGATCGCGTTGCCGAAGGGGGTCACCACCCGCTCCGGCTGAGTGAGGATGACCTGGAAGCTGCCCAGCGAGACCTGGGTGGACTTGATGTCCTGGAAGGCTTGGGTGGGCAGCTCCTGGCTGCGGAGCCTCTTCGGGTACTGGGAGGTCCCGGGGACCCGCGTCGTCGCCTGGGCGTCGGGCTCGGCCTCGGCCGCGCCCACGAGGTCGAGAGGCTGCGTCCACCGTTCGTCGTCGAGGGCGTGCAGGGCGCGTGCCATCGACTGCGCCTGAGCGGCGGTCGGCATCCGTTGCGGCGCGACGACGATGCTGCGCTTGGTGTCCGTGTCCTGCTCGGTCAGCGCGAGGGTTGTGGCGAGGAACTTCTGAACGGCGAGAGTGGAATCCTCCGCACGCGACATGTCTCCCTCGAAGGCCTTGGAGAGCCGGGAGTCGGCCACGATGGCGTTGGTGCCGCCACCGATCGGCCGGGCTGCGGTCGGTGTGTACGGCAGTCTCCCTGTTTCCTGGAGGCTGTCGCTGCGGGCGATCACGTTGTGGGCACCGGCCGACGTGGCGACATCGACGATCGAAGGATCGATCGCGCCGTCGACCGGCCATGCGAAGTCGGTGGACGGCTTCACGTGCAGGATCGTCTCCACCGTTGTGCCGGCCACCTCGGTGGCGGTCTGCAGGTGGCTGAGGGTCCCCGAGACGTTCTTGCCGCGGTGCGCGATGGACGCAAGATCCGGATCGGCGAAAGGCAGTGCCACGACCTTGCTGTCCGCCACCGCCTTTTCCAGTGAGCTGAGCCACCGCTTGGCAACGGCCTGGTTCTTCCCGGGAACGGTGGTGTCGTCGACCTTGACGCGGTAGTTCCTCGCCATCGCATCGACGCCGGCCAGCAGATCCGGGTCGATCACCCAGGTGACGGGCAGCTGGCTGCCCAGCGAGACCATCTGGTCGAGGCGACCACCCGGAGCGATCTCGGCCGCCAGGTTGTCATCGGCGAAGACCGGTGTCTGCTGCTCGTCCGAGCCGGTCTCGGCAGTGACATGGGCGGATGTGATCAGCGGCCAGAGGTAGGTGACCTGGGTCCTGGAATCGCTCTCCTCCGTCTGCCAGGGAAGGAAGGTGCGCTGGATTCCGAGTACCTGCTCGTCCTGGGTGCGGGCGGTCCGCCCGGACAGGGAGACACCGAGCTGGTAGACACCCGCGTCGTCGAGTTCCAGCTTGTCGACGGGCACGGACAGCGTG
Organism: Streptomyces sp. NPDC048496; assembly: GCF_043200055.1. Classification (NCBI taxonomy): domain Bacteria; kingdom Bacillati; phylum Actinomycetota; class Actinomycetes; order Kitasatosporales; family Streptomycetaceae; genus Streptomyces; species Streptomyces sp. NPDC048496. Next base: position 113,319 of record NZ_JBICXB010000001.1, on the reverse strand, counting down.
AAGTCCTGGCTGATGCCCGAAGGGAGCTTCGCGAACTCCACCGTGTACTTACCGCTGATGGGTGCGGGATCGCTGCCGGGCACGTACCCGGTGCGCTCCGCGGCGTCGTCGATCGATGTCCTGCTGTAGAGCCTCGGCCCGACACGCAGATCGACCCGGGCATCGGTGACCGATTCCTTGCTCCTGTTGGTCAGGGTGCCGGAGACGGTGAGCGTGTCCCCCTTGACCGGTGCACTGGGAGCCAGGGTGTCCAGGGACACATCGACGGTGCTGGAGCCGGTGGGAGCCTTGCTCGCCACGTCGGCCTGCGCCGTGGGCGCGGCCGTGCCGGCCAGCAGCGCTGCCACGAGCGGTGCTGCGACGACCAAGGATGCTGTGCGCCGCAGCCACCGGCGGGCAGGAGAAGGACTGATCCCCTGGATGTCTGCCGCCTCGGCCACGCGCCTATCCGTCCCTCGTCGTCGTCAGCTGCTGTCGATGGTTGTCGGTTGCTGCGTCCCCGCATGGTAACGATGTGCGCGGGGGCTAAGTGCTGGGGTGTGCACTACATGATCGGGAGAGTCTTGCAGGGCGGAGAGAAACAATGACGCCCGGGCCGGTCCGGGCACGTACCCTTTTCTGTTGTGCCGAATGCCAATGAAGAGAATTCCAGTGCCCTGACCCAGGTGCAGCATCGCGCAGTCAGTGAACTGCTGCGGGTCTCCCCGGTCGCCGACGACCTTGCCCGCCGATTCCAGGATGCCGGATTCAGTCTGGCCCTGGTCGGTGGCTCGGTCCGGGACGCGCTTCTCGGCAGGCTCGGGAACGACCTGGACTTCACCACCGACGCCCGGCCCGAGGACGTTCTGAAGATCGTGCGTCCATGGGCCGACTCGGTGTGGGAGGTCGGTATCGCCTTCGGCACAGTGGGCTGCCAGAAGCACGGCTACCAGATCGAAGTCACCACGTACCGGTCGGAGGCGTACGACAGGACCTCGCGCAAGCCCGAGGTTTCCTACGGCGACTCCATCGAGGAGGACCTCGTACGCCGAGACTTCACGGTCAACGCCATGGCCGTCGCGCTGCCGCAGAAGGAATTCATCGACCCGCACGGCGGTCTGGAGGACCTGGCGGAGCGGGTGCTGCGCACCCCCGGGACACCCGAGGAGTCCTTCTCCGACGATCCCCTGCGCATGCTGCGTGCCGCGCGCTTCGCCGCGCAGCTGGACTTCGAGGTCGCTTCTGATGTCATCACTGCGATGACGGAGATGGCGGGCCGTATCGAGATCGTCTCCGCCGAGCGGGTCCGTGAGGAACTCAACAAGCTGCTGCTCTCCGCGCACCCTCGCAAGGGACTGGCACTCCTGGTCGATACGGGACTGGCGCAGCAGGTGCTGCCGGAGCTGCCCGCGCTGCGGCTGGAAAGTGACGAGCATCACCGTCACAAGGACGTCTACGAGCACTCGCTGACCGTTCTCGAGCAGGCGATCGACATGGAGGAGGATGGTCCCGACCTGACTCTTCGGCTTGCCGCGCTGCTCCATGACATCGGTAAGCCGCGGACCCGGCGTTTCGAGAAGGACGGACGCGTCTCGTTCCATCACCACGAGGTGGTGGGCGCCAAGATGGTCAAGAAGCGCATGACGGAGCTCAAGTACTCCAATGACACGGTCAAGGACGTCTCGAAGCTGGTGGAGCTGCATCTGCGCTTCCACGGCTATGGCGACGGCGAGTGGACCGACTCCGCCGTCCGCCGGTATGTGCGGGATGCGGGCCCGTTGCTGGAGCGGCTGCACAAGCTGACGCGCTCGGACTGTACGACGCGGAACAAGCGCAAGGCCGGCGCGCTCTCGCGCACCTATGACGCGCTTGAGGAGCGCATCGCACAGTTGAAGGAACAGGAGGAGCTGGACGCCATCCGGCCCGACCTGGACGGCAACGAGATCATGAAGACGCTGGGTGTCGGCCCGGGACCGGTGATCGGCAAGGCGTACGCGTTCCTGCTGGAGATGCGGCTGGAGAACGGCCCGATGGGGCATGACGTGGCCGTCGCGGAGCTCAGGAAGTGGTGGGCCGAGCAGGGCTGAGGGTGGGGCCGCGGTCATGTTTCACGTGAAACAAAAACCCCGCCGGCTGGGGGGGGGGGGGGGGGTTTTAAAGAAAAAAACCCCCCCCCAGAATAAACAAAAAGGAA
>NZ_JBICXB010000001.1:0-111136 GCF_043200055.1 Streptomyces sp. NPDC048496 | reverse complement strand
GTTGTTTTGTGGTTTTTGTGGGTGGGGGGGTGGGTTTTTGGTGTGGGGGGGGGGGGGGGTGGGGGGGGGGGGGGGCGTCTTTCATGTTTCACGTGAAACATGACCGCGGCCGGATGCGTGGAGGGGCGCTGTTTCACGTGAAACAGCGCCCCTCGATGTAGCAGCTATCGGCACCTGCGCCGGAAGAGGGTCAGCCCGTCGGCTTCATCGGCGTCAGACAGAGAACCACACTGGTCCGGCTCTTACGGCTGCCGGAGGTTTCGGTGTAGGCGACGTATTTCTTGGCGTCGCACAGGTCCGTGTCAGAGGTGTCGTCGTGCACCTCGGCCACCTTGTACTCGGCCGCCGACGAGCCGCAGTCGGCCGATGCCATGTCCGGGCTGATGTTGGAGCCCTTGTTCTGCAGGCAGTCGCCGACCGAGGCGGCCTTGGCGTCCGACTCGAATATTTTGTCCCAGCCGAACTTCAGACCCGCGAGGGCGCCGAGCGCCACCACGATGATGACGATGTTGCGCACCGCCAGGAAAGCCTTCTTGCCGCCGGACATGTTCTGAGGCGGCGGGTCCGCTCTTCTTTTGACGCGCGCACGCTATAGCACTTCACTGACACGGCTCCACCGGAACATCGTCACGGCGACGATCCCGTAGAGCAGCGCGAGCCCGATCACCACTGTGGCCGACTTGCCGTCAGGAGGCAGTGCCACAGCGGCTACTGCGGCGGCGCCCACAAAGGCCACGTTGAACAGCACGTCGTACAGGGAGAAGACGCGACCGCGGAATGAGTCGTCCACCGCGGTCTGCACCACCGTGTCCGTCGCGATCTTCGTTCCCTGAGTGACGGCTCCGAGGACGAATGCCGCGACCAACATCGGTCGGGGGGTGAACCACAGCCCGAGCGCGGGTTCGAGGACGGCAGCCGCGGCGGCGCACGTCGCTATCCAGCGGAACCGGCCGAGCCGTCCAACCGCCCAGGGCGTCAGCACGGCCGCCGCGAAGAATCCCGCCCCCGAGGCGCCCACGGCCAGTCCGAGCAGGGCCAGACCGCCGGATTCGCTGTCGGACCAGGCGTACCGGCACAGCATCAGCACCATCACGGTCAGCGCCCCGTAGCAGAACCGGATCACTGTCATGGCGGCCAATGCCCGTGTGGCGTCCGTCCGTTCCGCCAGATGGCGCAGCCCGCCGACGAGTCCGTGCGCGGTGGTGGCCAGCGCGTCCCTCAGTCGGATAGGACTGCCGTGCGTATCCGGTCCGAGGAGTTGGGTGGCAAGGCGCAGGGAGGCCAGTGCCGAGGCGAGGTAGAGCCCCGCGCCCAGCAGCACCACTGCGGCATCCGAGTCCGCAGCCACGAGGCGTACGGCGAAGGCGAGGCCGCCTCCCGCCGTGGCGGCGAGCGTGCCCGCGGTCGGTGAGAGCGAGTTGGCCATGACCAGCCGATCCCTGTCGACGACCCGCGGCAGCGCGGCCGAGAGTCCCGCCAGCACGAAGCGGTTCACCGCGGTGACGCACAGTGCGGAGGCGTAGAAGAGCCAGTCGGGTGCGGTACCGAGGATCAGCAGGGCGGTGCAGCAGGCGAGGGCTGCGCGCAGCAGATTGCCGTAAAGGAAGACCTGGCGGCGCGGCCAGCGGTCCAGCAGGACGCCGGCGAAGGGGCCGACGAGCGAGTACGGCAGCAGCAGCACGGCCATCGCGGAGGCGATGGCCGCCGCCGACGTCTGCTTCTCCGGGGAGAAGACGACGTGCGCGGCGAGGGCGACTTGATAGACGCCGTCGGCAGACTGGGAGAGGAGCCGTACGGCCAGCAGGCGACGGAAGTTCCGAAGGCGCAGGAGTACGCGCAGATCACGTACGACGGGCATGTGGGCAAGGGTCACATACGTTGAGGGTCCCCGGGCGGATTGCCCGGGGACCCTCAACGAGGCGGAAGCGGAGAAGCGTTGCCGCTCATCGCCCTGCCGCGTTCACACGCCGTTGCCGGTCGTGTCAGCGCTCGACGTCGCCGTTGATGAACTTCTCGACGTTCTCGCGGGCCTCGTCGTCGAAGTACTGGACCGGCGGGGACTTCATGAAGTACGAGGACGCGGAGAGGATCGGGCCACCGATGCCACGGTCCTTGGCGATCTTCGCGGCGCGCACGGCGTCGATGATGACACCGGCGGAGTTCGGGGAGTCCCAGACCTCGAGCTTGTACTCCAGGTTCAGCGGAACGTCACCGAAGGCGCGGCCCTCGAGGCGCACGTACGCCCACTTGCGGTCGTCGAGCCAGGCCACGTAGTCCGACGGACCGATGTGGACGTTGTCCGCACCGAGCTCGCGGTCACGGATCTGGGAGGTGACGGCCTGCGTCTTGGAGATCTTCTTGGACTCCAGGCGCTCACGCTCGAGCATGTTCTTGAAGTCCATGTTGCCGCCGACGTTCAGCTGCATCGTGCGGTCCAGGATGACACCCCGGTCCTCGAAGAGCTTCGCCATCACGCGGTGTGTGATGGTGGCGCCGACCTGGGACTTGATGTCGTCGCCGACGATCGGGACACCGGCCTCGGTGAACTTGTCCGCCCACTCCTTGGTGCCGGCGATGAAGACCGGGAGGGCGTTGACGAACGCGACCTTGGCGTCGATGGCGCACTGCGCGTAGAACTTCGCAGCGACCTCGGAACCGACGGGCAGGTAGCAGACGAGGACGTCGACCTGCTTGTCCTTGAGGACCTGGACGATGTCGACCGGGGCCTCGGTGGACTCCTCGATGGTCTGGCGGTAGTACTTGCCCAGTCCGTCGTGGGTGTGGCCACGCTGGACGGTCACGCCGGTGTTCGGAACGTCGGCGATCTTGATGGTGTTGTTCTCGCTGGCACCGATGGCGTCCGCGAGGTCGAGGCCGACCTTCTTCGCGTCGACATCGAAGGCGGCGACGAACTCGACGTCACGCACGTGGTACTCGCCGAACTGGACGTGCATCAGACCGGGCACCTTGCCGGCCGGATCGGCGTCCTTGTAGTACTCGACGCCCTGCACCAGCGAGGCGGCGCAGTTGCCCACGCCGACGATGGCTACGCGAACCGAACCCATTCCGGTTGCTCCCTGTGTTGAGTGTTCTTGGTGATTCCGATGAAGGCCCTGCGGAAGTGCCGGGACTTCACTTGGCGGTGTCGTCGGACGGATCCGGCGGGGTATGACCCCGGCGCCGGGGCAGGCCGTCCGTCTTCCCTGCGGTGTTCTGCTGAGCGGAGCCCTCGGGCGAGGATCGTCGCTGATCCCGTCCCAACCGCTCGCTCTCGATGAGCTCGTTCAGCCAGCGCACTTCGCGCTCCACGGATTCCATGCCGTGTCGCTGCAGCTCAAGCGTGTAGTCGTCGAGTCGTTCGCGGGTGCGTGCCAGAGAGGCGCGCATCTTCTCCAGGCGCTCCTCCAGCCGGCTGCGGCGGCCTTCCAGTACGCGCATCCGCACCTCGTGCTCCGTCTGTCCGAAGAAGGCGAAGCGGGCTGCGAAGTGCTCGTCCTCCCAGGAGTCGGGGCCGGTGTGCGAAAGCAGCTCCTCGAAGTGCTCCTTACCTTCTGCCGTCAGCCGGTAGACGATCTTGGCGCGCCGTCCTGCCAGTGAAGAGGCAGGGGCGACCGCACGTCCGCCGGCGGGCGGGACCTCTGCCGGACCGTTTCCCGGTTCCTCGATCAACCAGCCGCTGGCCACCAGCGTCTTGAGGCAGGGGTAGAGGGTGCCGTAACTGAAGGCGCGGAAGACCCCCAACGATGTGTTGAGGCGTTTGCGCAGCTCGTACCCGTGCATGGGGGACTCGCGGAGCAGACCGAGTACGGCGAATTCGAGGATGCCGGAGCGTCTGCTCAACTTCGCCTCCTCCTTCTCCGAGCGCTCTCGCGGAGCCTTATGCCGAGCTGATGTATCGACTCGATACATCACGACGATAGATCGCTCACCGCGATGCGACAAGGGGGGGTGCCGTGAACGGCGTCACATCACCAATTCGTAGGAAGCGACTTGCGTGATTTGGGGTGAGCTTGGGCCCTAGGTGGGTTTTGACCGTGCGTAGTCTGTGCGGCATGCAGACCACCGGGAACCGCGCGACGCCCCCGAGCGTCAGTCGTCGCGGACTGACCGGACGCACTGCGGATGAGCCTGTCGCAGGGTCCGTCCGTAATTCGGGGGACCGGATCTCAACTGCCGCTTCCAGGCGCTTTCGCCTGCCCGAGGAGTAGTCGTTCGATGAGCGAGCACCGTCGCAAGACGCAGCAACCGCAAGGTGGCGGGCGTGCCGCGGCCAGACGAGCCGCCCAGCAGTCCACAGGACGCCGCGCAGCTCCGTCACGCAGAGTAACTAATGAGTCACCTTCCGGTTCGTACGACGACGAGAGTCCGTACGGCGGGCGTGCCGCGGCCAGACGAGCCGCGCAGCGTGGAAGCGGGAGCCGGCGTGCCGCCGAGGGAGGTGGCGCGGGTCATGGCGGCGGGGGTGGTCGAAGCCGCGGTGGTGGCGGCGACGGGTACGAGGGTCCCGGTCGGGGCCGCGGGCGCGGCAGTCAGCGTCCCGTGAAGAAGCGCTTCATCGACTACCCGCGCGCCGGGAAGTACGGAGTGCGGCGCTGGGTGCCGTCCTGGAAGCTGGTCTCCGGCCTGTGCATTGGCTTCCTCGGCCTTCTCATGGGCCTCGGCGGTATCGCGTACGCGATGGTCGCGACGCCCCGTGTGAAGGATGCCGCCAAGGCGGAGAACAACGTCTACTACTGGGCGAACGGCAAGCAGATGATCGCCACGGGGGGTGGGGCCAACCGTCAGATCATCGGTTACGAGCAGATCCCCGAGGCCATGCGGAACGCCGTCATCTCGGCGGAGAACAAGTCGTTCGACAACGACAGTGGCATCGACCCGATGGGTATCGCCCGGGCCTTCTACAACATGGCCAAGGGCGGACAGACCCAGGGTGGCTCGACGATCACCCAGCAGTACGTGAAGAACTCGCGTCTCTCTCAGGAGCAGACCCTGAGCCGGAAGTTCGAAGAGCTCTTCATCACGATCAAGGTCGGCAAGACAGAGACCAAGCAGACGATCATGGCCGGCTACCTGAACATCTCGTACTACGGGCGAGGCGCATCGGGGATCCAGGCCGCGGCACGTACGTACTACGGCAAGGACGCCAACAAGCTCAATCCGAGCGAGTGCGCCTTCCTGGCCACTCTGCTGAAGGGCGCGACCTACTACGACCCGGCCGGCGTTACCGAGGCCGACCCCAAGGAGGCGACCCCTGCGAAGAACAGGTACCGGGCGGAGAGGCGCTGGCGCTGGATCCTCAACGAGGAGGTGAAGGACGGGCGGATGACCCAGGAGGAGCGCGACAAGTACACGAAGTTCCCCATGCCGAAGCCGCCGAAGCAGAACGCGCAGCTGGGCGGTCAGACCGGTTATCTGGTGTCCCTCGCCCGGGAGAGCTTCCTCAACAACCACAAGGACGTCACCCGGGAAAAGCTTGCCCTGGGCGGCTACGAGATCCACACCACCTTCGACGAGAAGAAGGTCAAGGCGCTCAACGCCGCGGTCAAGAAGGTCTACGACCGCAAGATCAAGCCGAAGGAGCGCCCCGAGACGGACACGCACGTCCAGTTCGGCGGCGCTTCGGTGGATCCGAAAACCGGCGCCATTCTCGCGATCTACGGTGGTCAGGATGCGACGCGGCACTACACCAACAACGCCGACGCCACCGGTGCGCAGGTGGGTTCGACCTTCAAGCCGTTCGTACTGGCGGCTGCCATGGAGTACGGCAAGCGTGACCCGAAGGGCCTGTCGGATCAGGACGAGTCGCAGCGCACGAAGGTCTCCCCGAAGAGCATCTACAACGCCGACGACCGGCTGAAGATCAAGAAATACAACGGTGAGATCTGGACCAACGAGAACGGCGAGGAGTGGCTGCAGACCAACGACGGCCATGAGTCGAGGGGGAACATCACCCTTCGCGAGGCCATGCAGTGGTCCGCCAACTCCCCGTACGTCCAGCTCGGTATGGACGTCGGCACCGACAAGGTGAAGGACGTCGCGATAGCCGCGGGTCTGCGTGACGACAAGTACATGGCGGACGCGACCGTTCCGTCGTTCTCCATCGGTACGTCCCAGCCCAGCGCGATCCGGATGGCTGGGGCCTACGGCACCTTCGCCGACAGCGGGATGCAGCACGACCCGTACTCCGTCGAGAAGGTCAAGTACCGCGGTGAGGTCATCTATCAGCACAAGAAGGTGCCCAAGCGTGCCTTCGACAACATCGTCGCCGACAACGTCACCGACGTCCTGAAGAACGTCGTCGAGCACGGGACCGGCACGCCTGCCAAGCTCCCCGGTCGTGACGTGGCGGGCAAGACGGGTACGACGGACCTGAACAAGTCCGCCTGGTTCGTGGGGTACACCCCGCAGCTGTCGACCGCTATCAGCATGTTCCGGTACGACGACAACGAGAAGCACAAGAACCGTGAGTTCGAGAAGATGTACGGCACGGGCGGCGAGAAGTCGGTCCACGGTGCCTCGTTCCCGGCCCAGATCTGGCACGACTACATGGCCGACGCGCTGAAGGGGGAGGACGTCCTGACCTTCCCGAAGCCGGAGCCGTGGGGCGAGATGGTCTACGGGGGCGGCGCGCCGAGCCCTTCGCCGACGCCGAGCACCGTGCCTTCGGAGACCCCCTCCAGCACGCCGCCCACGACACCTTCGATGACGCCCTCCTCCCCCACGCCCGACCCGAGCGGCAGCTGCGGGGCGTGGGACCGGAACTGCCAGAACAGCAGTGGAGGCAACAACGGAGGCAACAACGGAGGCAACAACGGAGGCACCTCGGCCGGTAGCGGCGGAGGTGGATCTCCCAGTCCGACCGACGGGACCACGTCTCCGGATACCTCGTCGGTCGGCGGGGGCAACGGGCACGGCAACGGGAACGGCGGTTTCTTCGGAGGCTCGACCGGATAGCGCCCGAACGGCAGGCCAATAGGCGCAGCCGGAAGAAGGCCACCAGGCCGCCGCACCACTCGGTGCGGCGGCCCTCGCCGTTTCCACAGCGCCGTACGGCAGGATGTGCGGCATGCCAAGCGCAGAACACACGAGCGTGCACCAGGAACGGTCCGTCGTTCGGCCCACGCATCAGGACGAGGTCGCCGCGGCCGGCAGCGAGCTGATCGGCGGGCGGTCGGGGCGCTGGGCACGACTCGGCTCCGGCCCCCTCACGCCTGTGCGTGTCGTCGCCCTGGTGGCGATCGGCATGTTCGCGCTCGGCATGGTGCAGAAAGTGCCCTGTTACAACTGGGCGTGGTTCAGGGGCGCCAGCTCGCAGTACACGCATGCCTGCTACTCCGACATTCCGCACCTTTTCGTCGGACGTGGTTTCGCGGACGGTCTCGTGCCGTACTTCGATCGGCTGAGCGACACCATGCAGTACCTGGAGTACCCCGTCCTGACCGGGGTGTTCATGCAGGTCGCGGCCTGGCTGACGCCCGGCGGCTCCATCCAGTACCGGGAGCAGATGTACTGGATGGTCAACGCGGGCATGCTGATGATCTGCACCGCGGTCATGGCGGTGTGTGTCGCCCGTACGCACCGGCGCCGTCCGTGGGACGGGTTGCTGGTCGCCCTCGCGCCGGCCTTCGCGCTCACCGCGACGATCAACTGGGACCTGCTGGCCGTCGCGCTGACGGCCGCAGCCATGCTCATGTGGTCCCGGCAGCGGACGCTGGCCTTCGGCATCCTCATCGGCCTCGCCACAGCCGCCAAGCTCTACCCCGTACTCCTGCTGGGGCCGGTGTTCGTGCTCTGCTGGCGGGTCGGTAAATGGCGGGAGTTCTTCGTGGCGACACTCGGCACGGCCGCATCATGGCTGGTGGTGAACCTGCCGGTGATGGTGTTCGCGCCCGAGGGATGGAAGAAGTTCTACACGTTCAGCCACGACCGGCCGCTCGACTTCGGCTCGTTCTGGCTGATCATCTCGCAGCGCACCGGCATTTCCATCCCGGTCGACACGGTGAACACCGCGTCGACGCTGCTGATGCTCTTCTTCTGCGTATGCATCCTGGTGCTGACGCTGATGGCGCCGCGCCGGCCCCGCTTCGCCCAGCTGGTCCTTCTTGTCGTCGCGGCGTTCATTCTCACCAACAAGGTCTACTCGCCGCAGTACGTGCTGTGGCTGATCCCCCTTGCCGCGCTGGCCAGGCCGCGGTGGCGGGACTTCCTGATCTGGCAGGCGTGCGAGGTCATGTACTTCCTCGGGATCTGGATGTACCTCGCGTACACGACGAGCGGCGACAAGCACCAGGGGCTGCCGACCGAGGGCTATCAGGTGGCGATCGCCCTGCACCTGCTGGGCACGATCTACCTCTGCGCCGTCGTCGTACGGGACATTCTGATGCCGGAGCGGGACGTCGTACGCAGGGACGGTTCGGACGATCCGTCGGGCGGGGTGTTCGACGGTGCCGAGGACGTCTTCGTGCTGGGGCACGCGGCGGCGCATCCGCCGCGGCACGCGGCACCCGCGGTCGAGGGGCCGCGGGTGGAGTGGGGTACGGCGCACGGGCCGGTCACAGACCGAACAGGTCCACATCGGCCGGCCGCGGACTGAACAGGGCCCCGCCAAGGGCGCGAAACCCTTGGCGGGGCCCTGGCCACATCGGTCGTGGGAGCCGGTCGTGGTGCCGTCCGGCCCGGTGTCTAGCGGTCGACGAGGCGGTCGAACTGGGTGGTCGTGTGGCGCAGATGGGCCACCAGCTCGTCGCCGACCTTCGGTTCCTGTGCGTCCGCGGGCACGAACAGGATCGACACCTGCATGTGGGGCGGCTCGGCGAACCAGCGCTGCTTGCCCGCCCAGACGAAGGGCGACAGATTCCGGTTGACGGTGGCCAGGCCCGCGCGGGCGACGCCCTTGGCACGCGGCATCACGCCGTGCAGCGCCTTCGGGGCCTCCAGGCCCACGCCGTGCGACGTGCCGCCGGCGACGACCACCAGCCAGCCGTCGGAGGCGGCCTTCTGCTGGCGGTACCCGAAGCGGTCCCCCTTGGCGACGCGTGTGACGTCGAGGACGGCACCCCGGTACTCCGTCGCGTCGTGGTCGCCGAGCCACAGCCGTGTGCCGATCCGGGCGCGGAAGCGGGTCTGCGGGAACTGCTGCTGCAGCCGTGCCTGTTCCTCGGCGCGCAGATGGCTGACGAACATGGTGTGCAGCGGCAGCCGGGCGGCGCGAAGGCGGTCCATCCAGCCGATGACCTCCTCGACCGCGTCCGAGCCGTCGGTGCGGTCCAGCGGCAGGTGCAGCGCGAAACCTTCGAGACGCACGTCCTCGATGGCGGCGTGCAGCTGCCCCAGCTCCTCCTCCTTGACGCCGTGACGCTTCATCGAGCTCATGCACTCGATGACGACCCGGGCGCCCACCAGCGCGTGCACGCCGTCCACGGAGGAGACCGATCGGATGACGCGGTCGGGCAGCGGCACGGGCTCCTCACCCCGCCGGAATGGGGTGAGGACCAGCAGATCGCCGCTGAACCAGTCCTTTATGCGGGCTGCCTCGTAGGTGGTGCCGACGGCGAGAGTGTCGGAGCCGAAGCGGATCGCCTCGTCTGCGAGTCGCTCGTGACCGAAGCCGTATCCGTTGCCCTTGCAGACCGGGACGAGCCCGGGGAACTGGTCGAGGACGGATTTCTGGTGCGCCCGCCAGCGCGCGGTGTCGACGTAGAGGGAGAGCGCCATGGCCGGTCCGGAACCTTTCTGGTGGCTGCGGTGTATTAGAGGTATGTGGAGCTTGTCGAAGTGTCTGAGCCTGTCGGCCTGCCTGCCGGCGGGCCTGCTGAAGCGCTCATTGGAACGGGTGATGCCGGTTTCGTCAGCGGCGCGACATATACATGTCCAGCGCCTTGTGCAGCAGCTTGTTGAGCGGGAAGTCCCACTCACCGACGTACTCGACGGCTTCGCCACCGGTGCCGACCTTGAACTGGATCAGGCCGAAGAGGTGGTCGGTCTCGTCGAGAGAGTCGCTGATGCCGCGCAGGTCGTAGACGGTGGCGCCCATCGCGTAGGAATCGCGCAGCATCCGCCACTGCATGGCGTTCGAAGGCCGTACCTCGCGTCCGATGTTGTCGGACGCGCCGTACGAGTACCAGACGTGCCCACCGACGACGAGCATTGTCGCCGCGGAGAGGTTCACCCCGTTGTGGCGCGCGAAATACAGCCGCATGCGATTCGGGTCCTCGGAGTTGAGGACGGTCCACATGCGCTGGAAGTAGGAGAGGGGACGCGGTCTGAAGTGGTCGCGCACAGCGGTGATCTCGTACAGCCGCTGCCATTCGGCGAGGTCCTCGTAACTGCCCTGGACCACCTCGACGCCGGCCTTCTCAGCCTTCTTGATGTTGCGCCGCCACAGCTGGTTGAAGCCCTTGAGGACGTCTTCGAGCGAGCGGTTCGCCAGCGGCACCTGGAAGACGTAGCGCGGCTGCACGTCACCGAAGCCGGCGCCGCCGTCCTCGCCCTGCTGCCAGCCCATCTTCCGCAGCCGGTCCGAGACTTCGAAAGCACGCGGCTCGATGTGCGTGGCCTCGACGTCGCGCAGGCGCTTCACGTCGGGGTCCTGGATACCGGACTTGATGGCGGCTGCGTCCCAGCGACGGATGACGACCGGCGGGCCCATCTTCACCGAGAAGGCGCCCTGTTGCTTGAGATGCGCGAGCATCGGCTGCAGCCAGTCGTCGAGGTTCGGCGCGTACCAGTTGATGACCGGGCCCTCGGGGAGGTATGCGAGATACCGCTTGATCTTCGGGAGTTGGCGGTACAGCACCAGGGCGGCGCCCACGATCTCGCCGCTCTTGTCGAACCAGCCCAGGTTCTCCGAGCGCCATTCGGTCTTCACATCCGCCCACGCCGGGACCTGGCAGTGACTGGCCGACGGCAGACTCTGGATGTACGCCAGATGCTGCTCTCGGCTGATGGTCCTCAGGGTCAGGCTCATGCGGGGCGCTCCTCGGCAGGTGTGTCCCCATCGGTCAGGGGCTCCGGCTCTCGCGCCGAAGCCTACTGCGACCGGGGAGCGCGTCGTCTGGCCCTGTCGGACCTTGTCGGCCAGGTGGGTCCCGGCTGTCCGCCCTCGGGGGGCCTGGGCGACCCCCTGAGGGGTGCGGGTGGACGTGCCGGGACCGGCGTCCGGAGGCGTCCGGGACAGGCGCGGCTACAGGCCGCCGAAGAGACCGCCGTGGGCCATTCCCAGGTAGAACCCGACGGCGGACGCGCCTATACCAAGGATCAGCGGGAACCTCTCGCGGGTGGTCACCGAGACGTACTGCCCGTATGCACCTGTGAGGATCCCGATGAGCCCGGCCCACGAGCTGATCAGATGCAGGCTGTGGAACATCGCCGTCACAAAGGCGATAAGACCGAGGGCCACGGTCACCGCCACCAGAGTGTCCTGGAGCGGATGGGGCCTGCCGTCCGTGGCGAGAAGGGAAACGCGGGGGCGGGTTCGCACTGTCTGTGCCATGGAGTACCTCCTGGCCGAAAAGGCGGCGCATCGTGGCGCCGCTCACACCCGATGTGTACAGATTGCGTCTCCTGAGCACCGGATTTCAACCGGAAGCCGGTGTGCGGGTACTCTGTACGGTCTGCACCGGTGTCTACCCAGGCCAACACGGCAGCCCTCCTCGGAAGGGGGCGTTGTCAGTGGCGGCTGTTTTACTCGGAGACACTGTTGCTTACGCATCACGACCCTCCTGCCACGGAACGACCGTGGCCGCTGAGTCCAAAGGAGGTGGGTTCCACATGCGTCACTACGAGGTGATGGTCATCCTCGACCCCGATCTCGAGGAGCGCGCTGTCTCCCCGCTGATCGAGAACTTCCTCTCCGTCGTCCGTGAGGGCAACGGAAAGGTTGAGAAGGTCGACACCTGGGGCCGTCGTCGTCTCGCTTACGAGATCAAGAAGAAGCCCGAGGGCATCTACTCGGTCATCGACCTGCAGGCCGAGCCTGCGGTCGTCAAGGAGCTCGACCGCCAGATGAACCTGAACGAGTCGGTCCTCCGGACCAAGGTCCTCCGTCCCGAGATCCACTGAGCATCTAGCTCAGCGGTCATCGGGTTCGAGTAGCAGCAAGCAGCCAGAAGCAATCCCCGCCGAGAGGTTCACCCATGGCAGGCGAGACCGTCATCACGGTCGTCGGCAATCTCGTCGACGACCCCGAGCTGCGCTTCACCCCGTCCGGTGCGGCGGTCGCGAAGTTCCGTGTCGCGTCCACTCCCCGCATCTTCGACCGGCAGACCAATGAGTGGAAGGACGGCGAAGGCCTGTTCCTCACCTGCTCGGTCTGGCGGCAGGCGGCGGAGAACGTCGCCGAGTCGCTCCAGCGAGGCATGCGCGTTGTCGTGCAGGGCCGGCTGAAGCAGCGGTCGTACGAAGACCGCGAAGGCGTGAAGCGCACGGTCTATGAGCTGGATGTCGAGGAAGTCGGCCCCAGTCTCAAGAGCGCCACGGCCAAGGTCACCAAGACCACCGGTCGCGGTGGCCAGGGCGGCCAGGGTGGTTACGGCGGTGGCCAGCAGGGCGGCGGCAACTGGGGCGGCGGTCCCGGTGGCGGCGGCCAGCAGGGCGGCGGCGGTGCTCCCGCTGACGACCCGTGGGCCACCGGCGCGCCGGCCGGCGGCCAGCAGGGCGGGGGTCAGCAGGGCGGCGGAGGCGGTTGGGGCGGAAGCTCCGGCGGCTCCGGCGGCGGCTACTCGGACGAGCCTCCCTTCTAGGGCAGCTCGTACCCCCACTTCTTGATCACACAGGAGAAACACCATGGCGAAGCCGCCTGTGCGCAAGCCTAAGAAGAAGGTCTGCGCTTTCTGCAAGGACAAGACCCAGTACGTGGACTACAAGGACACGAACATGCTGCGGAAGTTCATTTCCGACCGCGGCAAGATCCGTGCCCGCCGCGTAACCGGCAACTGCACGCAGCACCAGCGTGACGTCGCCACGGCAGTCAAGAACAGCCGTGAGATGGCGCTGCTGCCCTACACGTCCACCGCGCGATAAGGGAAGGGTGACCGAATAATGAAGATCATCCTCACCCACGAGGTCTCCGGCCTCGGCGCTGCCGGCGACGTCGTCGACGTCAAGGACGGGTACGCCCGTAACTACCTGGTTCCGCGTGGCTTTGCCATCCGTTGGACCAAGGGTGGCGAGAAGGACGTGGCGCAGATCCGCCGCGCCCGCAAGATCCACGAGATCGCGACGATCGAGCAGGCCAACGAGGTCAAGGCCAAGCTTGAGGCCGTGAAGGTTCGTCTGGCTGTTCGCTCCGGCGACGCCGGCCGTCTCTTCGGCTCCGTCACCCCGGCCGACATCGCTTCGGCGATCAAGGCTGCCGGTGGCCCGGACGTCGACAAGCGTCGCGTCGAGCTCGGCTCGCCGATCAAAACGCTCGGCGGGCACCAGGTGTCCGTGCGTCTGCACCCCGAGGTTGCGGCGAAGCTCGGCATCGAGGTCGTTGCTGCCTAAGGGCACAGCTCACCAGAGCAACTGAAGGGCCGCACCCCACTGGGTGCGGCCCTTCGTCGTTTCACGTGAAACAGGGTCGACGGCCGCTGCTCAGCGGGTGGCTCCGGTGACGATCCACTTGCCCGAGCGCGTGCGCAGCCAGAGCGTCACCATGCGGACCGTCATCATCAGTGCCATCGCCCACCACAGAGCAGTCAGGCCCCCGCCGTAGGTGGGCACGAGCAGGGCGACCGGGGCGAAGACGGCCAGGGTGATCAGCATGGCCCAGGCGAGGTACCGACCGTCTCCGGCGCCCATCAGTACGCCGTCCAGCACGAAGACCACACCGGCGATCGGCTGGCACACGGCCACCACCAGCAAGGCGGGGAGCAGGGTGCTCTGCACGTCCTGGTCGCCGGTGAACAAGGGGATGAACAAGGGACGCGCGAGCACGATCAGTGCCCCGAGCACCACACCTGAGGCAATGCCCCACTGCACCATGCGGCGGCATGCCTCGCGTCCGCCCTCGGTGTCATTGGCTCCCAGGTAGCGGCCGATGATGGCTTGCCCGGCGATCGCAATGGCGTCGAGAGCGAAGGCCATCAGGTTCCACAGGGAGAGGATGATCTGGTGGGCGGCGATATCGGTGTCGCCCAGACGTGCGGCGACGGCGGTGGCGATCATCAGGACGGCGCGGAGCGACAGCGTACGAACCAGCAGGGGGACGCCTGCCTGGGCACTGGCCTTGATCCCTGCCGCGTCAGGGCGCAACGATGCGCCGTGTCGGCGTGCTCCCCTCACTACCACGATCAGATAGGCCGAGGCCATGCCGACCTGGGCGATCACGGTACCCCAGGCCGATCCGGCGATACCGAGACCTGCGCCGTAGACAAGCCCCGCGTTGAGGGCTCCGTTGGCCGCGAAGCCGCCGATGGCGACATACAGCGGGGTCCTGGTGTCCTGCAGGCCGCGGAGCACGCCGGTAGCGGCCATGACTATGAGCATGGCGGGGATGCCGAGGCTGGAGATCCGTAGATAGGTGGTGGCGTACGGCGCGGCGGTGTCGGAGGCGCCGAAGATATCGACGAACCAGGGGGCAGAGGGCAGGGCCACGGCGATGACGGCGATACCGAGGAGCAGCGCCAGCCAGATGCCGTCCATGCCCTGCCGTATAGCGGAGGCGAGATCGCCCGCACCTACGCGTCGAGCGACCGCTGCCGTAGTGGCGTAGGCGAGGAAGACGAAAATGCTCACGGCGGTGGTCAGCAGAGCCGCGGCGACGCCCAGGCCGGCTAGTTGCGGTGTGCCGAGACGGCCGACGATGGCGCTGTCGACCATGACGAAGAGCGGCTCGGCGACGAGCGCGCCGAAGGCGGGGACGGCGAGTGCGACGATCTCGCGATCGTGCCGTCGGCGGCTGGAATGTGAGGTCGCGGTGGCCTGGGGCATGAGGGTCAATCTAATCTTCCACAGGTAACGGATGCAATGGCAGAGCAGTCCTTACATTTACTGGCGCCGAGTGTTCTCCTGTGTGCGGTTTGCCGTGATCTTGTGCCGGCTCGGAAAGTTTTTCTCCCCCACAGGCCGTGGATGGAGAAATCCCAGGTCAGGGCTGTGGTCGGGGCGGCGTTATGAGTTTGTCCACAGTGCTGTCCCCTGCTCCGTGCACAGGTTCTGCGGAGTTCTCCACAGCATCTGGTCCGTCGTCCACATGCCCTGTGGATAACCAGATTGGCTGACGGTGCAGCGAGGCCTACCGTGGACCGGCGCCCACACCCCGTTTCAGCCCTGGAATCCCGCAGAACTCGACGTGCCGGAACCGGAGTCGAGCGTCTTGTTTGTCGGTGCTGTGCCGTAAGAAAGAGTGGCACGGCGAAGGTCCGCGGAGCGGACGGGAGGAGGTGGCACGGTGAGCATTCCCGAGCCTTTGGACGACCCCTGGGCCGACACCGGTCCCAGTGACCGTCTGCCCGTTACCCGCCAGCGTCGTGGCGAAGGCCGGGACCGCGGCGAGCAGCACGACCGCGGCAGGGAGAGCGGCGGCTGGGACGGCGGCTCGCCCGGATTCGAGCGCGTGCCCCCTCAGGACCTCGACGCCGAGCAGTCGGTCCTCGGCGGCATGCTCCTCTCCAAGGACGCTATTGCCGACGTCGTGGAGATCATCAAGGGGCACGACTTCTACCGCCCCGCCCACGAGACCGTCTTCCAGGCGATCCTCGACCTCTATGCCAAGGGCGAGCCCGCCGACCCGATCACGGTCGCGGCCGAGCTGGTCAAGCGCGGCGCGATCACCAAGGTGGGCGGCGCCCCCTATCTGCACACCCTCGTCCAGTCCGTGCCGACTGCGGCCAACGCCTCGTACTACGCGGAGATCGTCCACGAGCGGGCGGTCCTGCGACGGCTTGTCGAGGCGGGCACGAAGATCACGCAGATGGGATATGCGGCCGACGGTGACGTCGACGAGATCGTCAACTCGGCGCAGGCCGAGATCTACGCCGTCACGGAGCAGCGCACCAGCGAGGACTATCTGCCGCTGGGCGACATCATGGAGGGCGCGCTCGACGAGATCGAGGCGATCGGTTCGCGCTCCGGCGAGATGACCGGCGTACCGACCGGCTTCACCGACTTCGACGCCCTGACCAACGGCCTGCACCCGGGACAGATGATCGTCATTGCGGCGCGTCCGGCCATGGGTAAGTCCACGCTGGCCCTGGACTTCGCGCGGGCTGCGTCGATCAAGAACAACCTCCCGAGCGTGATCTTCTCCCTCGAAATGGGCCGCAACGAAATTGCGATGCGGCTGTTGTCCGCCGAGGCGCGGGTGGCACTGCACCACATGCGTTCCGGCACGATGACCGACGAGGACTGGACGCGGCTGGCCCGCCGGATGCCAGACGTCTCGGCCGCGCCGCTCTACATCGACGATTCGCCGAACCTGTCGATGATGGAGATCCGGGCGAAGTGCCGTCGGCTGAAACAGCGGAACGACATCAAGCTGGTGATCATCGACTATCTGCAGCTGATGCAGTCCGGTGGCTCGAAACGTGCCGAGAGCCGTCAGCAGGAGGTCTCGGACATGTCCCGAAACCTCAAGTTGCTGGCCAAGGAGCTGG
Organism: Streptomyces sp. NPDC048496; assembly: GCF_043200055.1. Taxonomy (NCBI): domain Bacteria; kingdom Bacillati; phylum Actinomycetota; class Actinomycetes; order Kitasatosporales; family Streptomycetaceae; genus Streptomyces; species Streptomyces sp. NPDC048496. The sequence continues at coordinate 94,559 of NZ_JBICXB010000001.1, read as the reverse complement.
AGCTCCCGGTCATCGCGCTGTCCCAGCTGAACCGTGGTCCGGAGCAGCGTACGGACAAGAAGCCGATGGTCTCCGACCTTCGTGAATCCGGCTCCATCGAGCAGGACGCCGACATGGTGATCCTGCTGCACCGCGAGGATGCGTACGAGAAGGAGTCCCCGCGGGCGGGCGAGGCGGACCTGATGGTGGCCAAGCACCGTAACGGCCCGACGGCGACGATCACTGTGGCATTCCAGGGCCACTACTCACGCTTCGTGGACATGGCGCAGACCTAGAAGACTGATGTGTAGGGTGTCAGATTTCGCGGCACAGTCTCATCTCCGATGGCACATCGGCGGCACTTATGCCGTCTTCGTGAGACTCGCTGGTCGGGGTTCTCACCCTTTCGGGTGGCGGGGTTCCGGCCCGCTCCGCCCGTCAGTGCCTGGCTGACACCCTTGGCTGTCCACCCCAGTGGTGGCGTTCACGTTCGCGTGGACCCGGCAGGCGGTCGAGTCGCGTGACGGGCGCTCAGCGCCTCGTCTCGTACCTGGTCAGGATCACGCCGCAGGGAAGCGTCCGCGTCTCCACCAGGTTCAGGTTCACCCAGCTGTCCAGCGCGGTGAAGAACGGCGTGCCGCCGCCCACCAGGACCGGCGCGGTGGCCAGCACGTACTCGTCAATCAGCCCGGCCCGCATGGCCGCCCCAGCGAGCGTCGCGCCGCCGATGTCCATCGGGCCGCCGTCCTCGGCCTTGAGCCGGGTGATCTCGGCGACCGCGTCGCCGGTGACCAGGCGGGTGTTCCAGTCGACCTTGTCGATCGTCGAGGAGAACACCACCTTCGACATGTCCCGCCAGCGGCGCGCGAACTCGATCTCCGCCGGGGTGGCGTTGGGCCGCTGGTCGCCGGTCGGCCAGTAGGAGCTCATCGTCTGCCACAGCTTGCACCCGTACAGCGACAGGTCGGTCGCCTGCAACTGGTCGGACCAAAACTGGAACAGCTCGTCGCTCGGCACGCTCCAGCCGATGTCGTTGCCGGGCGCGGCGATGTATCCGTCCAGGGTCAGGTTCATGCCGTAGATCAGTTTCCGCATGGCGTCAGCCTTCCGTGAGTCGGTCTCACGCGTACAGACCGGCGCGGCGCGGGAAACTCATCGGTGCGCGATCTGAGCTCGCATGTAGTCCTCGTGCTCGGTGGCTCAGCCGCAGACTCATCGTTCCGCCGAGGAAATGGCATCGATCTGAGACTGATCTTGGGTGACATCGCGGTGAGACAACAGAGAACCAGCAGGTCACAGAAGATCGACATGTCATCGGCGGCGAGACCCTACATGATGTGTAGGTTTCCAGGTCACGTGGCCACTTTCCACCAGCGTTGGCCACCCCGTGGCCAATAGGGCACGGGGATGGAAATCATGCTGCGTGAACGAGTAGTGCCCGTCTTCGTGCACAGGACCTCCCCAGTGGTCGTCTCCACGCCTTGCCGGGGCAGGACCCGAGCGTTTGGCGGCTGACGGGCCGCCTCGGGAAACGCAGGGTTGGTGGTCCGATGGGTACAGCGGTGGCCACGCCGGTACGACTGAGTGTCCGGCGTGGTGACGAGGCCGTGGTGGAGGACCTGGACTGGCCTTCGGTGCCGCTCGGGCTGCTGCGGGAAGCCCGGCCGTGGCGGACGTTCCGCTGGTTCAAGGGGCAGCAGCATTACTCGGGTACGTACTGGGCGGCCACTGTTGGCGAACATGTGATCTACGAGTCGCGGTTGGAGCTGGGGCGGCTGCTGTTCGCCGACTTAGCCCCGGAGGTGCGGCACATCGTCGCCCAGCCGTTCCTGCTCAAGGCCGACCTGGATGGCGAGGTCCGCAAGCACACCCCGGACTATCTGCTGCTGACGGATGACGGTCCTCTGGTCGTGGACGTCAAGCCGCGGCACCGGCTTGAGAAGCCGGAGTCGCCTTCGCCTTCGACTGGACGCGGGAGGCGGTCACATCGCGGGGGTGGCGGTACGAGGTGTGGAGTGAGCCGGATCCCCATGTGCTGGAGAACATCCGGTTCCTCGCCGGCTACCGCCGCGACTGGCTGTTCGACGCTGATCTGGTCGGCACCTTGCGGGCCGTGAATCTGGACGGGATGTCGCTGGGCGATGCTTTCCGACTGCTGCCCGAGTGCCCCCGGCCGCTGGTGAAGTCGGCGGTGCCGCACCTGTTGTGGTCCGGGCATGTGACGACCGCTCTGGACCGGCCGCTGAGTGCGGGGCACGTGCTGCGGAGGGCTGCATGAGCGGGGCGGGGACGAAGCTGGGGGTCGGGACGCATTTCTGCTTGGACGGCGAGACAGTCGAGGTCGCGGAGTTCGCCAGCCTGGCCACGGGCATGGAGGTCATCCTCAAGGACGGGCGCGACCGGCTGGCCCGGGATGTCGCTGCGCGAACTCCTGACCTCTGATCGTGCAGAGCTGATCCACGATGGATCGGGCCCGTCTTCCGCCGATGACGAGGACGTCGCCGCCGTGGTGCTGAACCGGCTGACCACGGAGGAGAAGAAGGAGGTCCTGGAGCGGGCCGAGCATGTCCGGGAGATGCTGACGGGCTACCGCTCCGGCAGCGAGGACCGTCCACGCCCGGATGAGCCGCGCTCTCAGTACGCCCCTGGCATACCTCTGAAGGCTCGGTATGAGGCCAAGGCCGCGGAACTGGGGGCGTCCGCGCGGTCGATGCGCCGGTGGGCACGGGCCTTCCGCGAACTGGGCGAGGCCGGGCTGGTGCCTAGGACTGCGCAGGCGGATGGCGGGCTGAGCAACGCCGATCCGCGATGGGTCGAGACCGCGGTGGAGGTGCTGAAGGGCTACATCGAGGTGCCCCGCGACCCGCATCTCGCCTTCGAGTTCCTCGACGTCACGATGCGCACCGTCCAGCCCTACGGCGTCGAGATCAACGGCCGCTGCTACAACGGTGACTGCCTCGACGGGCTCCGGGACATGGGCGGCTCCGACATCGACCTGGACAGACGCCGGCTGCCGCCCTTCCGAGACCCCGACGACGCCACCCGGATTCATTTCCGCGATCACGAAGGCGTCTGGCACACCCTTGAGTGGGAGCACGCGCGCAGCCTGGACATGCCGCTGAGTGAGGAACCGCTCCAGTTCGCCCGGCGCCTGGCGGCGAAGGAGTACACCTATCCCGACGACCGGCTCGCCATCGCCCTGCTGCTGAAGCGGTGGAACCTCGGCCTGGGCACTTCCCTGGTCGAACGGCGGATGGCCCTGCGGCTCTCCCGCGAACAGGCCGCCCTGGAACTCCCCGAGACGCAAGCCGACGCCGTCAGTTCGCTGCCGTCGGTCGCCCGCGTGCTGTTCCTTCCCGAGTCTTTCCAGAACAGGACACCATCCATGACCCAGCTTCAGAGAGCCGAGGGAAGCCGGCAGGCGGGTGACCCTCCTGTCAGCTCAGGGCTGCATCGTGATCGGAAACTTGGAACTCAGCTGTGGCAGCCTGCGCGACGCTTCGACCTCATCTCGCACGTCCCAACGCTTCCCGAGCGGGTCTTGAAGCACTGCGTTGCCGCTCTGGCGGGCGTCCACGGCCTCATAGAAGGTGGCGAACTCGTCAGAAGTTGTTTCCGATCTGCGGGTTTGTCGAGTCACTCGCCTGATTACGGCCTGGCAACGACCCGGAAGGTCGTAAGCACCAGCACCACCAGACTGATGGGTTAAGGGGATCCGCCCCCCTTCCCATCCGCTTGCCTCACCAGGTATCTTGCATCGCATGGAACCAGGTGATTCGGCCAAGCAGGCCCGGGCAGCCGCCCAGCTGCGCAAGGGCGTCCTGGAGTACTGCGTACTCGCCCTGATGCGGGACCGCCCCCGCTACGGCGTGGAACTCCTCCATGCCCTGGAGGACTCCGGCGCCCTGGCCACCAGCCAGGGCACGGTCTACCCGCTGCTCTCCCGGCTCCGCCGCGACGACCTGGTCACCACCACCTGGCAGGAATCCACCTCCGGACCACCCCGTCGCTACTACGCGCTCACCGACAGCGGCCGGGCCGCGCTCGACGAGTTCACCCGCGTCTGGCCCGGCTTCCGCAACGCCGTCGACGCCTTCCTGACCACCCCGCCCCCCTCCACCGGAGACCTCGCATGAACACCTCTGCCGACCCCGTACGCGACTACCTCTCCGCCGTTGAGCGCGAGGGCTCCGCACTCCCCGCCGACCGTCGCCAGGAACTCCTCGCCGACCTCGCCGAACACATCGAGGTGACGCGCGCCGAGCGCCCCGACGCCGCCATCGGTGAGATCCTCGCGGAGCTGGGGGACCCCCGCACGATCGCTGCAACGGCGCTGGCCGAGGCGGGGAACGGGGCCGCCGGGGCCTCGGCCCGGAGCGGTGCCGGTGCACCCACCCGGCGCGGCAAGGTGCACCCCCTGGTCCCGCTCCTGATGCTCACCCTCTCGCTGCCCTTCATGATGATCTTCCCCGACCTCCCCGGGCCGCTGTTCGGCGTCCTGTTCCGCGTCACCGGCGCGGTACTTCTCTGCACCTCGGTGCACTGGACCGCCGTCCAGAAGACCACCGGCGTACTGCTTACCGCCATCCTGCCGAGCGCCGTCATCACCACCTGGAACCTGTCAGGCGCCCCGGGCGGCACCCCGGCCCTCCTGGCCAACCTGGTAACGCTCGTCCTGCTGGCCTGCACGGCAGCATGGCTCTGGCGGGTCCGCCGCGCCTGAGAAGTTGTTTCCGGTCTGCGGGTTTGTCGAGAGCCGTTGGGCAACTGGTGCGGTGACGGAGGGTGGCCGGTCAGCGGCTGATGCGGCGGGTCATGAGGGTGAGAATCCGTTTCGACGACTCCAAGATCCCCGACAGAGCCAAGCTGAGTTGACTTCGCCGACGATGAAGCAGTTGTTTCGGTCGTGGATCTGGGCCAGGTCGGCCCAGCCGCGCCCGACGCGTGCGCGACGGCCCTGCGCGCGGATCGCCTCGACCGCCACCCGGGCGACGTCCTCCGAGTCGCGCATGGGCATGCTGCCGAAGCCCACGTACACCGGTGCTGTGCCGGCGTTCAGGAACGCACCAACTCGGCCGGGAGCGGGCTTTCGTCCGGCCGACGTCAGGAGCTCGTGAGGATGACGAGTTGCTGGGTCGCTCGGGTCATCGCGACATAGCGGTCGACCGCTCCTTCGATGCCCTTTCCGAACGCTTCTGGGTCGATGAGGACGACCAGGTCGAACTCGAGCCCCTTCGACAGCTCCGGGGTCAGCGACCGGACACGGGATGTCGTCCGGAATGTGGGATCGCCGATGACGCAGGCGATCCCGTCTGCATGTGCGGCGAGCCAGGTGTCGAGGATCGAGCTCAGATCCGACGCAGATCCGTGTACGACGGGGACGTCGCTGCTGCGGATGGAGGTCGGCACGTTGGCGTCCGGGAGCACGGCCCGGATGACCGGCTCGGCTTCCGCCATGATTTCTTCCGGCGTCCGGTAGTTGATGCTCAGGGAGGCCAGGTTGATCCGGTCGAGCCCGATCCGCCCGAGCCGTTCCTGCCACGATTCCGTGAACCCGTGCCTGGCCTGGGCACGATCCCCGACGATGGTGAAGCTCCGGGACGGGCACCGAAGCAGCAACATCTGCCACTCTGCGTCGGTCAGTTCCTGAGCCTCGTCCACGACGATGTGCGCGAACGGGCCGGCGAGCAGGTCCGGTTCGGTGCTGGGCAGTGCGGTGTCATCGACCAGGGTGTCCTGTATGTCCTGTCCGCGCAGCATCGTCACCACACCTTCACCGTCGTCATCGGCCTCAAGCAGGGCGTCGACGACCTTGGCCATGTGCTCGCGTTCGGCGGCGACAGAGGCGTTGTGCCGACGCTTACGCCGCGACGCCTCCGGGTCGCCGAGCCGCTGCCGTGCTGCGTCCAGGAGCGGCAGGTCGGACACCGTCCAGGCCTGGGCGTCCCCGCGCTGCAGCTGCGAGACGTCATCGGGGCTGAGCCAGGGAGCGCACTTCCGCAGGTAGGCGGGTACCGACCACAGGTCTCCGACGAGGTCGGCCGCTTCGAGCAGCGGCCACGCGCGGTTGAAGGTCGTGAGCAGCTCCCTGTTCTGCAGCAGCGACTTGCGGAGCAGGTCAGCCGAGACGTCGCCGTCGTGCTTGTCCACCAGGATCGTGAGCAGCTCCTCCCAGATCTGGTCGCGCGCCTCGTTGTGCGGAGTACCGGGTTCTGCCGCTTCGAACGCCACGGCCCAGTCGTCGGCGCCCAGCCGGATGTCGGACCAGTGGGTTGTGATCGTCATCCCCTTGGTGGGCGGCTCCTCGTAGAACCCGACGGCCGTCTCGATCGCCTTCACCAGGTTCGCGGATGACTTCAGGAGGGCCACGTTCGGGTCGGCCTCGATCGCTGCTGCGGCTCCCTCGGCAACGAGATCCCGCAGGGTGCAGGTCTGCACGCCCTCCTCTCCGAGGCTGGGGAGGACGTCGGCGACGTAGCCCAGGTAGGGCTGGTGCGGACCGACGAACAGCACGCCGCCCCGGCGGTGACCGAGGCGAGGGTCGGAGTAGAGGAGGTAGGCGGAGCGGTGCAGAGCGACGACGGTCTTCCCCGTACCCGGACCGCCGTCGACGACGAGAGCGCCGCGGGATCCCGCGCGGATGATGGCGTCCTGGTCGGCCTGGATGGTGCCGAGCACGTCTCGCATCCGTGTCGACCGGTTGCTGCCCAGGCTGGCGATGAAGGCGGACTGGTCGTCGAGCGCGGCGTGCCCGGCAAACCCGTCCGAGGTGAACACCTCGTCCCAGTAGTCGCTGATCCGGCCGCGGGTCCAGCGATACCTGCGGCGGCTTGCCAGACCCATCGGGTTGGCATGGGTGGCTCCGAAGAACGGCTCGACCACGGGGGAGCGCCAGTCGAGCAGCAGCCGACGACCTGCGCTGTCCGTAAGGCCGAGTCGTCCGACGTACACGGGCTCGGGGTCGTCTGCACTGACCATGTGTCCGAGGCACAGGTCCAAACCGAAGCGGCGCAGTGCGCGCAGGCGAGCGGTCAGCCGGTGAACCTCCGTGTCCCGGTCCATCGCCTGCCGGCCGATGCCGCCGGGTGCCTTGCGCTCGGCGTCGAGGCGGTCGGTCAGCTTGGCGATCGACTGCTCGAGGCACTCCGCAATGGCTGCGAAGTGCTGCTCATCGCCGGTGATCAGCGTCGGGTCGGCCTTGGGGGAGAGCTGGTCGGGAAGGTCGAACGCGCTGGTGGTCAGGGGGTTCACTCATCAGCTCCGATCTGAGGCCGCTTGCAACCACTGCGCGCGGCAAGGTGTCTGGACCGGCGTGACGAACCTGGTGGCCATGACGAGCAACGCTCCGCCTGACGTGGACCCCGTGGCCGTTGCCGGTTCAGGTCGCCAGGGTGTGCAGGTTCTCGTGCTCTGGGTCCTGGCTCGATGATCAGGTGTTGTTCACGCGGACATGGGTGGCGTTTCTCGGCTAGCCGCGTCGAGCAGCAGCTTCGCGGCCACCGTTGTCCCGTCGGTGCGGATCGTGCCGGCCACGCCGGTCGCTCGTGCGCGGGTCTCGGGGGTCAGGGCCGTCTGGAGCACGGCCGACAGGGACACGAAGGTCGGAGTCGGACCGTCGCGGGCCGGCCGCGGCCTGCGGCGCGCCGGTCGCCACCAACGCATCGCGTCCCTCGGCCGCCGCGGTGACCGCGGCGAACTGGCTGGCGATCAACTCGGCCGCGCGCCAAGGCAGGGGTGAAGGCGGCGAGGCCGCAGTCATCAGCGCGCGCGCCGACTGGCCGACCGGCACCAGCGGCACGCCGGCCGCGGCCGGCAGCTCCGCGAACTCCTCGTCCGGAGGTGCGCACACCCGCACCTCCGCGCCGAGTGCCCGCAACCGCACCGCGAGTCCCACCGTCGGTTCGACGTCCCCGCGCGACCCATACGTCGACAACAGCACCCGCACTTCGTGACTCCCATTTCCTCAAGTTCTGGCTTAGACCGACCGGCACATGGGAGGCGGCGTCGCGGGGCTGGGTGCGCACATCTGCGGCGTTGTCGTCAGTCGACAACTCCCCCATAGCCCTAACGGCATGGGGGGACCCCCTTCGCGTTGCCTCCCTCCTCCGCCTTGCAGCTGCACGCACCCAGCCCCGCTCCTTCTCCCACCCCCCATCTGCCGGTCGGTCTTAGGTCGGCGATTCTGCGGCACGACCCGGGTCTTGCCGCAAGCCCCCCGGTGCGCTATACGTTGAGAGTGGAAAGGAGTGGGTACTCCCCTTTCCCTTTTATCGTCCGCTGTGGACGGACAACCTCCTCGCGAATCGGCGGTGCGCCGCGTACGGCGGTACCGTCGGCCCAGGAGGATCTCCCCATGGGCCTACGGATGCGGCCGCGGAACGAGAAGTTCTTCACCCTCTTCAGCGAGGCCGACTCGAACATCGTCGAGAGCGCCGCCCTTCTCAGGGAGTTCGTTGCCGCGCCGCACGAGCGCTGGGCGGAGCCCGCCAAACGCATGCACGACACCGAGCACGCCGGCGACGACACCACGTAAGAAAACGACAAATGTCATGGGGTTACGGCACCGACACGGCGCTGGAACGGCACGTGAAACCACAGGTCACATAATCTGACGCTGATGCAGGTGAGGGACCTGCAGTCCCAAGGGTCCCCAACTTCACGGCACAGTCGCAGCCTCGTGGGCATCACGGTGACACGTGTGACGTCGCCGCGAGACTCGCCGGCACATCCGCCTTCTCCCCGCGGCGAATGCGGGACCCGCTGGGAGCGATGATTTTGGAGCGGCGCCGGAGTCTCTCCTGCAGTTGACCCGGAAGAGGAAGAGGAGCGAGTCCCGTGCGCATCGTGATCAGTGAGTTCATGAGCTTGGACGGCGTCGTGCAGGCGCCGGGCGGACCCGACGAGGACACCGACGGTGGTTTTGCCCATGGCGGCTGGTCGCACCCCTTCTTCGATCCGGAGGTGGTGGGCGGTGCTTTCGACGACGCGCTGACCAAGGCCGAGGCGCTGTTGTTCGGGCGCCGCACGTGGCAGTCGATGGCCGCAGCGTGGCCCGAGCGAGCCGGTGACCCGTTCGCCGACCGGATGAACGCCATCCCGAAGTACGTCGTGTCCGACACGCTCGGCGACGCCGAGCTGACGTGGGACAACACCACGCGTATCCCCGGCGACAAGGCCGTTGCCCGCATCCGTGAGCTGCACGAGGCCGACGGCGGCGACCTGTTGGTCATGGGGAGCCCCACGCTTGCGCGCACCCTCCTGCGCGAGGGCCTGGTGGACGAGCTCCGGCTGATGATCATGCCGGTGACCCTCGGCGGCGGTAAGACGATCTTCCCCGGCGACGGCGCGCTGCGCCCGCTGGAGCTGGTCTCCACGGTCACCAGCGGCACGGGGGTACACGTCTGTACCTACCGGCCGGTCGCCGAGGGGTAGGTCGGGCGGCGGGGCGCCGGGGCCGCGCGCCGGGCCGACCCCGGTGGCCGTACGGTTCCGGCGCTTGTCGGTTCGCCTCGTTCGAACCGTCCGTCGGCGCGGCGGTCATCCGCCGGTTGCGCCGCTGCCGGCTCCGAGGACCTGGGCGGATGACACGGCCGGCCCGGTGGTGCGCAGCGTCATGCCTGCCAATTCCCGGCCGGCTCCTGGTCGAAGCACTCCAGGGCCGCCGGTCGGTGCCCGAGCGCGACGGGGCGGGGAGCCTTCTCGACCTCGCGGGACGCTTTCCAGGGAGCGAGCCCGCTTCGGTCGGTGCGACCGACAGCCACGCGGTCAATCGTTCTTTGTCCGCCCGCGCCGCAGGCCGGAACCCGTGCCGACCGGACGTGCCACGGCGGGTTCGGCAGCCGATAAACGCCGTTGTTGCGGACCCCGGCGGTGGATACGGTTGCTGGGTCGTCCCGCGCGCGGAGCGACGTCATCGACAGGAGGTGTGCAGCACATGCGCAGGAGCCGTCAGCACCCGAACCCGTGCACTGCCATGCCACCAGCCGCTTCCTCCTGACGGAGACATCTTGTCGATTCGCATCACCCTGCTGACCGAACCCGACCGCGGCCCGGCCGGCCACCGCCTGGCGTGGCTCGCATCGGGTCCCACCGGAGCTCCGACCGGATCAGCCTTTCTGCGTCTTTTCACGACCACCGGTCAGGATCACCTGGCCGAGCTCGAACTCGCCGTCCATCCGGCCGAGAGGCGGAACGGCATCGGCTCACAGCTGCTGGAAGCGGCTGTGGCCACTGCTCGAGCCGAGGGCCGGAGCTGCGTCACCGCTCAGGTGGACGCGGGGTCATCCGGTGACCGGTTCCTTTCGGCACGGGGCTTTCGCAAGGTCCTGACCCTGACCTTCGCCCGGCTCGCGTTGGCGCGGGCGGACATCGCCGCTCTCACCGAGATCATCCGGAAGCCGCACCCCGGCTACCGGCTGGCGTCATGGGCCGGAACCGTCCCCGATGAGCTCGCCGAGACTTTCGCGTCTTCGCGGCGGGCCATGGACGACATGCCGATGGACGACACCGATTACGGCACGGTGAGCTGGGACGTGGACCGGGTCCGGGCAGTGGCACAGGTCATCGAGAAGCGCGGCGACCTTCTGTACACGGTCGCCGCCATCGACGTGTCGAACGGCACGATCGCCGGTTTCACCGAGCTGGTCGTCCCCGGCGCCGGCAGGGGCGACGGCCAGCACTACGGCACCGGTGTCCTGCCCGAGCACCGCGGACATGGCCTCGGCCGATGGATGAAGGCCGAGGCGATCCGACAGGCCGTCGAGTACCACCCGGATCTCGGCGGTCTGCTGTCAGACGCGGCCGACAGCAACCGGCCCATGCGCGCGATCAACGACGCGTTCGGATATCTGCCGACTCATAAATCGCTTCTGTACCAGCTCGATCTGTAGACGCGATGCCGCAGGGCCGGGGTTGCTCTGTCGCCCGGACAGGGCTGCCCCGGCCATGTGTTGCCCTCCTCGAGCGGGTCACTCCGCAGGGATGATGCGGGTGACGACCGTCTCCACAAGCCGGTCCAGGACGGCATCGGTGTGGGGAGCGTCGACGGTCTCGCTCCCGGTGAGCACGTAGGGCAGTGTGAAGTGCTCCAGCAGCAGGCCCGTCATGGCGAGATACAGCACGAGGAAGGCGTCGGCGTCGCCCGGCAACCCCGCTTCCCGGTGGAAGCGGGCGCTCTCGTCCAGATTGGCGCGGAAGGTCCGGTTGAGCCGGTCACGGAGGGCGGGGCGCCGGGTGGCCTCCAGACGCAGTTCCAGCATGGCGAGGTAGCTGGTGCGATCGGCGGCCATGCGCTGCACCAGCCATCGCATCAGTTCGGTGACCAGCTCGCGCGAGGGAGCCGGACGCATCGCCTCCTCGACTCCGACCGGGTCCGGTGTCATCCGGTCGGTGATCCGGGCGCCGGCTTGCATGAACAGGTCGTCCCGGTTGGCGAAGTAGTTGGATGCCGTCCCGACCGGTACGCCCGCCCGTGTGTCGACCGCGCGGAAGGTGAGCCCTCGCGCACCCTCGTGCGCCAGCACCTCGATGGCGGCATCGACGAGGGCCGTTCTGCGCTCCGGGTTCCTGACCATGTGTGTGTCTCCTCTTCCTTCGGTCCCTCTGCGGAAAGGGGGCTTGCGCAACCACTACATGTGAAGCACTATAAGTGAAGTGGTTCATATTCCGAGCCAACGCCACATTGAACGGGGATCCTGTGCGAAAGCTGACCTACTTCATTGCCTGCTCCATCGACGGCTTCATCGGTGACCCGAGCGGCGATGCGTCGTCCATGTACCGGTTCGTGGACGAGGAGTTCCTCGGCTACCTCAAGTCCCAGTATCCGGAGACGGTTTCGACCGCAGGCCGCCGGCAGCTGGGATTTCACGGCGTCAGGAATCAGAAGTTCGACACCGTGATCCAGGGAAGGGCCAGCTACCAACTGGCCCTGGACGTCAACATCACGAGCCCGTATGGCCAACTGCGCGAGCTCGTGGCATCCCGGACCATGAAGGAGTCGCCGGACCCGAACGTCGAACTCGTCTCCGGCGACGTGGTCGGCAGGGTGCGGGAACTCAAGGCGGAGGAGAACGGCCTCGGGATCTGGCTCTGCGGTGGCTCACAGCTCGCGGGGGAACTGCTCGACGAGATCGACGAGCTCGTGATCAAGACGTATCCGCTGGTCTACGGCTCGGGTATGCCGATGTTCGGATCGGATTTTGCGGCCACGGAGTTCACGTTGGATTCGGTGGTCGCCTTCGACAGCGGAGTACTGGTCAGGACGTACAGCCGCAAGCGCTGACCCCCAGGCCCGCGGCTTCGAAATCGGGTCGCCGCCGACTCGATGTGCCGGTACTTGTTGACCATGACCTATTCCTCAGAAGAGTTGCTTCCCGGTACGCAGCGGGCGCTGCTGCACCGCATCGCCTCCGCACAGGTCGAAGGCCGTACGCCCTCGCTCGTCGCTGCGGTGCAGCGCCAGGGCCGGATCGTCTGGAACGGATCGCGTAGTTGTGTAGACGGTCACGCCCCCGACTCCGATACGCAGTTCAGGATCGGTTCCCTGACCAAGACCTTTACGGCCGTGCTGGTCCTGCGGCTGCGTGACGAGGGACTGCTCGATCTCGACGACCCGCTGGAAAAGCACCTGCCAGGGACAGGCGTCGGCGGGGTCACCGTCCTCCAACTGCTGGGCCACAGTGCGGGGCTGAGCGCCGAGTCGCCCGCGCCCTGGTGGGAGCGGACGCCGGGAACTCTGCGTCCCGAGCTCGCCGATGTCCTCGGCGAGCAGACGCGGATGCACCCTCCCGGCCGTCGTCATCATTACTCGAACCCCGGCTACTCAGTGCTCGGAGCGCTGATCGAGGCGGTGCGCGGCGCATCGTGGGCGGAGGTGCTGCAGCGCGAGATCCTGGAACCGTTGAGCATGCGTCGTACGAGCACCCAGCCGCAGGCGCCGCACGCGGGTGGCTGGGCCGTCCACCCGTGGGCCGATGTCATGCTTCCCGAACCGGCGGAGGACCTCGGTCTCATGGCACCGGCCGGGCAGCTCTGGTCGACCACCGCCGACCTCCTCCGGTTCGCCGCCTTCCTCGTCGAGGGGGATGACCGTGTGCTCGGCGCCGCCTCGGTGGAGGAGATGCGTGCTCCGTCGGCGCCGTCTCCATACGGTCCCGGGGAGGGCGCTTACGGTCTCGGCCTGCAGGTCGTCCAACAAAGCGGCCGCACCCTGCTCGGGCACACCGGCTCGCTGCCGGGGTTCCTGGCCACGCTCTGGTTCAGCATCGAGGACGATGTGGCCGCCGTGGTGCTCACCAATGCCACTTCTGGGCCGCTCGCCGCTACGATCGCCGCGGACCTCGTGAAGATCGTCGCCGAGGCCGAGCCGTGCATCCCTGAGCCGTGGCGCCCGCTGCCCGAGGCCGACCCGGAACTCCTCGCGCTGACCGGACTCTGGTACTGGGGCACACGCCCGAATGTCCTGCGCCTGACTGCAGACCGGGGGCTGGAACTGGGGCCGCTGCGTGGTGACGGCCGCGGTGCCCGATTCGTCGCGCAGCCGGACGGCACCTGGACCGGCCTCGACGGTTATTACGCGGGGGAGACGCTCCGTGTCGTCCGGGACGTCGACGAAAGCGTGAGCCACCTCGACCTGGGGTCGTTCGTCTTCACACGTGAGCCGTATGATCCCGCGTCGGCCGTTCCCGGTGGGGTCGATGCGGAGGGCTGGCGGGGCCTCGGCGCCTGAGCATCACGGCGTCCGGCGTCACGTTTCACGTGAAACGCGACGCCGGAGCCCGCTCATGCCGTCAACTCCCTTTCCAGCGGCGTGCGGAAGCGTGGAGTGATCCGTGTTTCCCCCACCCACACCGACAGCCGGGACGCCTCCACCTCGATCGCGGTGGTGGCATCCCGGCCGATGTCGGACAGCAGTCGCCAGACCGGCTCGCCACCGGCGCGCTGTGCCCAGCCACCCACGATCTCGCCGTTCCACCACACCGTCGGGCCGATGTTGCCGGCCCGGTCGAAGAGTGCCGCCCGGTGCTCGGCCGGAAGATGGAAACCGCGATCGGCCCAGCCCATCGCGCTCGGGTCGAGGGCGGGAAGCAGTGCCGCCCACGGCTCCAGGGACGGTTCGGGCTCCGTGTCCTCCGGGGAGACCCAGCCCGTCGCGCCGCTGTCGAGCCGCACCTCCTCGGCTCCGGTGGCTGCCAGCGCACTGCGTACCTGGCCGAGGCCCCAGCCCGTCCACCACTTCAGATCGGCCTCGGTCGCGGGGCCGTACGAGCGGAGATAGCGCAGGGCCAGTTCCGCCTGTGCCACTGCGGGCTCCCGGGCGGGCCATGGCTCGCCTGCCGTCCAGCGGAACTGGCTGGAGGTCCAGGAGCCGCGCGGCCGGTCCCGGCGGATCAGGCCTTCGGCTGCCAGTACCCGCAGAACACGGGTGGCGACTCCCTGAACCGTCTCCTGCTTCTTGCCGGGGAAGACCGTGATCTTCGTACGCAGCGCCGGTACGGCGGCGGACAGCTCGCTGCCGGTGGCGGAGCCGCGTGCTGTGAGGGCGGCCAGGGTCGCCTTTTCCGTCTCGATGAGCCAGCTCTCGTCCAGTCCGTTCCCGTCGTCCTGCAGGTGCTTGAGGAAGGTCCGGCGCTCCTTGGTGGCCACGGCTCGGGCGTTCGACGCATCGACATACGGGGCGAGCCCGCTCGACACCGTGAAGAGGGTGTTGCGCATGGAGAGCAGCCGGACCAGCGAGACGTCCTCGTAGAGAGCCCGCTCCACCGTGTCCACGCCGGCCTCGGCGAGCCGGGCGCACGTGGAAAGAAAGACAGTGGCCGCGTCGGTGGCGTGCAGCGCAACGACCGCGTCAGCCACGGACACCGCGGATGCGGCCCGCACCGAGGGCGCCAGGAGGTGACGTCGGCCGAGTCTGATCCGGCGCTGGGTGTCGCTTATGGCGTGCATCGAGCACTCCTTCGGTCCATCGGATCCTGTGGATTCCGAGCGGCGGTCACAGAGCGAGCTTGAAACCTACGTGACTGGCGGTGAAGCCGAGCCGCTCGTAGAAGCGATGGGCATCGGTCCGGGTCGCATCGGACGTCAGCTGGACCAACTGGCAGTTCTGGCGCCGGGATTCGTCCACGGCCCACTGGATCAGCCGGGTGCCGAGGCCGCTGCCGCGCTCATCGGCATGGACGCGAACGCCCTCGATGATGGAGCGGGTCGAGCCGCGCCGGGAGAGCCCGGGGACCACCGTCAGCTGCAGGGTCCCGACAACATCGCCTTCGCGGACGGCGACGACCAGGTGCTGGTTCGGGTCATCGGCGAGTCGCTGGAACGCGGCGTGGTAAGGGGCGAGATCGTCCGGCGACTCGCGCCGCGCGCCCAGCGGATCGTCCGCGAGCATGGCCACGACGGCCGGGATGTCGGTGGGGGCCGCAGGGCGTATTTCCAGATCGCTCATGATCGGCAGACTACGCAGTTCAGGTGGCCTACGCGGGGACCTTCAGCTCTTCGACTGCCGTGACGAGCGGGGCCAACTCGGGGTTCCTGGCCGCCTCGTCGAGGGCGGCGCGCAGAGCGGCGTCATTGGTCGGCCGGGCCTGCGCGAGCAGTGTGAGGCCGGCATCGGTGACGTTGGTGTAGATGCCGCGGCGGTCGGTGTCGCAGAGATACCGGGTCAGCAGCCCGCGGTCTTCGAGGCGGCTGACAAGACGGGTGGTGGCGCTCTGGCTGAGCACGACCGCGTCGGCGACCTGCTTCATCTGCAGATGGCCGCCCGGGCCGTTGTGCTGTCGGCTCAGGACGTCGAGCAGGGAGTACTCCCGCACGCTGAGCCCGTGCCCGGACTGCAGGGCCCGTTCGATGTGGGACTCGATCTTGCCGTGGAGCAGGGAGAGGGCGCACCAGCCCTGCGAGAGGGCAGTCAGTGCAGGGTCCGTCGCTGTCATGGTCTCTCCTCCGTGCGGAGCCGCTTGCCTCCAGGATAGAGGACGTCTGCAATAGCCCGCGTTTGCAATTAATGAGCGCCTGCAATTATTGTGGACGCTTGTAAGGCGCAGACGCAATCTCTTGGGAAGGTGAAACCCATGCCGCTCGCGCTCCTCGCCCTCGCCATTGGGGCATTCGGTATCGGAACCACCGAGTTCGTGATCATGGGGCTGCTCCCCGAGGTTGCTGCGGACTTCCGGGTCTCGATCCCCACCGCAGGATTCCTGGTCACCGGCTACGCACTCGGCGTCGTACTCGGCGCCCCGCTGATGACGGTCCTTGGCACGCGGGTCTCGCGCAAACGCATGCTCATGCTCCTGATGGGGCTGTTCATCGTGGGCAATGTGGTGTCCGCCGTCGCCCCCGTCTTCGGTGTGATGCTCGCCGGGCGATTGATCGCCTCCCTCGCCCACGGCGCCTTCTTCGGCATCGGATCGGTCGTCGCGGCCGATCTCGTCACCCCACAGAAGAAGGCCGGCGCGATCGCCATGATGTTCACCGGCCTCACCGTCGCCAACGTCGTCGGCGTACCGCTCGGCACCTACATCGGGCAGAGCGGCGGGTGGCGGACCACGTTCTTCGTCGTTGCGGCCCTAGGAGCCGTCGGTCTGCTGGGTGTGGCCAGGCTGGTGCCCGAGCAGCCGAAGGCCGAAGGCGTGCGGCTCCGCCATGAGCTGGCCGCGTTCCGCAATGTGCAGGTGCTGCTCGCCATGGCGATGACCGTCCTGGGCTTCGGTGGCGTTTTCGCCGCGATCACCTACATCACGCCGATGATGACCGAGATCGCCGGCTACTCCGCGTCCTCCGTCACCTGGCTGCTGGTCCTCTTCGGGCTCGGCATGGTCGGGGGCAATCTGCTCGGCGGCAAGTTCGCCGACCGCCACCTGATGCCGATGCTGTACGTGTCGCTGGGCGCCCTGTCCGTGATCCTGGCAGTCTTCACGCTGACCGCCCACAACAAGATCGCGGCAGCCGTCACCATCATGCTGATCGGTGGCCTGGGCTTCGCGACCGTGCCCCCGCTGCAGAAGCGGGTTCTCGACCAGGCGGCGGGGGCCCCGACCCTCGCCTCCGCCGTCAACATCGGCGCCTTCAACCTCGGCAACGCGCTGTCGGCGTGGCTCGGCGGCCTCGTCATTGCCGCCGGTCTCGGCTACACCGCACCCAACTGGGTCGGCGCCGCGCTGGCTGCTTCCGCTCTCGTCCTCGCCGTCCTCTCCAGCGCCCTGGAGCGCCGGACGGTCACCCGTAACCGCCTTGTCGCCGGACGCATTCCCGAGCCGGTCGAGGCGTCCGCCGCCCGGCACTGACACCCCCACAACGCGCGCTCACCACAGGGCGCGCACTCTCCACCGCACCAAGGAGCCATCCCTCATGAGCACCATCCTCCCCACGGCCGTTGCCCCGCTGACCATTCAGGACGCGGAATTGTTGGTCGCCGCAGCCCGCACCGCCGCCGAAGCCGCCGGTGTCACTGCCGCTGTGACGGTCCTCGACGCGGGCGGCCACCTGCTGGCCTTCCGCCGCGACGACCGGGCCGTACTGATCGCGGGTGAGACCAGCACCCGCAAGGCGTACACGGCCCTTCAGCTCGGCGCCCCGACCGCCGGCCTTGTCGACACGGTCCAGCCGGGCGGGCCCTTCCACACCCTGCCGACTGCCCTCGACCGGCCGCTGCTCTTCATCGCCGGCGGTGTTCCGGTCTTCCGCGACGGTCGGCTGATCGGAGCCGTCGGCGTGGGCGGTGGCGCGCCCGAGCAGGACCACGGCTTCGCCACGGCCGCCGTGACGGCTCTCGGCTGACTCGCGAACCGCTGCGAGGGCAGCGGACATCTACGGTTTCGTCGAGTGCCGGGCCAGTTGGTACGAGAAGGGCGAGCCCTGGTCGGCCGCAGTCGATCTCGATCTGCTCTACATGGGCCGGAGTTACGACGCGTTCGGCTGCCTCTTCGGCGTGCGCAACCGTGTCGGCTTTCGACCGATCGCGGCCGGCCGTGGGCTGCCGGAGGGTGTCTGCGACCGCGTCCGCCAGGAGATCGGGAACATGGCGGCCGACGCGCGCAACGCCACCTGGATCGGCTGGGACGAGCTGAAGACCGTCGATTGGGACGAGCCCGCAGTGGCGTCGGACGCGCGGATGACCCGGCGCGAGGCCGTTCCGGTGGACGGAGACTGGAAGCCCGTGTGGACGGTGATGGAAACGCTGGCCGCCATCCACGGTGACACAAACGTCCGGCTCGCGGCCTGGTTCGACTGACAGGACAACGGGCCGGTGAAAGGCGTTTCCCCGGCCCGGCGCCGTTCAGCCCGGTCCCCGTCAGCCCGTCGCCACGGTCAAGGGTGCGAAGCGACGGGTCCAGTCGCCCGGCAGGTCCGGAGACCGGTAGGCCATCACCGTGGTTCCGGAGCCGGCCGGCTGCAGACCGCACTCCTTGAGCCGGCCCAACAGTTCTTCATGGCGTGCGTCGATGTCCGCGCGCAGGGGACGGTCCGTCGCCCGCGCGAGGGAGTCGACGAGCGCCAGCGCCGTGACGGTGTCCCGGGCGACCAGCGGACCGACCACATGGACCCCGTCACTCGGCCACAGCGCCGCGTAGCCGACAAGCCCGTCCTTGTCCTCCGCGACCCGGAGGTGATCTGCGAAGGACGGCAGCCGGGCAAGGAGATGCGTCCGGTCCGCGCCGAACACCTCCGCGTCCAGCCGGAGCATGGCACGCAGATCCTCGGCCGTCGCCGGACGGACGGTCACGGTGGACGCTGCGGGAGTGCCGTCACCCGACGCGCCGGTCGGCCGGAAGTGACCACTGATCCGCTCGGCCCGGCCCACCCCTTCGAAACCGAGCTCTTCGTACAGCGGCCGCCCGGCCGACGTCGCGTACAGGCTGAGTGACGTCTCCCCCGCCGTTTCGATCACCTGGTGCATCAGGCGCCGGGCGATCCCCTGGCGCGCGTACCGCTCGGCGACGAGGAGCATGCCGATGGCAGCGAGGCCCTCGCCGTATGAGGTCATCACACAGGCGGCCATCAGGCCTTTGCCCTCGGGATCATCGATGCCGTAGCCCGTCCCTGCGGAGAGGAGCAGGGCCCAGCGGCGCTCGTCACGCGGCCAGCCGCGGTCCTCGCAGAGGTCGGCGCAGGCGACCAGGTCTCCCCGGGTGAGGCGCCGGATGGGCGTATCGGTGCGCGGGTGGGGCAGTGGGCTGGGCATGAGGGCCAGGCTGTCCGACGCAGTGATCGCTCGTCCACCGCTTTACCGGATCCGGTCGAGACACATATGCGCCGACCGTGCCGACAGTGCCCGCGCGGCCAGAGAGCCGAGCCTGCGGTGAGGGCTCGGCAGCGCGCTGCACGCGTGCGCAGTTTCACGTGAAACACGCAGCTGAGCGACGGTCGGAGGTGATCCGGCGCTGATGCGCGTTGCCCGAATTGTCCTTGGGTTCCCGGACTGGCCATGGGGCAAAAGAGCGTAACGGGAGAACGGGTTCGGATACCCGGACTTCCCGCTATTTGTCCGACCTGCAGGTGTCGCAGGCATGCTGGGGCAAGGGACCGCAGGCGGTGCGTGCGGTGTCGGCACGCTCATGCGACCAGAAGATGCTCGAGGCGAGGCACAGTTATGGACGCTCCGGCCACCATGTCGACCGGCGACGGAACTCTGAGATCTCCCGACGCGACCCTGATCCGCCGCACTCTGGCAGAACTCAGTCCTGTCGCGGACCAGGCCACCTCGTACTTTTACACCCTGCTCTTCGTGCGCCACCCCGATCTGCGGGCCATGTTTCCGGTCGCGATGGACACCCAGCGCGACCGTCTCCTCCGGGCGATCCTCACGGCTGCCGACCGGATGGACGACCCCGATGCGCTGACCGAGTACCTTGGCGGGCTGGCCCGCGGGCACCGTAAATACGGCGCTCTGCCCGCGCACTATCCCGCATTCGGCGAGGCTCTCCTCGGCGCACTGAGCCGCTACGCCACCTCATGGGACGGGGAGACCGAAGCGGCCTGGATCCGTGCCTACACGGCGATTTCGCAGATCATGATCGACGCGGCTGCCGAGGACGAGGAACGGGCTCCCGCCTGGTGGCCGGCGGAGGTTGTCTCCCACGACCTCAGAACGCCCGACACAGCGGTCCTCACCGTCCGTCCCGACCAGGCGTATCCCTTCCTCGCGGGCCAGTACGCCGCCCTGGAAACCCCTTGGTGGCCACGGATCTGGCGGCACTACTCCTTCGCCTCGGCCCCTCGGCCCGACGGTCTGCTCACCTTCCATATCAAGGCGGTCCCGGCGGGCTGGGTCTCCAACGCTCTGGTGCGCCGGGCCCGCGCCGGCGACGTGGTGCGTCTCGGCCCGCCCACCGGCTCGATGACCGTCGACCACACCACCCACAACGGTCTGCTCTGCCTGGGCGGCGGCACGGGTATCGCGCCCATCAAGGCACTCGTCGAGGATGTCGCGGAGCACGGCGACCGGCGCCCGGTGGAGGTCTTCTACGGCGCACGCAGCGACCGCGACCTGTACGACATCGACACGATGCTGCGGCTCCAGAAGACCTTTCCCTGGCTCGCCGTGCGGCCTGTGGTCTCCAGCGGTACGGGGAGCGCGCTGAAAGGCCTGCTGCCCGACGCGGTGCGCGAGAGCGGTCCATGGCCCGAGTACGAGGCCTATCTTGCGGGGCCGCCGGGGATGATCCGCAGCGTCGTGGACGTCCTCAGAGGGACCGGTATGCCGCCTGAGCGCATCCGGCATGACTCCGTCGAGGAACTGGCGCCCCTGGGTCCGGGCTGACCACGACGGCCCATCCCGTCGGCATGGGGCCTCCAGGCCCGGGATCAGCCCAGGTCCGGCGCGTGCATCGCCCGGACGCCCTCGATGTTGCCGTCCAGGTAGTGCCGCAGCGACAGCGGCACGAGATGGACGGCGGCGATCCCGATCCGGCTGAACGGCACCCGTACGACGTCGTACTCGCCGCACGGATCGTCGATCTCGGGGCCGTGCCGCCGGGACAGGTCCATCGAGTCCAGCCGGCAGACGAAGAAGTGCTGGACCTTGACACCCTTCACCCCACCGCCCTCGATGTGTTCCACGGTGTCGACGAAGCAGGGGACCACATCGGTGATCTTGGCGCCGAGCTCTTCGTCCACCTCGCGGTGGAGTGCGTCGACGACGGTTGCGTCCTCGGGCTCGACCCCGCCGCCCGGCGTGAGCCAGTACGGATCCACCCCCGGCTTGGTGCGCTTGATGAGGATGAGGTCGTTGCCGTCGAGCAGGATGGCGCGTGCGGTGCGCTTGACCACAGGACGTTCGGTCATGGCAAGAGAGTGGCCCACAGAACCCTTTCTGAAACACCCGCCCTGCCGTCGGGTCACCAATCGACGGCAGCACGCACCAGCCACTCGTGTGCCCGCGCGATATGCGACAGCGCGAGTGTGCCGGTCCGCGCGGCCAGGAAGTAGGTGCGCAGCGGCGGCACGGGCGGGTCCAGGAGGGCCACCACCTCGCCGCGCTCCAGTGCCCCCTCGCACAGATAGCGCGGTAGTACAGCGAGTCCGGCGCCCGCCGCGGTGCACTCCAGGACCGCGCGCAGATCCGGCGCGATGACGGTGCCCGCTGCGGCCGGCCGCCCGTCGAAGACAGCGGCCCAGTAGCGGGAGACGAGCGGAAGGCTCTCATGCACCTCCACCACCGGCAGTTGCTGAAGCGCCACGGGACCCTTGTGCCGCAGGGCTCCGGGTCCGAGGCGTGCCGCCCAGCGCGGGGCGGCGACCAGCACCTGCTCTTCGTCGCAGAGCGGAGTCGCGGTGAGCAGACCACCGCGCGGCCGGGCCGTCGCAATGGCCAGATCATGATGTCCGGCGGCGAGCCCCTCCAGCGCCTCCTCGGAATTGGCGAGGAACGTGCTGCGCAGGGCAAGGCCCTGGGAGATGAGGGGGGTGAGCGCGGGCAGGGCCCGCAACGAGGTGAATTCCGGCGGACCGGCCAGATGCAGCGTCCGTACGGCCGACTCCTCGTCGAGCCCCGTCTCGGCGATCTCGACCAGTGCGTCCAGATGGGGAGCCGCCCGGTGCGCGAGCTCGTCGCCCACGGTGGTCGGGGTGACGCCGCGGGCCCTGCGCAGGAAGAGCGGACGGCCCAGCTGCCGTTCCAGCGTGCGTATCTGCGAGGTGACCGCGGGCTGGGAGAGACCGAGCAGCGCGGCGGCCCGGGTGAAGGAACCGGCCCGGTGCACCGTGACGAACGTACGCAGCAGGGCCAGGTCCATGTCCGGTTCCCTCCCGCCCTTTCGAGGTGTCCGACGCGAACAATCATAAATATGTCGATAGGTCGCTGTCGCTACTGTGATTGGACTCTGACGCAGAGTCAATTAACCTTGTCCAGACGGTTCTTCGCGCGTGGAACCGGGACGGTCCGAGCCGCGAGGGGGGAGGCTCGGGCCGTCCGTACCGCTGGTTCTCCTCTGTCCTGCCCTGGCCCCTAGCTCATCGCCTCGTCCAGGGCCCGCTCCACGTCGGCGATCAGGTCGTCCGCGTCCTCGGCCCCGACCGAGAATCGGATGAAGCCCTCCGGCACGGCATCGCCGCCCCAGCGCGCCCGCCGTTCGGCGGTGGAGCGCACGCCGCCGAAGCTGGTGGCGTCGTCGACCAGCCGCAGCCCGGCAAGGAAGCGCTCCGCGATCTCGCGGTCGGGCAGCACGAACGACACCACGGAGCCGAAGCGCCGCATCTGCCGCGCGGCGACCGGGTACGAGGGGTCGGTGGGCAGCCCGGGATACCGCAGCCCGGTCACCTCCTGCCGTCTGCCCAGCGCCTCTGCGAGAGTCAGCGCGGTCGCGCACTGCCGGTCGATGCGCAGCTCCAGCGTGGCCAGCGAACGGTGCGCGAGCCAGGCCTCCATCGGGCCGGGGATCGCCCCGACCACCTTGCGCCAACGCCGTACACCCGCCGCCAGCTCCGGATCCCGGCACGTCACATGGCCGAGCAGGATGTCGCCGTGCCCGGTCATGCCCTTGGTGTCACTGGCCACGGAGAAGTCGGCGCCCCATTCCAGAGGGCGCTGGCCGAGCGGAGTGGCGAGCGTGTTGTCCACGGCCACCAGAGCGCCGGCCGCGTGCGCGGCGTCGATGACCCGCCGCAGGTCGCAGACGTCGAGTGCCGGATTGGACGGCGTCTCGATCCACAGCAGCCGGGCCCCTTCCAGGACCGCAAGCTGTCCGTCGCCCCCGGTCGGCGCGGTCCGCACCTCGACCCCGTACGCCTCCAGCTGCTCACGCACCAGAGGCAGCGCCTGATAGCCGTCGTCGGGCAGGACGACGGTGTCACCGGTACGCGCCTGCGACAGCAGCACCGCCGATATCGCCGCCATTCCGGAGGCGAACACCGTGGTCTCGACGGCCTCTCCCGGCGCTTCGAGCTCGCCGATGGCCCGTTCCAGATGGGTCCAGGTCGGGTTGGTTTCCCGTCCGTAGGTGTACGGACCGGTCGGCTCGCCGGAGAGATGGAAGTGCGCGGCGAAGACCGGACCGGGCAGGGTGGGTTCGTACTGCTCGGGTTCGGGAAGGCCTGCCCGTACCGCCCGGGTGCCGTCGCCCATGGTGCTCATGTCGTTCTCTCTGTTCTCTCTGGTCTGTGCGGCGTCGGATCAGTCCTCGTCGGGCAGGACCACGTTCAGTGCCCAGGACACGATCGAGATGATGAGACCGCCGAGCACGGCGGTCCAGAAGCCGTCGACATGGAAGCTGAGATGGAACTGGCCCGCCAGCCAGGAGGTCAGCATCAGCATCAGCGCGTTCACCACGAGGGTGATCAGCCCCAGTGTGAGGATGAACAGCGGCAGGGTGAGCACCTTCACGATCGGCTTGACCACGAAGTTCACCAGCCCGAAGAGCAGGGCGACCAGGATCAGGGTGAGCACCTTGCGACCGGTGCTGCCGCCCGACAGCGTGATGCCGTCCAGCAGCCAGATGGCCACGGCCAGCGCACCCGCGTTGGCGATCGTCTTGACTACAAAATTCTTCATGTGTCTGATCGTGGCAGACATGATCGGTGGCGGACACCGGTTGAACAGAAGCAAGGAGCGGACGGGCCATGAAGGCATTCAGGCTGGACGAACTGGAGGCGGAACGTGCCGCCAACGACGGCGCGTATCTGCAGTTCCTGCGGGAGCGGAACATGTCCGTCGGCCTGTACGCGCTGGACGCCGGCGAACTCGACCCGCAGCAGCCGCACCAGCAGGACGAGGTCTACTTCGTCGTCAGCGGTCGTGCCTCGATCACCGTGGGCATGGAGACCACGCAGGTGGGCAGGGGAAGCGTGGTGTACGTACCGGCCGGGGTGGCCCACAAGTTCCACCACATCACCGAGGATCTGCGAGTCATGGTGGTCTTCTCTCCGCCCGAGAGCTGAGCCTGGCTCTCAGGGATCCCTCGGGGTTCGATCAGGGGAGATCAAGGGCTCCGGAGCCCCCGCCGGCGACCCCCGCGCCTCTAGCATCGAGTCAGGTACTCACAGGAATGAGGTAGGGACGATGGCTGTGCGGGAGATATTCGCGGGGATGCCCTGGTGGGTGAAGTGGGTCGCAGTGCCCGTCATCGCGATCGTGGTGTTCGGCGGTCTGATCGCCAGCGTGATCGGGTTCGTGATCGGTCTGCTCTTCAAGGTCCTGGTGTTCGTCATCCTGGTCGGTGGCCTCGTTTTCGTCGTACGGAAGTTCATGTCCTCCTCGTCCTCGCGCGGCGACTGGTAGGGGCGGGCGGTCACCAGTCGGGCAATTAGCCCAGCTGAGCTAAGCGCAGGACGAAACGAGGCCCCCTGCTTACACGGCCTATACAGTGGCAGTCCGCTGCCGCCGCCTGGGAATTAACTGTCCGTCACCGCTGTGCCCAGTGGTTTGTGCATACGCCCGGTCTCCGGACCTCAGGTTTGCGGCAGGACCGTGGGGGCGGCCCCCACGGACGGGCCGACCGCCCGTCGCCATGCCTGGGGGTGACTTTTGACCACGGCATCGAGCACCGCTGTTCCGACGTTGATCGGTTCGGTTCAGCGGGCGTTGAGGCTGTTGGAGGCTGTGGGCGCCCATCGGGACGGGGCGCCCGCGAAGCAGCTCGCACGGGAAGCGGGACTTCCTCTTCCTACCGCCTATCACCTGCTGCGCACCCTCACCCATGAGGGCTACCTGCGCCGCGCGAACGGTGTTTTCCTCTTCGGTACTGCCGCAGAGAGGCTCGTCGACGACGGCTGTCTGCAGAATCGTCGCAGCAGAATGACCCAGTCGCTGGCCCGCTGGCGCGACATCATCGGTGCGCCGGTCTACTGCGCCGTCTACCGCGAAGGTGAGATCGAACTCATCGCGGTCGCCGACACCCCCGCGGCACCCGCGGTGGACGAGCGGGCCTCGTTCCGGGAGACCGGGCATGCCCATGCGCTCGGTCAGTGTCTGCTCAGCCGGCTCGACGAGAAGGCCCGTGAGGACCATCTGGACCGCCACCCCGTGCGGCCTCTCACCCGCTATTCGGTGCGGGACCGACCGGCGCTTCTTGAGCGTTTGAGGTCGTTGGAGCGGATGGAACCTGTCATCGAACGACAGGAGTACGCCCTGGGGACGGTCTGCGCGGCCATCCCGATCACGGCCGGATTCACTGCAGCCGCCATGGCGATTTCCATGCCTCTCGACCAAGAAGATCGATTGCTCCCCGCAGTCGAACGACTACGCAATGAAGTGGCAACCCTCTTGCGTTCGTTCGTGTTCTCTATCAGTATCTGAAAAATCACTCCTTGTGATCTGCTATCGCGTGCACCACGATGGCGTCAATAGGGCCATGGGGGATCATTCCTGGCCAGATTCAACTACTGCGGGGTTGGACGATGCGCGAGTCGGTTCAAGCTGAGGTCATGATGAGCTTTCTCGTTTCCGAGGAGCTCTCATTCCGTATCCCGGTGGAACTCCGGTACGAGGTGTGCGATCCGTACGCGATCCGGATGACCTTCCACCTGCCCGGCGACGCCCCCGTCACCTGGGCTTTCGGCCGTGAGCTGCTGCTGGACGGCCTCAACAGCCCCAGCGGCGACGGCGATGTGCACATCAGCCCCACGGAGCCCGAGGGACTCTCCGACGTACACATCCGGCTGCAGGTCGGGACGGATCGCGCCCTGTTCAGGGCCGGTACAGCGCCACTCGTCGCGTTTCTCGACCGCACGGACAAGCTCGTACCCCTCGGGCAGGAGTGCACGCTGAGTGACTTCGAGGGCAGCCTGGAAGAGGCGCTGGGCCGGATCTTGGCCAAGGAACAGAACGCCGGCTGAGGAAGAACTGCGCGGACGGCCTACTGGCCGATCGAACGCTCTATCTGCCGAACGGGTGATATGTGCTCTGCGTCGAGGTGCTCAATGCCTCGCCCTGCGACGCCGGCCCCTCCCACCCCGTACGGGTGCCGAAGCTCCTGCTTCCGCGCCGAGCCCTGTGCGGTCCGCGGAGACGACCAGTGCCGCGAGCGCCGTCGTCACCGGCACCGAGGCGACCAGACCGATCGAGCCGACCAGCGTCCGGACGATCTCCTCCGCCACGAGCTCGCTGTTGGCCACCGTCCCCACGCTGCTCTGCGCGATCGAGAACAGCAGCAGCAGGGGAAGCGCGGCGCCTGCGTAGGCGAGCACCAGCGTATTGACCACCGAGGCGATGTGGTCGCGACCGATCCTGATCCCTGCCCGGTACAGCTTTCGCACACCCATGGTCGGGTCCGCCTGGTGCAGCTCCCAGACCGCCGACGTCTGGGTGACCGTCACGTCGTCGAGCACACCGAGCGAACCGATGATGACGCCGGCCAGCAGCAGGCCGCTCATGTCGATGTGAGGGTAGAGGCCGTGGATCAGACCGGTGTTGTCGTCGGTGTTCCCCGTCAGGCTCGCCCAGCCGATGAAGAGCGAACCGAGCAGCCCGATCAGCAGCAGTGAGATCAGGGTGCCGATGACCGCGACCGAGGTACGTGCGGTCAGGCCATGGCACATGTAGAGCGCGATGAGCATGATCGCGCTGGCCCCGACGACCGCGACGAGCAGCGGATTCGACCCCTGAAGGATCGCGGGGAGGATGAACAGGGTCAGTACGGCGAACGACACCGCGAGCGCGACCAGCGCCATCAACCCGCGCATTCTGCCGACGACGACCACTGCGAGAGCGAAGATCCCGGCCAGCAGCGCCATCGGGAACTTCCGGTTCACATCCGTCACGGAGTACTGCAGGTCATGGGGCGCGTCGGGGGCGTACGCCACGACCACGCCCTGGCCCTCGCGCAACTGCCGAGGGGCGTCGGGGTGAACGATCTCGACGAACGTGCGCCCCTTGTCGTGTCCGGTCGTCACCTCGACCGTGGCCTTCTCGCACAGCCCCGGTTCCTGACCGGCGCCCGCGTCCCCCGATGGCGTTGTGGTGCCGCCCGTGACCGGCGTCTGCGCGGCATTCACGTCCTTGCAGTCGACCTTGTCGACGTTCACCACCTTGCCCTGCTGGGTCTGCTGGTCGAAACCGACACCGGTGCGCTCGTGCGCGGGCGCACCGCCCGGCCAGAGAACCAGCAGGCCGACAACGACCGCGGTGGCGAACGGGATCAGCACGGCCGCGATGATCTTGCGCAGATGCGTGGAGACCGGCGCAGCAGGGCCGTGGCTGTGCGAATGCCCGTGCTGATGGTCCTGCGATCCGGGGGCGCTCTGAAGGGACGTCACCGGGCGATCATCGCAAGAAGGAACAGGCCCTCTGTCCAGCACGCCGGAACAGGCGCTAGCGTGGTGGCACCTTTGCACACGCGGGAGCTCGGAGCACCGGGCTGAGAGGGCGCTGATATCCGTACATCCGTACGGGACAGGCTGCGCCGACCGCCGAACCTGTTACCGGGTAATGCCGGCGTAGGGAGTAGGTCTCATGACCACATCGGACGCACGCACGCCTGCCTCGAACCAGAGCGACGAGGCCGGCACGTCCATCGGCTGGCACAAGGGATACGTCCAGGGCTCGCGCCCGGACCTCCAGGTGCCGGTCCGAAAGGTGCACCTCACCAACGGCAAGCACGTGACGCTGTACGACACATCGGGGCCGTACACCGATCCCGCCACCGAAACCGACGTACGGCGCGGTCTCGCACCCCTGCGGGAGAACTGGATCACCGCCCGCGGCGACACCGAGGAGTACGTGGGCCGCCCCGTCCGCCCCGAGGACGACGGGCTGGGGCACACGTCGCCGCGCGGCGGACTGCGTAACCTCGACGCCGTCTTCCCCGGCCGTCCTCGTCGGCCGCGCCGCAGCCGCGACGGGCAGCCCGTCACCCAGCTCACGTACGCCCGCCGGGGCGAGATCACCCCGGAGATGGAGTACGTGGCGATCCGGGAGAACGTCGAACCCGAGGTCGTACGCGAGGAGATCGCGGCCGGCCGGGCGGTCCTGCCGGCCAACGTCAACCACCCGGAGACCGAGCCGATGATCATCGGCAAGCGGTTCCTGGTGAAGGTCAACGCCAACATCGGCAACTCCGCGGTCACTTCCTCCATCGAGGAGGAGGTCGAGAAGATGACCTGGGCGACGCGGTGGGGTGCCGACACGGTCATGGATCTCTCCACCGGCCGCAACATTCACACCACCCGCGAGTGGGTACTGCGCAACTCCCCC
Organism: Streptomyces sp. NPDC048496; assembly: GCF_043200055.1. Lineage (NCBI taxonomy): Bacteria > Bacillati > Actinomycetota > Actinomycetes > Kitasatosporales > Streptomycetaceae > Streptomyces > Streptomyces sp. NPDC048496. The sequence continues at coordinate 65,959 of NZ_JBICXB010000001.1, read as the reverse complement.
GTGCCGATCGGCACCGTGCCCCTCTACCAGGCCCTCGAAAAGGTCGACGGCAGGGCGGAGGAGCTGACCTGGGAGATCTACAAGGACACTGTGATCGAGCAGGCCGAGCAGGGCGTCGACTACATGACGGTGCACGCCGGCGTGCGGCTGCCGTATGTCCCGCTCACCGCCCGGCGCAAGACCGGGATCGTCTCCCGCGGCGGGTCGATCATGGCCGCGTGGTGCCTGGCGCACCACAAGGAATCGTTCCTGTACGAGAACTTCGAGGAGCTCTGCGAGATCCTCGCGACGTACGACGTGACGTACTCGCTGGGCGACGGACTGCGCCCCGGTTCGATCGCCGATGCCAACGACGAGGCGCAGTTCGCCGAACTGCGCACGCTGGGCGAGCTCAACTCGGTCGCCAAGCGGTTCGGCGTCCAGACCATGATCGAGGGCCCGGGCCATGTCCCGATGCACAAGATCAAGGAGAACATCGACCTCCAGCAGGAGATCTGCGAGGAGGCGCCGTTCTACACGCTCGGCCCGCTGACCACCGATATCGCCCCGGCGTACGACCACATCACCTCGGGCATCGGCGCGGCGATGATCGCCTGGTGGGGGACGGCGATGCTCTGTTACGTCACGCCCAAGGAACACCTGGGCCTGCCCAACCGGGACGACGTGAAGACGGGCGTCATCACCTACAAGATCGCGGCCCACGCCGCGGACCTCGCCAAGGGGCACCCAGGGGCGCAGGACTGGGACGACGCACTGTCGGACGCGCGGTTCGAGTTCCGCTGGGAGGACCAGTTCAACCTGGCACTCGACCCGGACACGGCGCGGGAGTTCCACGACGAGACACTGCCGGCCGAACCGGCGAAGACGGCCCACTTCTGCTCGATGTGCGGCCCGAAGTTCTGCTCGATGAAGATCAGCCGAAGCATCTCGGAGCAGTTCGGCGGCGACGAGCCCGCGGCGACCGAGGCCGAGATCGCCGAGGGCATGATGAAGAAGTCGGCAGAGTTCGCGGCCGCCGGCAACCGGGTGTACCTCCCGCTCACCGACTGAGTAGCCGTACCGGAGCGGCCCGAGGCTCCCCCGGAAACCGCCGGGGGAGCCTCGGGCCGCTCCACCGGCCACCCGCCGGGTGCCCCGCGGCTGGTGATTCCCCACCACTCACGAGGCAGGCCGGGCCGTGGCGGCCGGTCAGTCCGGTTCGTGTTCCGGGCCGCCGAAGTCCGGGCTGGTGAAGTCCGGACTCGTGAAGGACGGGCGGGGGCCCGCCGCCGGCCCCTCGTCCGGCCCCGTGAAGTCCGGTCTGCTGTAGCCGATCTTCGGGATGCGGTGGGCCGACGGGTGCGGTGTGCGCGACGCGGCGCCTGCGGTGGGATCGGCGAGTGCATCGCGCAGGAACGGCAGGATGCCGCGCTCCAGCAGCGCATGACGCCAGGCCTCCCTTGCGCGCGCCACCTCCTCCGGCAGCTCGTCCTCGGCATCCTCGGCGGGCAGCGCGGTCGATCCGTTGCGCAGCGCCGTGATGAGCAGTCCGACGGCGGCGGCCAGTATCGCGGCCGCCGTCACCGCCGCGAAGAACCACCCGGCGGCGACCATGGTGTCGGCGAACGAGGGGGGCCGGCTGAGCATCTTCAGCAGATAGCCGACCAGCAGGAAGATCAGTGCGGAGGTGCCCGCGAGCATCGGCGCCAGGACCGTGACGACCGCCCCTATCCCGGCGCCCGGCCGGTCCGGATCGTCCGCGTCGGAGCCGAGGCCAGAACCCTGGGCGGAGTCGGCGGCCGGTCCGCGTAGTTCTTTGCGGGCCTTCACATAGTGGTCGTACTCGGTGGCCGCCGCCGTGGTGATCAGTGCCGTGGCGTTCAGCGCCATGGTGCGCAGCTGTTCCGCGTTGAGCCGTTCGCCGACTCCGGCGAGATCCGGTCGTTCGTGAGCGTGACGCAGCGCGTCGCCGAGGATCCGCTCGTACTCGGGTCGGTCCTCGGCCAGCAGGTGCGGAGCGCTGTTCATGTGCATCCCCCGATGCTCCGTTGGGCCTGACTACCCGCACTGGCCGGGCAGTTGGGCGGAAACGGAGGAGAGCCTGCTACTGATACGCCGATGGTAGAGCGCCCACGGCACGGGGTGACAGGGAGTTTCCGTAAATAGGCCCAGTGGTCGGCGTGGTCAGGTCGTTGATGCGTCTTCCCCGAAGACCGTCAGTCATGCAACGGCAGCTGGACGACCAGTAGCTTTCCGGCCATGGTCACGCCGCCGTCCATGGCGATCGCGAGCCCGTCCGCGTATACGTGCGGGCCCTCCACCACGGGCCCGGCGCTGTCCTCGCCGTCCTCCGAGCCGACCTCGCCGAGAAGATACGGAATGGGGCTGTGACCATGGACGATGCGCTGTCCGCCGTAGGCCGCCATCAGCTCCTGGACCGCCTGCGGACCCGCCTCGTCGCGGAAGGCGAACCGCTTGGTGAGCTTGCGGAAGAGGTCCCAGCACTCGTCGGCGTCGTTACGCGTGAGAATGGCGTGCACGGTGTCATTGACGTCCTCGATGGTGGAGCCGTAATCGAGGTACGCCGTCGTGTCGGAGTGCATCAGCAGATGCCCGTCCTCCTCGACGACCGCGTCGAGCCGGGACATCCACTGGAGGTGGTGGTCCTGGAGCCGCTCCATGTCGTTCTTCTGGCCGCCGTTGAGCAGCCAGGCGGCCTGGAACGTCGCGGTGCCGGCCCCGGAGTTCACCGGTGTGTCGCCGAACCGCTTGGCGCCGATGAGCAGCAGTTCGTGGTTGCCCATCAGGGCCTTGCAGTAGCCGCCCGCGGCCGCGGCTTCGGCGGACAGGCGCATGACGAGTTCGATGACGCCGACGCCGTCCGGACCGCGGTCGGTGAAGTCGCCGAGGAACCAGAGCCGGGCGTTGCCCGCGGCCCACTGTCCCCCCGCGTCGATGAGCCCCTGTTCGGCCAGGGCGGCGTGGAGCTCGTCCAGATAGCCGTGGACGTCGCCGACGACGTACAGCGGTCCGAGCCCCGGGTCCTGCGCGGGCCGAGGGTCGGGGACGGTCTGCACCTGGACGGTGTCACGGTTGATCACGGGAAGATCGCGCGCGGTGGGCGTGTAGCCCTCCGGCTCGTCCGCCGGAACGGCACTGCCCGGATGCGGCGCCGTGGGTGGCACCGGAGTCTGCGCATAGGGCGGCACGCGGAAGTCACGCAACGTCGCCGTCCGCACCACGGGTTCCTGACCGGCCCCCTGTGTCATCGACCCCTCCACCACCGTCGCGCCGCCGTACACCTGACGGGCCCTGCTGGTCGGGGTGGTCCGCGGTGTCGTGCGCCCATCATAGGAATGCGGATCGTGCTGTGTGACGCAACAGGGGTGGTGAATCCGGGCGCACGCGAGGTTCACCGCTTGATTTGTCCTAATTGCGCTGATCAGTCCCCGGAGGGGGACCTTGGGGCGCTGACCGTGGTGCGGGGCGGACGGCGTTGCGAGGACGTCCGCACGATGAGTTCTGTCGGTATGACCTGTTCCACCGGGCCGTCCTGGTCGACCCCTTCGATGGCGTCGATGAGGAGCTGGACGACCGCCGTACCGATCCGGCGCGGTTTGAGCGAGAGCGTGGTGATGGGCGGCTCGGTCGTCGCGTACACGGTGGACTCGCTGCAGCAGACGAGCAGGAGGTCCTCGGGGACCCGCAGACCGTACCGGCGGGCGGCCGCCAGCAGATCGGTGCCATTGGGATCGAAGAGCCCGTAGACGGCGTCGGGCCGGTCCGGGCGGGCGAGCAGACGGTCGGCGGCGACCGCCCCCGCGCACGGGTCGTGGGCGGGATAGGACTCGTACACCGGGTCCTGGCCCACGCGCTCGCACCAGTGGAGGTACGCGGTGGTGGAGAGGCGGGTGTACGTGTCGGTGGTGGTGCCGGTGAGCAGGCCGATGCGGCGGGCCCCGGCGGCGGCGAGATGGTCGAGGAGGTCGAGCACGGCGGCCCGGTGGTCGTTGTCGACCCAGGCGGTGACCGGGAGGGTCCCGGCCGGGCGGCCGTCGGAGACGACGGGCAGCCCCTGCCGGACGAGTTCGGTGACGACCGGGTCCTGGTCGGAGGGGTCGATGACGACAGTGCCGTCGAGAGCGACGTTCGACCAGACGTCATGGCGTGAGGTGGCGGGGAGGACGACGAGGGCGTACCCGCGGGCGAGCGCGGCGGAGGTGGCCGCCCTGGCCATCTCGGCGAAGTAGGCGAATTCGGTGAAGGTGAAAGGTTCATCCCCGTACGTCGTCACGGTCAGGCCGATGAGGCCGGACTTGCCGGTACGGAGGGTTCGGGCCGCGGCGGACGGGCGGTAGCCCAGGCGCTCGGCGACCTCGCGGACATGGTGGCGGGTGGCGTCCGGGAGCCTGCCCTTGCCGTTGAGCGCGTCGGAGACGGTCGTAATGGAGACCCCGGCGGCGGCGGCCACATCCCGGATTCCCGCTCGTCCCTGCCGACCGCCGCGCCGGGGGGTCTCCGTCCGGCTCACCTGGTGCTTCCCTGCTGCTGTCATGGCGAGCCGATAGTAGGGCTCGCGCGGACGGTTGGCCCGGTCGCATATTTGCACGTCGACAGGCACGTTTCTGCATGGTCAATTGGCCATAAATGCCTTGCAAAACAAGGGTGTTGGCGGGGTGGGCTGTAGTGTTTCATGGGCTGAGGAGGATGGGCCTACTGAACGGTCGATGTTTCGAAGAGGTCTCAACTCACCTCTTCGAGGGATGCGCGCCACGGAGTGAGCCACCGGCGCGCGCAGGTACGAGGAACGCTCCCCCCATTCCTGGGCCCACCGGACGTTTCCTCCGCTCTGCCATTCGCAGCGGCGCGCAATCCTCATAAGGTAAGCAGTATTGATGTGTGCGACGGTCGAGGAGGACCTGCGGTGAGCGAGACGAGCCCCAAGCTGCGCGCCGAGCTGGACGGCGTCCCTGCCTATGTGCCGGGCAGGCCGGCGGCAGCCGGCGGACCGGTCGCGTTCAAGCTGTCCTCCAACGAGAACCCGTATCCGCCGCTGCCCGGGGTGATGGAGTCCGCCCTGGCGGCGGCCGCGAACTTCAACCGCTACCCGGACATGGCGTGCACCGGTCTGATGAACGAGCTGGCCGACCGGTTCGGTGTGCCCGTCTCGCATCTCGCCACCGGCACCGGTTCCGTCGGGGTGGCGCAGCAGCTGCTCCAGGCCACCTCGGGCCCGGGCGACGAGGTCATCTACGCATGGCGCTCCTTCGAGGCGTACCCGATCATCACCCAGGTCAGCGGAGCGACCTCGGTGAAGGTTCCGCTCACCGACGGCGAGGTGCACGACCTCGACGCGATGGCGGACGCGATCACGGACCGCACGCGGATGATCTTCGTCTGCAACCCGAACAACCCGACCGGGACCGTGGTGCGCAGGGCCGAGCTGGAGCGGTTCCTGGACCGGGTGCCGGGCGATGTTCTTGTAGTGCTGGACGAGGCGTACAAGGAGTTCATCCGCGACATCGACGTGCCGGACGGCATCGAGATCTACCGGGACCGGCCCAATGTGGCGGTGTTGCGGACGTTCTCCAAGGCCTACGGTCTGGCCGGTCTGCGGGTCGGGTTCGCGGTGGCCCACGAGCCGGTGGCGGCCGCGCTGCGCAAGACGGCGGTGCCGTTCGGGGTCAGCCAGCTGGCGCAGGACGCGGCGGTCGCCTCGCTGCGCGCCGAGGACGAACTCCTCGGCCGGGTCGGCTCCCTGGTCTGCGAGCGCGTCCGGGTGCACAAGGCTCTCGTGGACCAGGGCTGGACCGTTCCGGAGTCCCAGGCCAATTTCGTCTGGCTGCGGCTGGGTGACCGTGCGGTCGACTTCGCCGGGTTCTGCGAGCGGGCCGGCGTCGTGGTCAGGCCGTTCGCGGGCGAGGGCGTGCGGGTCTCGATCGGTGAGGACGAGGCGAACGACGTGTTCCTGAGGGTGGCTGAGGCATACCGCAAGGAGCTGTAGCGCGGCGCGTTTGGCCCAGGTGTACCGGAAGGCTCCGTACCTCTCGTTTCTCGGAGGTGCGGGGCCTTCGCGTGGAGCGTCCCGATAGGGGACCCCCCTCGAACATCCCGAAAGCCTGTGCGCCATAATGCTTGTGAATGTGAACGCGTTCACAAGCGTGTCCTGTTCCTCCAGCGATCGGTCGGATTAACAGGGCAAACTGCCGCTGCGGCTACAGCGACGTAAGGAGAGACGACGTGGAGCTGGCTCTGGCGCCCGAGACCCTCGCGCGATGGCAATTCGGTATCACCACCGTCTACCACTTCCTTTTCGTTCCTCTGACGATCTCGCTCGCTGCGCTCACCGCCTGCCTGCAGACCGCCTGGGTGCGGACGGACAACCAGAAGTACCTCAGGGCCACCAAGTTCTGGGGCAAGCTCTTCCTGATCAACATCGCCATGGGCGTCGTCACCGGCATCGTCCAGGAGTTCCAGTTCGGCATGAACTGGTCCGACTACTCACGGTTCGTGGGCGACATCTTCGGCGCTCCGCTCGCCTTCGAGGCGCTGATCGCCTTCTTCTTCGAATCCACCTTCATCGGGCTGTGGATCTTCGGCTGGGACAAGCTGCCGAAGAAGATCCACCTCGCCTGCATCTGGATGGTCTCCATCGGAACCATCCTCTCCGCGTACTTCATCCTCGCGGCCAACTCCTGGATGCAGCACCCGGTCGGCTACCGGATCAACAAGGAACGCGGCCGGGCCGAGCTCACCGACTTCTGGCATGTGCTCACCCAGAACACCGCTCTCGCCCAGTTCTTCCACACCATCACGGCGGCCTTCCTGGTGGGCGGCGCGTTCATGGTCGGCATCGCCGCCTTCCACCTGGCGCGCAAGAAGCACATCCCGGTGATGCGCACCTCGCTCCGGCTCGGACTGGTCACCGTCGTGATCGCCGGTCTGCTCACAGCTGTCAGCGGTGACAGACTCGGCAAGGTCATGTTTAAGCAGCAGCCGATGAAGATGGCCGCGGCCGAGGCGCTGTGGGAAGGGCAGCACTCGGCACCCTTCTCGATCTTCGCGGTCGGAGACGTGGCCAAGGGCCACAACACCGTGGAGATCTCGATCCCGGGGCTACTGTCCTTCCTCGCGGACGACAACTTCAATTCGTACGTCCCCGGCATCAACGACATCAACAAGGCCGAGCAGGAAAAGTTCGGCCCCGGCGACTACCGGCCCAACATCCCGGTCGCTTTCTGGAGCTTCCGCTGGATGATCGGCTTCGGCATGGCGTCCTTCGGCCTCGGCCTGCTCGGACTGTGGCTGACGCGGAAGAAGTTCATGCTGCCTCCGGGGCTGCGGACCGGTGAGGACGAAGTGCCGCACCTGGTCCTCTTCAAGAACAAGGCGCTGAGCCCGAAGTTCACCAGGCTCTACTGGATCGTCGCCCTGTGGACGCTCCTCTTCCCGCTGATCGCCAACTCCTGGGGCTGGATCTTCACGGAGACGGGCCGCCAGCCCTGGGTCGTCTACGGGGTGCTGCAGACGCGCAACGCGGTCTCCCCCGGCGTCTCGCAGGGTGAGGTACTCACCTCGATGATCCTCTTCACCCTGCTCTACGCGGTGCTCGCCGTGATCGAGGTCAAGCTGCTCGTGAAGTACATCAAGGCCGGACCGCCGGAACTCACGGAGTCCGACCTCAACCCGCCCACCAAGATCGGCGGCGACGACCACGACGCCGACCGGCCGATGGCCTTCTCCTACTGAGAGCAGAGGAGCTGAGAGATGGAACTCCACGACGTCTGGTTCGTACTCATCGCCGTCCTCTGGATCGGCTACTTCTTCCTGGAGGGATTCGACTTCGGGATCGGTGTCCTCACCAAGCTGCTGGCCCGTGACCGCAAGGAACGGCGGGTCCTGATCAACACGATCGGGCCCGTCTGGGACGGCAACGAGGTGTGGCTGCTCACCGCGGGCGGCGCGACGTTCGCCGCCTTCCCCGAGTGGTACGCGACGCTGTTCTCCGGGTTCTACCTGCCGTTGCTGATCATCCTGCTCTGCCTGATCGTGCGCGGTGTCGCCTTCGAGTACCGGGCGAAGCGGCCCGAGGAGCGGTGGCAGACCAACTGGGAAAACGCGATCTTCTGGACCTCGCTGATCCCCGCCCTGCTCTGGGGTGTGGCCTTCGGGAACATTGTCCGCGGCGTGAAGATCAACGCCGACATGGAGTACGTCGGCAACTTCTGGGACCTGCTCAACCCGTACGCGATCCTCGGCGGACTGGTCACGCTCTTCCTCTTCACCTTCCACGGCGCGGTGTTCGCGGGGCTCAAGACTGTCGGGGACATCAGGGAGCGTGCGCGGAGGCTGGCACTCAAGCTGGGGCTGGTCACCGCGGTGCTTGCCCTCGGCTTCCTGATCTGGACCCAGGCCGACCACGGCGACGGCTGGAGCCTGCTCGCGTTGATCATCGCCGTGGTGGCGCTGGTCGGAGCGATCGGTGCCGTCGCGGCGGGGCGCGAGGGCTGGTCGTTCGCGCTCTCCGGGCTGACCATCACGGCCGCGGTCGCGATGCTCTTCCTGGCGCTCTTCCCGAACGTCATGCCGTCCTCGCTGAACGACGCCTGGAGCCTCACGGTCACCAACGCCTCGTCCACCCCGTACACCCTGAAGATCATGACCTGGTGCGCGGGGATCGCTACTCCCGTGGTGCTGATCTACCAGGGCTGGACATACTGGGTGTTCCGCAAGCGGATCGGTACGCAGCACATCGCCGAAGCGCACTGACGCGCCGAGGACGCGACCCGGCGGATCGCGGCCGAGCCCGATCCGCCGGGACGTCCTGGGGACGGTCCGACACGTCCCGCATGGTCCACCGCCCGAGCTCATTGGGGATGTTTCACGTGAAACCGATCGACCCGCGCCTCCTCCACTACGCCCGTGCCACCCGCCTCTTCCTGGCAGCCGTGGTAGCACTCGGAGTGGTCGGGGCGGCGCTGGTCATCGCCCAGGCCATGCTCATCGCCGAAGTGGTGGTGGGCGGGTTCGAGGACGGACTGACCGTTACCGAGCTGCGGACCCCGCTGATGCTGCTGGCGGTGGTAGCGCTCGGCCGGGGGCTGGTCTCCTGGCTGACCGAGCTCGCCGCGTACCGGGCCAGTGCGGCGGTCAAGTCCGAGCTCCGCGGCCGGCTGCTCGACCGTGCCGCGGCGCTCGGACCGGACTGGCTGAGCGGGCAGCGCACCGGCTCTCTGGTGGCGCTCGCCACCCGCGGTGTCGACGCGCTGGACGACTACTTCGCGCGCTACCTGCCGCAGCTCGGGCTCGCGGTCGTCGTGCCCGTGGCGGTCCTCGCCAGGATCGTTACCGAGGACTGGGTCTCGGCCGCGATCATCGTCATCACGCTGCCGCTCATCCCGCTCTTCATGATCCTGATCGGCTGGGCCACCCAGTCCCGGATGGACCGCCAGTGGTGGCTGCTCTCCCGGCTCTCCGGACACTTCCTCGACGTGGTCGCCGGACTGCCGACACTGAAGGTCTTCGGCCGGGCCAAGGCCCAGGCCGAGTCCATCCGCACCATCACGTCGCAGTACCGCCGGGCCACTCTGCGGACTCTGCGGATCGCGTTCCTGTCCTCCTTCGCCCTGGAACTTCTCGCCACCCTGTCGGTGGCGCTGGTCGCCGTCACCATCGGCATGCGACTCGTGCACGGCGAACTGGACCTCTACATCGGCCTGGTGGTGCTGATCCTCGCGCCCGAGGCATACCTGCCGATCCGGCAGGTCGGGGCGCAGTACCACGCCGCCGCCGAGGGGCTCTCGGCCGCGGAGGAGATCTTTGAGGTCCTGGAGACCGAGGTGCGGGCGGGCGGTACGGCGGATGTCCCCCAGTCGCTGAGGCTGGAGCTGGAGGGGGTGACGGTACGGCACGAGGGCCGTACCGCTCCGTCGCTGGACGGGGCCTCGCTGGTGGTCGAGGAGGGGGAGACCGTCGCCCTGGTCGGCCCGAGCGGTGTCGGGAAGTCCACACTGCTCCACGTGGTGCTGGGGTTCGCGGAGCCCGACGAAGGGCGGGTGCGGGTCGGCGGCGCGGATCTGGCGATACTTGCGCCCGAGCGCTGGCGGGAGCGGATCGCCTGGGTTCCGCAGCGCCCGCATCTCTTCGCGGGCACGATCGCGGAGAACGTACGGCTGGCCCGACCGGACGCGGACGACAGCGCGGTCACGGCGGCGCTGCGGGACGCGGGGGCGTACGACTTCGTGGCGGACCTTCCCGACGGTGCGCAGACACTGCTCGGCGAGGACGGCGCGGGACTCTCCGCCGGCCAGCGGCAACGGCTTGCGCTTGCGCGGGCGTTCCTCGCCGACCGGCCGCTGCTGCTGCTCGACGAGCCGACCGCGAGCCTGGACGGCGAGACGGAGGCCGGGATCGTCGACGCGGTACGGAGGCTGGCAGCGGGGCGGACCGTGCTGCTCGTCGTGCACCGGCCGGCGCTGCTCGCGGTCGCCGACCGGGTGGTGACACTGGAACCGGGCGTGGCACCGGAACACGCGGCGGCCACGGAGCCGGTCGGGGTGGACGGACCGGCGCGCGCCTCCGATGACATACCCAAAGGCGCGCAGGAGCCCGAGACGCTGCGGGAGACCGCGGCACGGTCCGGACAGGTGCTCGCCCGGGTCCGGGAGGCCGCAGGGGCACACCGCGGACAGCTGGCGCTCGCGCTCCTGCTGGGTAGCCTTGCCCTCGGCTCGGCCGTCGGGCTCATGGCCGTCTCCGGCTGGCTGATCTCCCGCGCCTCCGAACAGCCCCCGGTGCTCTATCTGATGGTCGCCGTGACCGCGACCCGTGCTTTCGGGCTCGGCCGCGCCGTCTTCCGCTACGCCGAGCGTCTCGTCTCGCACGACGCGGTGCTCAAGATGCTCGCCGAGCTGCGCGTCGCCGTGTACCGCGGACTGGAACGCATCGCGCCGGCCGGGCTGGCCCGGACCCGGCGCGGAGACCTGCTGTCCCGGCTCGTCGCCGATGTGGACGCGCTGCAGGACTACTGGCTGCGGTGGCTGCTTCCCGCCGGGACCGCGGTGGTCGTGGGGGTGGCGGCAGCCGGGTTCACCGGCTGGATGCTGCCCCAGGCGGGCGTCGTGCTCGCTGTCGGGCTGCTGCTGGCCGGGGTCGGGGTGCCGCTGGTGACCGGCGCCTGCGCCCGCCGCGCGGAACGTCAATTGGCGCCCGCGCGAGCCGATCTGGCCACCCGGATCACCGATCTGCTCGGCGGGACCGCCGAACTGACCGTCGCGGGGGCCCTGCCCGCGCGTTCGGCGCGGACCCGCGAAGCCGACGGCGTTCTGACCCGGATCGCGGCCCGGGCGGCAACGGCCACCGCGCTCGGGGGCGGACTCTCCGCTGCGATCTGCGGTCTGACGGTTGTCGCTGCCGCACTCGTCTCTGTGCCGGCGGTTCTCGACGGGCGGCTCGCGGGAGTGGAGCTGGCGGTGGTGGTGCTCACCCCCCTCGCCGCGTTCGAGGCCGTGACCGGCCTGCCGCTCGCCGTGCAGTACCGGCAGCGGGTCAAGCGGAGTGCCGAGCGGGTGTACGAGGTGCTGGACGCCCCGGTGCCGGTGCTCGAACCCGCCGCCCCGGCCGATCCACCCGCCTCTCCCTTCCCGCTGGAGGTACGTGGGTTGGCGGCCCGGTACGCAGGAGCGTCGCGGGACGCCCTGGACTCCGTCGACCTGACGCTGACCGCCGGGCGGCGCATCGCCCTCGTCGGCCCTTCGGGCTCGGGGAAGACCACCCTCGCGCAGGTCCTGCTCCGCTTCCTGGACGCGCGGTCCGGGACGTACCGGATCGGTGGTGTGGAGGCCTCCGCACTGGACGGCGACGCTGTCCGGCGGTTCGTCGGGCTGTGCGCCCAGGACGCCCATGTCTTCGACAGTTCCATCCGGGAGAACCTGCGGCTGGCCCGCACCGGCGCGACCGACGACGAACTGCGGGGCGCCCTCGCGCAGGCACGGCTGCTCGACTGGGTGCAGGCGCTGCCCGACGGGCTCGACACGCTCGTCGGCGAGCATGGCGCCCGCCTCTCCGGCGGCCAGCGCCAGCGGCTCGCGCTCGCCCGGGCGCTCCTCGCCGACTTCCCCGTACTCGTCCTGGACGAGCCCGCCGAGCATCTCGACCTGGCGACGGCGGATGCCCTGACCGCGGATCTGCTGGCCGCCACCCGTGGCCGCACAACGGTTCTGATCACCCATCGGCTGGCAGGGCTCGAAGCAGTCGACGAGGTGGTCGTGATGGACGCGGGCAGGATCGTGCAGCGCGGTCCGTACACCGATCTCGAGACGGTGGAGGGGCCGTTGAGCCGGATGCTGGAGCGCGAACAGGAGACCGTCGGATCCCGGCTCCCGTAGGACGGGCGTAGAAGCACCCGGGCAGGCCCGTCGGGGAGCGGCCGTAGCGGTTTGCCGGACCATCGGCCGACTTTCCTCACCAAAAGGGACTAACTAGGCTCTGGGTATGTCAGAGCCGGACCCGAAGGACTCGCTCGAAGCCGCGACGCAGGCGACCCGCAGCCTGCAGGGCCTGTCCACCGAGCTCACCGCCCGCGTCCCGCAGCTGCTGGAAGCCATGCGCTCCGTCGGCACCGGTCTCGAACTGCACTCCACCCTCGACCGGATCTGCGAGACGGCTGCCGAACTCGCCCACGCCCGCTACGCCGCCATCGGCGTCGTCGACACCAAGGGCAAGGGACTCTCCGACTTCCTCACGTACGGGGTGCCGGAGGCGGTGGAAACCGAGATCGGACACCGGCCCGACGGTCAGAGGGGACTGCTCGGCGCACTCATTCACGACCCGGCACCGGTGCGGCTAGCAGATCTGACAGCCGATCCGAGGTTCGCCGGATTCCCCGCCGGCCATCCACCGATGCGGACTTTTCTCGGCGTCCCCATCCGCGTACAGGGAGAAATCTTCGGCAACCTCTATCTGGCCGAGAAGGAGGGCGGGGGCGAGTTCAACGATTACGACCTGCACATGGTGCGGGTGCTCGCCACGGAGGCGGGGATCGCCATCGGCAACGCCCGGCTCTACGAGGCGGCGCGCCAGCGCGAGCGGTGGATCGACGGATCGGTGGCCGTGACCACCGCGCTGCTCTCCGGCGGGGACGCGGACGACGCGCTTGCCGTCGTCGCCGAGCAGGCCCGCCATCTCGCTGCCTCCGCTGCCGGGATCGTGCTTCTGCCGGCCGAGGCGGGCGGTCTGGAGATCGTCGCCGTCTCCGCCGACAGCCCGTCCGCCTCGCTCGGGATGATCATCGGTCCGGAGAACCCGGTGGTGGCGAAGCTGCTGGCCGGCGAGGCGGTCTTCATAGACGACTCGGCCACCGACTCCCGCATGATCACCAGGCTGGCCCACCAGTTCGGCCCGAGCATGCTGCTGCCGCTGCACAGCGGTGGGCGGGTGCTCGGCGCGCTCGCCACCCCGCGCGCCCGGGGCGACCGGCCGTTCACCGAGACCGAGCGGACGCTGGCCACACAGTTCGCCTCGCAGGCCGCACTCGCGCTGATGATGGCCGAGGCGCAGCGGGACCGGGAGCGGCTCGCGGTCTACGAGGACCGCGACCGAATCGCCCGCGACCTGCACGACCTGGTCATCCAGCGGCTGTTCGCCACCGGGATGATGCTGGAGAGCGCCCAGCGCCGGTCGGTCGTACCCGAGGTGCAGACCGGGGTGGGGCGGGCCGTGGACGAACTGGACGTGACGATCCAGGAGATCCGCACCGCGATCTTCGCGTTGCAGCAGGAACCGGCCGAGGCGCCGTCCGGGCTGCGGACCCGCGTCCTGCGCGAGATCAACATGGCGGCCGTCCCGCTGGGCTTCAAGCCGTCGCACCGCTTCCTCGGCCCGGTCGACTCGCTGGTCGGCGAGCTGACCGGCAAGAACTTGATCGCGGCGCTGCGGGAGGCGCTCTCCAACGCCTTCCGGCATGCCGAGGCGTCCTTGATCGACGTGGTCGTCGACGCGACCGTCACGCTGCCCGACGGACGCGACGCGGTGCGGCTGTCGGTCGCGGACGACGGGGTGGGCATTGCGGAGGGCGGGCGGCGCAGCGGGCTGCGGAACCTGGCGCGCAGGGCGGAGTCGCTGGGCGGGGCGAGCTGGTTCGGGCCGGGCCTCGGCGAGGACGGGGGCGGCACGACCGTCGTGTGGGAGGCGCCGCTCTGAGGTCCTCGTCGGCGTTCGGGCCCGGACCCTTCAGCTCTGGCTGTGGTACTTCCGGCGCTCGGCCACGAGCCGCTCGATGACGATCGCGACGCCGTCCTCCTCGTTGGTGACGGTCCGCCCGGAGGCGGCGGCCACCGCGGCCGGGTGGGCGTTGCCCATCGCGTACGAGGTGCCCGCCCAGCTCAGCATCTCCACGTCGTTCGGCATGTCCCCGAAGGCGACGACCTCGGCGGGCGAGATGCCGCGCTCGGCGCAGCACAGCGCGAGGGTGCTGGCCTTGGAGACGCCGAGACCGCTGACCTCCAGCAGGGCCGTCGGGCTGGACCGGGTGAGGGACGCCCGGTCACCGGCTGCTGTGTGCGCGACGGCGAGGAAGTCGTCCGGGGCCAGTTCGGCGTGGTGTGCGAGGAGCTTCAGTACAGGGGCTCCGGCGCCCGGCGTCTCTTCGTGGAGGAGCTTCTCGGCAGTGGCGACGGTGGCGCCCGGGTCGAGATGGAACGGCGGGTAGGCCGGTTCGTAGTGGATGCCGGTGGCCAGCTCGACAGCGAACGACGTGCCCGGAGCGGCCGCGCGCAGGGCGTGGACGACATCGAGGGCGGCGGCGCGTTCCAGCGGGCGGACCTTGAGCAGCCTGCCGCCCGCATGCAGGTCGGCGATCGCGGCACCGTTCGCGCAGATCGCCAGGCCGTGGCCGTGGACATGATCGCTGACGACGTCCATCCAGCGGGCCGGGCGGCCGGTGACGAAGAAGACCTCGATCCCGGCCTCCTCGGCTGCGGCCAGCGCCGCGACCGTGCGGTCCGAGACGGTTTTGTCGTCGCGCAGCAGAGTGCCGTCCAGGTCGGTGGCGATCAGCCGGGGAACGGCAGGCAGAGGCGAGTCGGTAGCTGAGGTCACCGGGCCATTCTCCCGTACAGGGGTGCACGGGTGTGCGGAGGGGCGCGCATGTGAGGACGCACGCCCCTGACCAGGAGGACATGCCTGACGCATATGTCAGGGGTGGTGAGAGGGCAGCCGGTGGTGTGCGCGTGGGTGCGCGGGTCAGCCGAGCTGGGACAGCCCCTCGGTGGCGATCCGCTCGAAGACCTTCTCGTCCGCCGCGAAGTCGGAGTCCGCGATCGGCCAGTGGATGACGATCTCCGTGAAGCCCAGCTCGAAATGGGTGCCCGCGAAGTCCACGAACGCGTCGAAGGACTCCAGAGGGCGGTCCGGGGTGAATCCGGTGAGCAG
Organism: Streptomyces sp. NPDC048496; assembly: GCF_043200055.1. NCBI lineage: Bacteria > Bacillati > Actinomycetota > Actinomycetes > Kitasatosporales > Streptomycetaceae > Streptomyces > Streptomyces sp. NPDC048496. Next base: position 50,551 of record NZ_JBICXB010000001.1, on the reverse strand, counting down.
GATCTTGTCCAGCTCGGTGACATCCCGGCCGATGGCCTCGCAGGCCGTGCCGAGCTTGCTGATCTGCCCGCGGATGGCTGCCACGGACTGCTCCGGGGTACCCGTCTCGAACAGCTTGGGGTCGCCGGTGGTGACCCAGGCCTGACCGTACTCCGCGGCGAGCCTCAGCCCGCGCGGACCGGTCGCGGCCACCGCGAAGGGCAGCCGGGGCAACTGCACACAGCCGGGCACGTTCCGGGCCTCGTTCGCCGCATACAACTCGCCCTCATAGGTGACGGACGGCTCCCGCAGCAGCTGGTCGAGGAGCGGTACGAACTCGGCGAAGTGGTCGGCCCGCTCGCGCGGCGTCCACGGTTCCTCGTCGCTCCTGCGCAGCGTGGTGGCATCGAAACCGTTGCCGCCCGCGCCGATACCGAGGGTGATCCGTCCGTCGGAGACGTCGTCCAGCGTGATGAGGTCCTTGGCCAGGGTGACCGGGTGCCGGAAGTTGGGGGAGGTGACGAGGGTGCCCAGGCGCAGCCGCTCGGTGGCGGCCGCCGCGGCGGTCAGGGTCGGCACCGCGCCGAACCACGGCCCGTCGCGGAAGGTCCGCCAGGCCAGATGGTCATACGTGTACGCGGCGTGGAATCCCAGTTCCTCGGCGTGCTGCCAGACCTTCCGGCCCTCGCTCCAGCGGTGAATCGGCAGAATTACAGTGCTCAGACGCATACACACGACCATACGGCGGAAGAGCTGCGGAGCAGAGGCGTGTCAGCGGACGCTACGGCCGAGCCACGGCGGCCGTGTGCCGCGCGGGACGGGCTTCTTGTACGTCTCACCGCCTGGCAGCGGCACGACGAGCCACGAGCAGGGCGGGAAGATCGTGCCCTTCGCATGGGCCATGCCGGTGTGGACCGACTGCAGGAGGTCGGGTACGGAGTCGCACGGAATGCCGGGGAACTCGATGTCCTCGACGGTGATCTTCGCGTCGTCGTCCGGGAACACCCACGCCGGGACGGGGAGCCGACGCGGATGCCGGGACCGCCGGGAGGGCAGGTGGGACGGGCAGACGATGGCCGGGAAAGCAGACGGGGCGAGTTCAGCCGGGAAAGCGGAGGTACTCCGGCGGTACGGAGTCGGTCAGCCAGACCCCGTTCGCACTGACGTAGAAGAGGTGGCCGGCGCGGTGCATCGCGCCCGCGTCCACCGAGAGGATCACGGGCCTGCCGCGGCGGGCGCCGACGCGGGTAGCCGTCTCGCGGTCGGCCGAGAGGTGGACGTGGAGCCGGTTCATGGGGCGCAGCCCCTCGGTGCGGATCGCGTCGAGGGCGCGGCCCACAGTGCCGTGATAGAGGTACGCGGGCGGCTCGGACGGAGGCAGACCGAGGTCCACCGGGACGGTGTGGCCCTGGCTCGCCCGAATGCGGTCGCCTTCGATGGCGTAGCGCTGTTTGTCATTGGCGGCGACGACATGGTCGAGCTCGGCACGGGTGATGGGGAAGCCGTGCCGAGCCGAGGCCCGGAGCAGCTCGTCGATCGTCACCCAGCCGTTCGGGTCGAGACGGATCCCGATCCGCTCGGGTTGGTGCCGCAGATGCTTTGCGAGGTACTTGGACACCTTGACGGTGCGTCTCTCATCCATCCGGACAGAGTGCCTGCGGCGATCTCGTCGGCGCACCAGGATTTGCTCACGATTCGCACCAACGATTTTCGTTCACAGGTTTGATCCACAAGCAACTGTGGTTATCCACAGGCTAATTGGCAATTCTGTGGACAAGTAGCTTCAAAATTAACCGTTTTGTCCAACTTGCCCTGATTCGCGGTGTGATGTGGCAAGTGCATCCAATGTTCTTGTCTGTACCTCGCGTTCAGCGGCGGCAGCGACAAAGGCGGCGACGTTCTGCGGACCAACCAGGCGCTGTACGGCTCGCATTGTTTCCGGAGGCAGTGGTACGGAACGCGGCTCGCTCGTCGATGGTCCCGGGGTGAGCGGTGTGTCCGCGCCGAGATGGTGCTGCAGATGACGTGTGGCGAACGTCCGCATGGCACGGGCCAGTTCCGCGTCCACCGTCTTCTGGGCGAGCGGGCGGAGCCGACGGACCAGCGAGGCGGCCTCGGCCGCATCCGCGTCCGTCGGTGGACGATGGCCTAGGTAGCGCGCGAACACATGCTCCGTGGTGAACTCCAGGAAACGGGAGGCAATGTGCTCGACCTGTCCGCGAAGCTCCCGCAGATGGCCGGAGATTGCGGTGAGTGGTACCCCCGCCGCGTGCAACTCGACTGCTACAGAAAGCTCTTGTGGACTCGGGACCAGGAACTCGTCGTCCCGTCCCGGGATGCGCTCCAGTACGCCGAGCTCGACCGCCTCGGTCACCGCCCGATCGTCCTGCACGCCACCGAACTTCGCATGCAGCTCGTCCCGGGTGATCCGGTCGGCCTGCTCGTCCGTCCACGGGCCGTGCACCTCGGCGACGAGCCCGAGCACCCCGCCCAGCCCGCGTCCCGCGTCCCACGCCTCCAGCAGTTCCTTGATGCTGGCCAGCGTGTAACCGCGGTCCAGCAGGTCGGCGATCTGCCGGAGCCGGGCGAGATGCGTGTCCCGGTACACATTGGCCCGGCCGCGCCGCTCCGGCGTCGGCAGCAGCCCCCGGTCCTGATAGGCCCGGATCGTGCGGACCGTGGCACCGCTCGCATGCGCCAGGTCCTCGATCCGGTACTCGGCGGCGGAACGCGTCGTTGCCGCGGACGACCCGGCCCCGCTCACAGCGGCGGCTTCAGCCGGGCGATCCCGCGCAGCGCGCCGGGACTGAGCCGGGACAGGAACCGGGCGGCTCGTGCCTCCGGTGTCACCGGCACCACGGCCCGGTTGTGCGCCACGGCCTCGAGAATCGCGTCGGCGACCTTCTCCGGCGGGTAGTTGCGGAGCCCGTACAGCCGGCTGGTCCGCTTCCGCAGACGCTTCTCCTCATCGGCGTCGGCCCCGGCGAAGTGCGCGGTCGCCGTGATGTTGGTGTTGACGATGCCGGGGCAGATGGCGCTGACCCCGATCGACCGCTCGGCCAGTTCGGCCCGCAGGCACTCGCTGAGCATCAGCACGGCCGCCTTGGAGGTGCTGTACGCGGGCAGCACCCGGGACGGCTGATACGCGGCGGCGGAGGCGGTGTTGACGATATGGCCGCCCTGGCCGCGCTCGGCCATCTGCCTGCCGAAGATCCGGCAGCCGTGGATGACGCCCCACAGATTGACGTCCAGGACGTTCTTCCAGTCCTCGCTCGTGGTTTCCAGGAAGGAGCCGGACAGACCGATCCCGGCGTTGTTGACCAGGACGTCGACGATGCCGTACTCAGCGGCGACCTTCTCGGCGAGCTTCTCCATCGCCTGCTCGTCGCTGACGTCGACCGCCTCGCCCCAGGCGGCGGGGGAGCCGATCAGACGGGCCATCTCCGCCGTTCTGGCCGCCCCTTCCGCGTCACGGTCCACGGCCACCACCCGGGCGCCCGCCTCCGCGAACGCGAACGCGGTGGCCCGCCCGATACCGCCGGCCGCGCCCGTCACCAGGACCAGCTGACCGCCGAACCGGTCGGCGTACGCCCCGGTCGGTGCGGTGTCCGGGGCCGGTCGCCCGTCTTCCATCGCCGACTCGTTGGCGGCGACGAACTCGCTGATCCAGGAAGCAAGCTGGTCCGGGCGGGTGCGCGGCACCCAGTGCTTGGCCGGCAGGGAACGCCGTACCAAGTGCGGCACCCACAGCTCCAGTTGGTCGCACAGCTTCTCCGAAAGGAAGATGTCACCCGTCGGCGTGATCAGCTGGACCGGCGCATGCGCGTACGCGTCAGCACGCGGTCTGCGCAGCCGGGCGCGGACGTTGTCCCGGTAGAGCCAGGCGCCGTGCGCCGCGTCGTTCGGCAGGGACGGCGTCGGGTAGTCGCCCGCAGGCATCTTCTCCATCCGCTGGAGTATCCGCGGCCACTGCTTGCCGAGCGGGCCGCGCCAGGCGAGCTCCGGCAGCACCGGCGTGTGCAGCATGTACACGTACCAGGACTTGGCCCCCTGGCCGAGCAGCTGACCGATCCGGCGCGGGGTGGGCCGCGTCATCCGCTGCTTGATCCAGTGGCCGAAGTGGTCCAGGGAGGGACCCGACATCGACGTGAAGGAGGCGATCCGGCCCTCGGTGCGCATGACCGTCGCGAACTCCCACGACTGGACCGAACCCCAGTCGTGCCCGACCAGGTGCACCGGCCGGTCCGGACTCACCGCATCGACGACGGCCAGGAAGTCGTCGGTGAGCTTTTCCAGGGTGAACCCGCCGCGCAGCGGCTCCGGAGCCGTCGACCGGCCGTGGCCGCGCACGTCGTACAGGACGACGTGCCACTGCTCGGCCAACTGCGCCGCGACCTGCGTCCAGACTTCCTTGCTGTCCGGATAGCCGTGCACCAGCACGACCGTCGGACGCGTCTCGGCGCCCAGCTCGGCGACGCACAGCTCGATCCCGCCCGTACGCACCCGGCGTTCGCGGAACCCGGGCACATCCTGCAGACTCACGCCGCCACCCTCTCCTCGGCCCAGCGCCGCACATGCGGCAGATCGTCATCCAGCCAGAAGGCGCTCTGCTCGGGGTCCTTGGAATCCGTGACGACCAGGATCTCCTCGAACTTCGCGCCCGTACCCCGGAATCCGAGATGGGGTTCTACCGCCCACAGCCCCGGCTGCGGCGGGTGGTCGGAGAAGCGGTACGGACTCCACAGCGGAGACCAGCCGTCCCGATGCCCGTGCACCGCATCGCCGACGAGGCCCTTGAGCGACTGCGTACCGAACCCGAACACCCGCGGTGACCAGCGGCGCTCAGCCACGCGGTCGACCTTGTGGGCGATGACGCCGAAGGGATAGGCGCGGTGCCTGTTGGCGTACCCCTGCTTGATCATCAGGCGCTCGACGTCCTCATAGATCTCGCGCAGCGAACGTCGCTCGCGCACCTCGTCCAGGATCAGCGCGCGGTGGACCTCAAGATCGGCAAGGAGCTTGTCGTGCAACGGGTTGAGCCCGAGACAGCCGGAATATCCGATGTCCGCCGTGAACCCGTTGTGCACCGGAGCCATGTCGAGGATGAACGGCATCCCGGGCTCCAGCTTCCGGTGGGTCGGGAAGAACTGCAGCGGCACCTTGAAACCGGCGAACGCCGTGCGGTCCCCGAACCAGGCGAACGGGAGATGGAACCAGTCACGGACCCCGCGCTCGCGCAGCCACTCCCGCTGCATCCGGGCCGCCTCGCGCTCTGTCACCCCCGGTTCGAGCCGTCCGGCGACCGCCTCCGCGCAGTCGTACGCGAGGCGTTGCACCTCTCTGAACCCCTGGAGCTCCTGGGGCAGTCCGTCCTTCACCGGTGAGGCCATGCCACCGTCCGTCCCATGCCGTGTGCGGTAGGTGCTCGTAACGTGACACTGACGAATGTGACAATGCCCGGCGGCTGCGTCAAGGGGCGCGCACGACCTGTGGACAACTCCGGGCTCTCCCCACCGGCCCTGCTCCCGGCCACCATCACTTGCCTTCGTCGTCCTCCCTCGCGGGGTCCCCCCTACGGGGCCGTACGACTGAAGGCTGACGCGGATCCAACCGCCTGGTCTGATGACCGGTGTGGCGCGCGCCACTACCGTCGAAGATGTGACTGTGATCGCGACCGAAAGCCTGAGCAAGCGGTTCCCCCGGGTGACCGCGCTTGACCGGCTCTCCCTGGACATCGGGCCCGGTGTAACCGGCCTGGTGGGCGCCAATGGAGCCGGCAAGTCCACACTGATCAAGATCCTGCTGGGTCTGTCCCCCGCCACCGAAGGCCGGGCCGCGGTGCTCGGGCTGGACGTCGCCACCAGTGGTGCGGCCATCCGGGAACGGGTCGGCTACATGCCCGAGCACGACTGCCTGCCGCCGGACGTCTCGGCCACCGAATTCGTCGTCCACATGGCGCGGATGTCCGGACTGCCGCCGACGGCAGCGCGCGAGCGCACCGCCGACACGCTGCGACACGTCGGTCTGTACGAGGAGCGCTACCGCCCCATCGGCGGCTACTCGACCGGCATGAAGCAGCGCGTGAAGCTGGCCCAGGCGCTGGTCCACGACCCGCAGCTGGTCCTCCTCGACGAGCCGACCAATGGCCTGGACCCGGTCGGCCGCGACGAGATGCTCGGCCTGATCCGCCGCGTCCACACCGACTTCGGCATCTCGGTCCTGGTGACCTCCCACCTTCTGGGAGAACTGGAGCGCACCTGCGACCATGTCGTCGTCATCGACGGCGGCGCGCTGCTGCGCTCCAGCTCCACCAGCGACTTCACCCAGACCACCACGACCCTCGCGGTCGAGGTCACCGACAGCGACGCCCACCCCGACGGCACGGACGCACTGCGCCGGGCGCTCACGGCAGCCGGTGTCAGTCTTCTGGGCCGCGACGGAATCGAGGCGGACGGTCTGCCGGGCGCCGGTCACATCCTGCTGATCGAGGCCACCGGCGAGGAGACGTACGACGTCGTCCGCGACAGCGTCGCCGGGCTCGGACTCGGTCTCGTACGGATGGAACAGCGGCGCCACCACATCGCCGAGGTCTTCCGTACCGAAGGCGCCGCAGAGACCGCGGAGACGGTCCTGGCCGGCGCCGCACAGCAGAAGGGGAGCGGTCGCGATGAGCACTGAGACCGGGGCCGTGACCGGGAGTGACAACACCCGGATCCACAACATCGGGTACCGCTCCTACGACGGCCCGCGCCTGGGCCGCGGCTATGCCCGCCGTTCCCTCTACTCGCAGTCGCTGCGGGGCTCCTTCGGACTGGGCCGTTCCGCCAAGTCCAAGGTGCTGCCGATGCTGCTCTTCGGCGTGATGTGCCTGGTTGCGCTGATCACCGTGGCCGTCGCGATGGCCGCGCCCGACGCGACCAAGCTCATGATGAAGTACACGGACTTCGCGATCTATCTGCAGGCCGTCATCGGTCTCTTCATCGCCTCGCAGGCACCGCAGTCCGTCTCCCGGGACCTTCGCTTCAAGAGTGTCCCGCTGTACTTCTCGCGCCCCATCGAACGGGTCGACTACGTCGTCGCCAAGTACGCCGCCATGGCATCCGCCCTGTTCATCCTCACCGCGACACCGCTGCTGGTGATGTACGTGGGCGCCCTGCTGGCGAAGTTCGACTTCGCCGACCAGACCAAGTGGTTCGGACAGGGGCTGCTGTCGGTGGCGCTGCTCTCCTTGCTCTTCGCCGGACTCGGCCTGGTCATGGCCGCACTGACTCCGCGCCGCGGTTTCGGCGTCGCCGCGGTGATCGCCGTCCTGACCATCTCGTTGGGAGCGGTCTCCACGGTTCAGGCCATCGCCTGGCAGAGGGGCTCGGCGGGCGCCGTGCAGTGGCTGGGGCTCTTCTCGCCCATCACGCTGATCGGCGGCGTCCAGAGCGCGTTCCTCGGTGCCACCTCCGCCTTCCCCGGAGGCGAATCACCGGGCGCCGGGACAGGTGTGGTGTATCTGATCGTTGTTCTCGCGCTCGTCGCCGGCTCGTACGCCGTACTGATGCGCCGCTACCGGAGGGTCGGGCTGTGACCACCATCGAGATCGACCACACCTCGCGCTGGTTCGGCAATGTGGTCGCCGTCAACGACGTGAGCATGACCGTGGGCCCCGGCGTGACCGGACTGCTCGGCCCCAACGGTGCGGGAAAGTCCACGTTGATCAACATGATGGCCGGGTTCCTCGCGCCGTCGACCGGCAAGGTCACCCTCGACGGCGCGCTGATCTGGCGCAACGAGGAGGTGTACCGGCAGATCGGCATCGTTCCGGAGCGGGAGGCGATGTACGACTTCCTCACCGGCCGCGAATTCGTCGTCGCCAACGCGGAACTGCAGGGACTCGACGACGCTGCCGCGCAGAAGGCGCTGGCCACGGTCGAGATGGAGTACGCGCAGGACCGTAAGATCGCCACGTACAGCAAGGGCATGCGGCAGCGCGTGAAGATGGCGTCCGCGCTGGTCCACGAGCCGTCCGTGCTGCTGCTCGACGAACCGTTCAACGGGATGGACCCCCGCCAGCGGATGCAGCTGATGGAGCTGCTGCGGCGGATGGGCGCCGAGGGCCGTACGGTCCTTTTCTCCTCCCACATCCTCGAAGAGGTCGAGCAACTCGCCTCGCACATCGAGGTGATCGTGGCCGGACGGCATGCGGCGTCCGGTGACTTCCGGAAGATCCGCCGGCTGATGACGGACCGTCCGCACCGCTATCTCGTACGGTCGAGCAACGACCGCGCCCTCGCCGCCGCGCTCGTCGCGGACCCGTCGACGGCCGGGATCGAAGTCGACCTGAGCGAGCAGGCGCTGCGTATCCAGGCGGTCGACTTCGGACGGTTCACCACGCTGCTGCCGAAGGTCGCGCGGGAACACGGCATCCGTCTGCTGACTGTCTCGCCGTCCGACGAGTCCCTCGAATCGGTCTTTTCCTATCTCGTAGCGGCCTGAGTAGCGGCCTGAAAGGAGCTGTGAAGCGTCATGTACAACCCCACAGTCGCCCGGCTCACCTACCGGGCCCTGCTCGGCCGGCGCAGGGCCGCGATCCTCTTCGTCCTGCCCGCGCTGCTGATCGTCATCGCCGTCGCGGTACGGGCGTTCGCCGGGGCCGATGACCAGGTCGCCACCGATGTGCTGGGCGGTTTCGCCATCGCCACGATGGTGCCGCTGATCGGTGTGATCGCCGGTACGGGGGCCATCGGCCCCGAGATCGACGACGGTTCGATCGTCTATCTGCTGGCCAAGCCGGTGAAACGGCCGACGATCATCTTCACCAAGCTGATCGTGGCGATCGCCGTGACCATGGTCTTCTCCGCCCTGCCGACATTCGTCGCGGGCCTGATCCTCAACGGCAACGGCCAGCAGATCGCGGTGGCGTACACGATCGCGGCGCTGGTCGCCTCCATCGCGTACAGCGCGCTGTTCCTGCTGCTCGGCACGATCAGCAGGCATGCGGTGGTCTTCGGCCTGGTCTACGCGCTGGTGTGGGAGGCGCTCTTCGGCAGCTTCGTGCCCGGGGCGCGCACGCTCAGCGTGCAGCAGTGGTCGCTCGCGCTTGCCGAAAAGGTCGGCGGGGAAGGTGCGATCACCTCAGAGGTCGGACTGCCGCTCGCGACGGTTCTGCTGGCGGCTGTCACGGTGCTCGCCACTTGGTACGCGGGTCAGAAACTGCGCACGCTGAAGCTCGCCGGCGAGGAGTGAGCCGAAGGGCTCTGCTGCCCCTTGTGTCCGTCAACCCCTGCCCTTCGGGCGGGGGTTGACGCATGAACGGACGGTCGTACGCGTAACTGTACGGTTATCGGTTCGTTGTTCAGGGTGCGTGGAGGCAATTGGGATCCGTGGCGTCGTAGCGTTCGTGAAATTGGGGATTGCCGACTCCGGCTAGGCAGCGCCGGCCGGGTCGGTCATTGGGTGAGTGGCACCGTGAGCGACCTCCGTCCCTGAAGCCCGGGGAGAGGGCCCCATCGTCCTTTTCGCGAACGGAAGGCATGCTCATGCCCACGGAAGTCGCCCTGCTCGAATCGCGCGCGCTGCGCGTCGAGCAAATGGGGCGCGTCGATGTCCTCGACAAGGTGAAAAAGCCTTGTCATGCTCCCTGACGGAATTCACGTCCGCACAGAGGACGTGGCTCGTTACTTCGAAGTATCCACAGAAGTCATCAAGAAGGTGATCCAGCGCCATCGAGGTGAGATGGAAGAGAACGGCCTGACGCTGCTGCGAGGCGCTGAGCTGCGGAGATTCCATGGGGACATGATGTCCCTATGGAGTGGTGAAGAGGGTGAAAGTTATCCACAGGCGGCCACCCCGGAGGATTGGCCGAGTGGTAAGGCAGCGGCTTGCTAAGCCGTGGTCGGGCTGTTGACCCCGCGCGCGTTCGATCCGCGCATCCTCCGCACAGACAACCCCGCGCCGGGGCCGCACACGATCACGGGCCGGGCGCATGCCTGCACCCGGCCCGTGATTCTCCGCCTTCGCGGGGTCTGCGGAGCCGTCTAGAGCAGCTGCTCCAGCACCACAGCGATGCCGTCGTCCTCGTTCGAGGCGGTGATCTCGTGCGCGACGGCCTTCAGGTCGTCATGCGCGTTGGCCATCGCGACCCCGTGCTGCGCCCAGGCGAACATCGGGATGTCGTTCGGCATGTCACCAAAGGCGAGTGTGTCCGCCGCCTTCACACCCAGCCGGCGCGCCGCCAGCGAGAGCCCGGTCGCCTTGCTCAGCCCCAGCGGCAGGATCTCCACCACGCCCGGGCCTGCCATGACCACGTCCACCAGGTTGCCGACGGCCCCACGCGCTGCGTCCGCCAGTGCGTCGTCGTCGATTTCCGGGTGCTGGATGTAGACCTTGTTCAGGGGCGCGGACCACATCTCGGTCGCGTCCTTCACGAAGACGGCCGGCAGGGGCCCTTCCTGTCCGCGGAAGCCGGGACCGACCAGCACCTCGCCGTCGAGCCCGTCGCGGCTCACCGCCAGCGCCAGCGGCCCGACCTCCGCCTCGATCTTGGAGAGCGCGAGGCCGGCGAGCTGGCGATCCAGCGTCAGCGACGTCAGCAGCTTGTGCTCGCCCGCGTGGTAGACCTGCGCGCCCTGGCCGCAGACCGCGATGCCCTGGTAGCCCAGGTCGTCCAGGATGTGCCGGGTCCACGGGACAGCCCGCCCGGTGACGATGATGTGCGCGGCACCGGCCGCGGTGACGGCGGCCAGTGCCTCGCGGGTGCGCTCGGAGACCGTGTCGTCGTTACGCAGCAGCGTCCCGTCGAGGTCGGTGGCGACGAGCTTGTACGGGAAGGTCACTTGGCGACCGGTTCCAGGACCTCGCGCCCGCCCAGGTACGGACGGAGCACCTCGGGCACCCGGACCGAACCGTCTGCCAGCTGGTGGTTCTCCAGGATCGCCACGATCGTGCGCGGTACGGCGCAGAGCGTGCCGTTCAGCGTGGCGAGCGGCTGGAGGACCTTCTTGCCGTCGCGGGTGTCGCGCATCCGGACGGAGAGGCGGCGCGCCTGGAAACCGTCGCAGTTCGATGCGGACGTCAGCTCGCGATACTTGCCCTGGGTCGGGATCCACGCCTCGCAGTCGAACTTCCGGGAGGCCGAGGCCCCCAGGTCGCCGGTGGCGACGTCGATCACCTGGAACGGCAGCTCGAGGCCGGTGAGCCACTGCTTCTCCCAGTCCAGGAGACGCCGGTGCTCCGCCTCGGCGTCCGCCGGGTCGACGTACGAGAACATCTCCACCTTGTCGAACTGGTGGACGCGGAAGATGCCCCGGGTGTCCTTGCCGTACGTACCGGCCTCGCGGCGGAAGCACGGCGAGAAGCCCGCGTAGCGGAGCGGCAGCTTGTCCGCGTCGATGATCTCGTCCATGTGGTAAGCGGCGAGCGGGACCTCGGAGGTGCCGACCAGGTAGTAGTCGTCCTTCTCCAGGTGGTACACGTTCTCCGCGGCCTGGCCGAGGAAACCGGTGCCCTCCATGGCGCGCGGGCGGACCAGCGCGGGGGTCAGCATCGGGATGAACCCGGCCTCGGTGGCCTGCGCGATCGCGGCGTTGACGAGGGCGAGCTCCAGCAGCGCGCCGACACCCGTCAGGTAGTAGAAGCGCGAGCCGGACACCTTGGCGCCGCGTTCCATGTCGATCGCGCCGAGCGCCTCGCCGAGCTCCAGGTGGTCCTTGGGTTCGAAGCCTTCGGCGCCGAAGTCGCGGATGGTGCCGTGCGTCTCCAGGACGACGAAGTCCTCCTCGCCGCCGACCGGCACGTCCTCGTGGACGATGTTGCCGAGCTGAAGCAGCAGGCTCTTGGCCTCCGCGTCGGCTTCGTCCTGCGCCGCGTCGGCCGCCTTGACATCGGCCTTCAGCTGCTCGGCCCTCTTGAGCAGTTCGAGGCGCTCCTCGGGAGAAGCCTTGGGGATGAGCTTTCCGAGCGATTTCTGCTCGGAACGGAGTTCGTCGAAGCGGACACCGGACGACCTGCGCCGCTCGTCGGCGGAGAGAAGGGCGTCGACGAGCGCGACGTCCTCTCCACGGGCGCGCTGGGAGGCGCGAACACGGTCGGGGTCCTCACGGAGCAGGCGAAGGTCAATCACCCCTCCAGGCTACCGGTGTGCGCTTCCGTAGCTCGAACCGATATTGCCAAGCGTGTCACTTTGCCCGAATTGCCCGAATTGGTAAAAGGGGGGAGGTTTATTGCCCGCGATCGGTCCCGGCTGTCAATAAGGAGCCCCTATTCCCCCAAGTGGGGCAGAAAGGGCTTTCGCCCTTGACGTATCAGTCATGCGCGCAGGGGGAGTTGAGGATGCTTGTCCACAGGGGTGGGAAGTCCTCCAGGGTTATCCACAGGCTGTGGGGGAGATCTGTGGACACGGGAAGAGATCATTCCGAAAGCCGCATGACGGCTCATGGATTCTCCGTTCAAACTCACTTCACACACTCATCCGGGTGGGAATTCCTCGCCCTAAGGAGTTGATCAATGGAATTGAGATGACACGGGCAGCCTGTAGCCGTGTGGGTGGATGTGGGGCGAGTGGGGCGATTTGTCGACCATGTCATGCTTGGGTGTCAACTTGTCCCCAGGTTGAGAACCAGCCCTGTGGATAACTCTTGTGGATTGTGAAAATCGGCAAGTAATACCCGGCGATGTGCGCACGTGCCGTTGCAGGGAACCCAACCCCGCCATCGGCCCAGGGCTTCGGCGCCGGCCGTCACCCCAGGCCATCAGGCCCGATCCTCCGGTTCCCGATCAGGCGCGGCCGTCCTGGACCCGGGCCAGCCAGTCCGAGGCGTCCGTGAACTCCCTGTCCGACGTCCCGTCGCGCAGCGGCCGCACGTCCTTCGGCACCACCCCCGCACGCGGATACGAACCGAGGAACCGCACCTTCGGGCAGATCCGCTTCAGCCCCATCAGCGCCTCCCCGACGCGACGGTCCGCGATGTGTCCCTCGGCGTCGACCGCAAAGCAGTAGTTCCCGATGCCCGCCCCGGTCGGCCGCGACTGGATCAGCATCAGGTTCACCCCGCGCACCATGAATTCCTGGAGGAGTTCGAGCAGTGCGCCGGGGTGGTCGTCGCCCAGCCAGATGACCACCGACGTCTTGTCCGCGCCGGTCGGCGCTGCGGGCCGGGCAGGGCGCCCCACCAGCACGAAGCGCGTCTGCGCGTTCTCCGCGTCGTGGATCTCCGTCACCAGCGGTTCGAGGCCGTAGGTGGCCGCCGCGAACTCACCGGCGAAGGCGGCGTCGTACCGCCCTTCCTGCACCAGCCGCGCACCGTCCGCGTTGGACGCGGCCGACTCCCATACGGCCTCCGGCAGATGGGCCGCCATCCAGTTGCGTACCTGTGGCTGTGCCGCCGGGTGCGCGGTGACGGTCTTGATGTCGTGCAGCTTGGTGCCGGGCCGCACGAGCAGCGCGAAGGTGATGGAGAGCAGCACCTCGCGGTAGATCATCAGTGGTTCGCCGGTGGTCAGCTCGTCGATGGTCGCGGTGATGCCGCCCTCGACGGAGTTCTCGATCGGTACGAGGGCGGCCGCGGCAGCCCCGCTCCGTACCGCGTCCAGAGCCGCCGGTACGGAGACCATCGGGACGAGTTCCCGAGTGGCGGCTTCCGGGAGCGTACGGAGGGCGACCTCGGTGAAGGTGCCTTCGGGACCGAGATAGGCGTAGCGCGTGGCGGACATACCGTCACCCTAGTGCGCCTTGCCCGCTCAGGACTCCAGGAGCCGCTGCCCCACGTATTCCCCTTGCGCCGCACCGCCCGGCACTGCGAAGAGGCCGCTCGCCTCGTGCCGGACGAACGGCGACAGTGCATCGCCCCGGTCGAGTTTGCGCTGCACCGGTACGAATCCCTTCAGTGGATCCGCCTGCCAGCAGATGAACAGCAGCCCGGCGTCGGGAGTGCCGTCGGCCGCGATGCCGTCGTGGTAAGAGAAGGGGCGCCGCAGCATCGCAGCCCCGCTGTTCCGCTCGGGGGAAGAGATCCGGGCGTGGGCGTTGTCCGGGATCAGTAGCCTGCCGTCGGGGCCCGCCTTGTCGAGGTCCATCGGGGTGGTCTCGGTGCCACCGCTCAGCGGCGCGCCGTCCGACTTGCGCCGCCCTATGACCCGCTCCTGCTGCGTCACCGGGAGTTTCTCCCAGTCGTCGAGCAGCATCCGGATCCGCCGTACGACCGCGTAGGAGCCACCGGCCAGCCAGGCGTACTTCGCCTCGTCGCCCGCCTTCGGCTGAGACGGTACGAAGATGCGCCGGTCGAAGTCGCTCTCCGAGGGTTTCGGGTTCCCGGTGCCGTCGATCTGCCCCATCAGATTGCGGGCGGTTGCCGGCGCGGTTGTGGCACCGGGGGTGCGGTTGAAACCGTTCATCTGCCAGCGGACCCGGGCCGTCGTGGCGGCCTCCTTCTGGATGGCGCGCAGGGCGTGGAAAGCGACGAGCGCGTCGTCGGCGCCGATCTGCACCCAGAGGTCGCCGTGGGAGCGCTTGGCGTCGAGCCGGTCGGCGGAGAACGGCGGCAGGGGATCCAGCCCGGGCGGCCGGTGGTCCGCCAGGCCCGTGTGTTCGAAGAAGGTGTGCCCGAAGCCGAAGGTGATGGTCAGCGAGGAGGGTCCGGCGTCCAGCGCTATCCCGGTGTCGTGTTCCGTGCCGTCCGCGCTGCCCCCACGGGTGGGTTCGCCGGCCATCAGGCGCTGGGCCACGGCCGACCAGCGGCGCATCAGGGCGGCGGCTTCCTTCCGCCCGGTGCCGGGTGTCAGGTCGAAGGCGATGAGATGCCCACGTGCTTGAAGCGGAGTGGTGATCCCCGGTTGATGTTTCCCGTGAAACATTTCCTCGGTCGAGCCGACCGTCGTCAGCGCTGTCGGCTCGTCGGGGCGGGCTGCGGCGTAACCGATCGCACCGCTTGCCGCGCCCAGCACCACTCCGGTCGCCCCGGCCGCACCCACGGTACCGAGCAACCGCCGCCGGGAGATCTCGCCGGTGGAGCTCTCCCCGTTGTTTCCGCTCTTCTTGCTGTCTGTGCTCACGATCCCGCTCAGCCGATCTTCACGTTCTTGCCAATGGTGGTCTGATCGATGTCCGACGTACGGACCGTCACGGCGACCGTCCAGTCGCCCGCCATCGGGATCTGGATGCCGCTCGCCGTCCAGTGCCCCTCGGTGAACCGGTCGGGGAGGACGGGCAGCGGCCCGATGTCCTTGGACTTCAGGGTGAAGGCGAGCTTCACCTCGGGGACGTCCATGGGCTGTCCGTCGGGTCCGTCGATCCAGAGGTGAAGCCCGTTGGTGCCGGTACGGCCGGGGTCGATGTCCATCCGGACCGTGCCCTTGCCGTTCTGGCCTCCGGTGTCGAACGGCAGGCTCAGCGTGACGGGTCCTTCGGCCGCGGGCGCGGATGTGCCGGTCGAGGCCCGGGCCGCTTCCTCCTCGGTACGTCCCGGCTCGGTCGAGGTCAGCACGGTCGTCACTGCCAACAGCGCCACCGCGACGCCCACTTCCGCCAGCACGGAGCGGCGGAGTCCGGACCGCTCGGGGTCGGCATCGCGGATCCGCTTCTTCGTGGCGGTTGCCACAGCGGCTTTCTGCCGGGCGAGCTGGGCGGCCCGTGACGGGTCCTCGGACTTGTCCGCAGGTTCGCTCTCCACCTTGGCGGAGGCATTCGCGTCCATCTGGGGGGCCACCGCGGTCCCGACCTCGGTGGGGGCCGCCGTCAGCCGAGCCGTCCATCGCCGCGAGATCCACGCGATCCCGACCAGTACGGCGACGAGTCCCACCTTCACGAGCAGCAACTGCCCGTACCCCGTGCCCGTGAGCGCCGACCAGGAGCCCACCTGGCGCCAGGACTGGTAGAGCCCGGTCGCGGTGAGTACGAGCACGCTGCCGAACGCGATACGGGAGAAGCGCCGTACCGCCGTGGCTCCGATGTCCGGCGTCCGGTACAGCGCGACCAGGAGCGCTGCGAGTCCGCCCAGCCAGGCGGCGACGGCGAGCAGATGCAGCACGTCGACCGGCATGGCGATACCGGGCTGGATCCCGGTCGAGGCGTGCTCGGCGAGCGCCCACGTTCCGGCGATCCCGGCGGCGATGACCGCGCCGCCGATGGCCAGTCCGAACGTGAGGTCCTTCTTCTCCCGCTCGTCCTCGCGCTTCGCGTACGCCCCGAACAGGACGGCGATGAAGAGTGCGGCGGCCCCGAGCAGCAGCAGCCGTGAGACCAACGCGGCCCCGGGCTTGGTGTCGAGCACGGCCTTCAGGCCGTCCAGGTCGAAGGCGTCCGCGAGCTTCCCGGAGCCGGTGTACGGGCTCCGCAGGAACAGCATGGCCAGGGTGGCCGCGGTGAGGGTCAGCCAGCCGCGCACGACCAGACGCTGCAGCGGGCGCGCGCCCGCCCCGCGCTGCCAGCAGGCCAGGACGAAGGCCACGCCACCGGCCAGCACGATGAACCCGGCGTACGCGGCGTACCGCGCGATGTCGTAGAGCGTGCCGACCAGGCCACCGCCGGCCTTGTCCGACGGGAGGGCGACGGTGGTCTCGGAGGGGGCCCCGATGGAGAAGGTGAAGGCACCGGAGACCGGGTGGCTGTCCGCGGAGACCGCCTGCCAGGCCACGGTGTACGTACCGTCGGGCAGCCCGGAGTGGAGCGTGACGCCGTACTTCACGGTGGAGCCGCTCTGCAGATCACGCGGAGCCGCACCGGTGTCGGCGCGCTTGCCACCGGGGTCCAGGACCCGGATGGAACCGTCGCCCATGGCGACCTGCTCGGAGAAGGTGAGCGTGACCTCCTTGGGTGCGGTGGCGACCACCGCCCCGTCCTGCGGATCGCTCCCGGTGAGCGCGGCATGTGCGGACGCGGGTGCCGCACTGCCCAGCAGCAGGCCCGCCACCATGGTGACGAGCGCGGCGAGGAGTGCGGCCGCGGCGAGTGGCCGGCGCATCGGGGGCACGGACGGGGACGGCCCGAAGTGCGGGGCGGTGGCTGTCATGGTGTGTCAGTCCCTCACTGCTTCTTCGGGTTGTGGGTGGTCTCCTTCACAGGAAGGTCGACCGTTATCGGGTCGGCCTTCTCGAAGTGCAGTTCCACGGTCACCGTCTCGCCCTGCTTGGGCCGCTCCTTGAGCGCGGTGAACATGATGTGGCTCCCGCCGCGCTCCAGATCCAGCTCGCCGTCGGCGGGCACCTCGAAGGACGTCACCATGCGCATCGTCTGGTTCTTCGTCTCGTGGATCGTGACGTGGTCCGAGATTGGGCTGGTGACCGACGTGAGCCGGTCGGAGCTGCCGCCGGTGTTCCGCACGACGAGGAAGCCCGCCGCCATGTCGCTGACGGGCTGCGGCATGAACGCGCCGGTCACCTTCAGCTCGGGCTTGCTGTCCGAGGCCGAGCATCCCGCAAGCGCCAGCCCGGTGGTGAGGGCGAGGGCGCCGGCGAGGGTGGTGCGGCGGTTCACGGAGTCTCCCCCTTGATGATCTTGGGGAGGTCCTTGGTGTAGTCGTCGGGCGAGGTGTCCTCGCTGTACAGCACGTACCCCTTGTCGGTCTTCGGGGAGAACGCGATGACCTGCGACCCGTGCATCGAGACGACCGTGCCGTCCTTCTCCTTCTTCGGCGGGTCGATGCCGATGCCGATCTGGCGTGCGCCCGCCTGGATAGTCGGGAAGTCGCCGGTGAGGCCGATGAAGGAGGCGTCCTGGGCCTTGAGCCAGCTGCCCAGCGAGGACGGGGTGTCCCGCTCGGGGTCGGTGGTGACGAAGACGACCCGCAGCTTGTCCTGGTCGGCCTTGGGCAGGGACTTTTTGGCGATGGCGATGTTGCTCATGATCAGCGGGCAGACATCGGGACAGTTGGTGTAGCCGAAGTAGATGAGCGTCGGCCTGCCCTTGGTCTGCTCACGCAGGTCGTACTTCTTGCCATGGGTGTCGGTCAGGACGAGATTCGGCTTGGTGAACGGCTGGTCGAGCACCGTCGCGGCCTTGGTCTTCGCCTCGGCGGAGACGTCGGCGATGGGCTTTTTGGCGCTGTCGTCGCTGCTGCCGCAGGCCGACAACGTGAGTGCTGCCGCGGCGACGAACGCCGCGACCAGCACAGTCTTCTTACGCATGGATCGCTGATTCCTGATGGGTCGGTGAAAACGGTGGGGCTCGGGGCCCTCTTCCGGATCAGGCCGGGCTCCTGGGCCCGGGACCGCGTGTCGGCGGCCCGATCCGGAAGAGCGGCCTGATTCGAAAGAGAGGGCCGGGGGTCTCAGACGCTGCGGCGGCGGCCTGCGAGGAAGCCGAAGGCCACCCCCGCGATGCCGATGGCGATGCCGACCACTCCGAGGACACGAGCGGTGGTGTCACTGGAGGACGAGGCGGAAGCAGCCTCCGTGTGCTTGTCCTTCGCCTCGTCGGCGTTCGCCGCACCGCTCTTGTCGTCGGCGGTGCTGCCGTGCTCGTCGGTGGTCGCGGCGGTCAGCTTGAGGACCGGCGCCGGGCTCTCGGGCTCCTCGGCGCCGTCCTTCTGCTCCTCGATCCAGCGGACGACTTCCTTGTTGTCGTACGTCTGGATGGCCTTGAAGACCAGTTGGTCGGCGTCCTCGGGGAGCTGGCCGACGGAGAGCGGGAACTGCTGGAACTCGCCCGGGCGGATACCGAGGTCGTTCTTGCTGCCCTCGGCGGTCCAGGTGACCTTGGAAACGGCCTCGTTGATCTTCTGGCCGTGCATGTCCAGCGGTTTCGCCAGCTTGCTCTTGGTGACGTCGATCTTCCAGCCGGGCACCGGCTGCGGCATCACGGAGGCCAGCGGGTGGTCGGTCGGGAAGTTGACCTCGAGCTTGGTCGTCGAGGCGTCGTCGCGCTCGTTGGGGACCTTGAAGTTGATCGTGGCGTAGCCGCCCTTGGCTGCCTCTCCCTGTGGTTGCACGCTGACGTGCGCGGAGGCCGTACCGGCGAGGATCAGCACGGTGGAGGCGGCGACGCCGCCGGCCAGGGCGATGCGGGAAATGTTCATGGCAGGAATCACTCCACAGAAGCACGAAGGAAGGGTGGTCCGCCGCACAGGTGCGCGACGGCATCGCGACACCTCTTCCTCACGTGCGGCGTGCGTGCACCGTGCCGGGCGGGCGCCACCGGGCATGGGCCGGGTGATCACCGCGAACGGTTCGTGCGTGCTACGAGCGGAGGGCGTCGCGTCAGGCTGCGAGGGTGAATACGGACGGCGGCCCGCGCCTGATCACCTGGTGCTGCAGTGGGTCGCCGGTGACCGGAGCCGGTGCGTCGGCTGCGGTACGGGGGGCGCGCGGCCCGGTCGCGGCCTCAACCGGGAGACCGGCCCGCAGTGCTCGTACGAGAACGAGTGCGGCCCGCAGCGCGCGCAACCGGGTCTCGGCCGCGAGCTGCTGGGCGCCGTGCGCGGACAGCCTGGCCAGCTTGAACAAGGCGATCTCGCCGCGCCGCAGCAGCCAGCCCGTGGCCAGCGCGGCCAGCAGATGGCCGAGCAGCATGGGCAGGCTGGGCAGCAGACCCGTGAGCAGCCCGGCGAGGGTGGTCGGGTCGGTTCCGGCGGCGGCCATGGACTGATGGTCCATGCCTGTCACCGTCGCCGGATCGATGCCCGCGTCGCTGACGATGCGGTGGGCTTCGGCGGCGTTCAGCTGTGCCGGTCCGGCGCCGCACATCACGCTTGCGGCGAACCGGACCAGGGAGCCGTCGTCCGCCGCTGCCTGCGTCGGCGTACCGGACGCGCTGTGCGTGCCCAGCCCGAACAGGGTGTGCAGGGCGAGCTGCCCACCGGCCAGGGCGGCGGCGATGGACGGCAGGGAACGCTCGCGTCCGGCGAGCGCCACCACCACCGTGAAGACTCCGAGGAAGCCTGCGAGCAGCGTCCACCAGGGGACGTCGGCGCAGGAGGCCAGTGCATGCCCTGCCGCGGACAGCGCGACACAGACCGCGGTGAACACCGCGGCCCTCAGAAGCCGCAGACCGGCTCCGGCGCGTGCGACAGGCGTAGACATGGCCGGGCCATCATCGCACTGCGCCCCGGGAATCGGTATGGCAGGCCCGGAAGGTCGCCTTCCGCCCGATTGGGTGCGCGGCGTTCTTGCTGTCGGGCCTGGCATACACGGGTGCTCCAAGTGCGGGTATCCGCCGAATGAGCGGTTTCACATCAGGTCTGTGCTTACGAACCGCCCGGTGCGGCAATACGTATCGGTATGTCGAGCCGCAGCCAGGAGGCTGGAGCATGAGCATGTGGTGGTCACTCCATCTGCGGCGCGAAGCTGCGAGCGTTCCGCTCGCCCGTCGTTTTTTGCTCGGCACCATGGAGACCGCCGGCGTGGATCCGGACATCTCCTTCGATCTTTCGGTCGCGCTCAGTGAAGCCTGTGCGAATGCCGTCGAGCACGGCGGGGACCGGAGAGACGTCGACGCCCCCGGGGCCCCATGGGACACATGGGACGCCTGGGACGAGCAGTCCGGTTCGGCCTCCGGGCAGTACCGGGTCACCGCGTATCTGGACGGCGAGAAATGCCGGATCGAAGTCGCCGACTCGGGGCCCGGTTTCCCCGCGCGGTGCGCGCTTCGCACTGCTGATCAGCCGCAGTCGGATCAACATCAGCAGCAGTTCCTGCCGCCCGTCGGCGCCGAGGACGGCCGGGGGCTCTGTCTGATCGAGCAGCTCGCCGACCACGTCCACTTCGGCAACCGCCCGGGCCGTGGCGCGGTGGTGAGCTTCGACAAGGTTCTGAAATGGCGGGAGGGCGCCCTGCTCATGGTGTCCTGAGCAGGGGGCCCTCCGGCGCACGGGTGCGGATTCCCGGTGGTCAGCCCCTGAGCTGGGCCATCCAGGCCTCGATCTCGTCGGCCTGGCGCGGCAGCTTGTCGGAGAGGTTCCGGTTGCCGTCCTCGGTGACGAGGATGTCGTCCTCGATCCGGACGCCGATGCCGCGGTACTCCTCCGGCACGGTCAGGTCGTCGGCCTGGAAGTACAGGCCAGGTTCGACGGTGAGGCACATGCCGGCCTCCAGCGTCCCGTTGACGTACGTGTCCGTGCGCGCGGTGGCGCAGTCGTGGACGTCCATGCCGAGCATGTGTCCCGTGCCGTGCAGGGTCCAGCGGCGCTGGAGACCCAGCTCCAGGACCTTCTCCACGGAGAGGTCGCCCAGCAGGCCCCAGGCGACGAGCTTCTCGGCGAGCACGCGCTGCGCGGCGTCGTGGAAGTCGCGGAAGGCCGCGCCCGGCTTGACGGCGGCGATGCCCGCCTCCTGGGCCTCGTACACGGCGTCGTAGATCTTCCGCTGCAGCGGCGTGAACGTGCCGTTGATGGGAAGGGTCCGGGTCACGTCGGCGGTGTAGAGGTCGTTGGTCTCGACGCCGGCGTCGAGGAGCAGCAGCTCGCCGGAGCGCACGGGGCCGTCGTTGCGCACCCAGTGCAGGGTGGTGGCGTGCGGGCCGGCCGCGCAGATCGAGCCGTAGCCGATGTCGTTGCCCTCGACGCGGGCGCGCAGGAAGAACGTTCCCTCGATGTAGCGCTCGCTGGTGGCCTCGGCCCTGTCGAGGACCTTCACGACGTCCTCGAAGCCGCGCGCCGTGGCGTCGCAGGCCTTCTGCAGCTCTGCCGTCTCGAAGGCGTCCTTGATCAGTCGCGCCTCGGAGAGGTAGATCTTCAGTTCCTCGTCGCGCTCCGCGGTGACCTTGTCGGTGAGCGCGGCGTCGATGCCCGCGTCGTGGCCGCGGAGGTTGCGGACCGGGCCGGTGGCCTCGGCCAGCACGGCCGGGAGCTCGCGCACATCCTTCGCCGGGATGCCCAGCAGCTGCTCTGCCTCGGTGAGGGAATGGCGGCGGCCGACCCACAGCTCGCCCTGGCCGTCGAGCCAGAACTCGCCGTTCTCCCGGTTGGAGCGCGGCAGCAGGTAGATCGTCGCCTCGTGGCCGCCGTCCTTCGGCTCCAGGACGAGCACACCGTCCTGGGTCTGGTCGCCGGTGAGGTACGCGTACTCGGTGGACGCGCGGAAGGCGTACTCGGTGTCGTTGGCGCGGGTCTTCAGCTTGCCTGCGGGAATGACCAGACGCTCGCCGGGGAAGCGGGCGGACAGTGCGGCGCGGCGGTCGGCGGTGTGACCGGCCTGCGCGATCGGCTCGAGGCCGTGCAGCTCGGTGTCGGCCCAACCCGACTTCATGCCGGCGGCGAGCTCATCGGAGACGCCCGGGTACAGGCCGTTCTTCCGCTGCTTGACCGTCTCGGTCTCTTCGGTCTCCGGGTTCTCCGGGATGAGCTCCTCAGACACGGCTTGACTCTCCTTGATACGACACTGGATCTCGTCCATCGTACGGGCGCACGGAAGGGGGCCCAGGGCCGTAGGACCTCTTACACGCGGAAGCCGGAAGACACCACTCAGCCGAAATGATCGGTTCAGTCGAAGCGTGCGGCGAGGATCACGACATCCTCTGTGCCGTCGGCCTGGTCGAACCCGTCCGGGAGGACGGTCCGCAGGACATGGTCGGCGACGAACCCGGCGTCATGGCGCAGCGTCCTCGGCACGCTCGCGGCTGCCGAGTGGAGCCGTGCGAACGCGCGGTCCATCGAGTCGCCGGTACGGCGCAACAGCCCGTCGGTGTAGAGCAGCACGGTCTCGCCGGGCGCCGGGGCGATTTCCACGCTCGGCGCTTCCCAGCAGGCAAGCATGCCCAGCGGTGCGGACAACGAGGTCTCGACGAACTCCGTGCGCCGGTCGCCGATCACCAGCGGCGGGGTGTGGCCTGCGCCGGCCAGCAGGATCCTGTGGCGGGCGGGTTCGCAGTAGGCGAAGAGCGCGGTCGCGGACCGGGCGGGTTCGGTCAGCCGCAGCAGCAGTTCCAGATCGGACAGGACGGCGACCGGATCCTCGCCCTCCATCACCGCGTACGCCCGCAGGCCCGCCCGCAGCCGTCCCATGGCGGCCAGGGCGCTCGGCCCGGAACCGCCCACCGAACCGACGGCGAGACCGAGTGCGCCTTCCGGCAGCGTCAGCGCGTCGTACCAGTCACCGCCGCCGAGCGGTGCCGTGCGATGGCAGGCGGCCAACTGTACGCCGGTGACCCGGGGCAGTCGGCTGGGCAGCAGCTCCTCCGTGATGGTGGCGACGTCGGCCCTGGCCCGTTCCAGCTCCAGCAACCGGGCCAGATGCTCACTCGCGTACCCGGCATACAGGCCGACGAGATGACGTTGGCGATCCAGCGGCTCGGCGGGCTCGTCGTACAGCCAGACGGCTGCGCCGAGTCGTCCGGTCGCGTCGGTGGCGATCGGCAGGGCGTAGCTGGCGGCGTATCCGAGCCGGGCGGCGACCTCGCGGTGGCGGGGGTCCACGCTTGCGTCGCCGAGAAGGTCAGGGCTGGTCAGCGGGGTTTCGGTGGCCGGAAGACCGTCCAGGATCCGTCCGTACGAGGTGGCGCTGCGCGGCACCGTCTCGATGTGCCCGAGCTCGGCATGGGCGAGCCCGAGACCGATGGTGGAGACCGGGCCGCGACGGTCGGAGGGTTCGAACACGATCAGTCCGCGGCGGGCGCCGACGAGAGCCGCGCCGACATCCAGAAGTTCGTGCAGTGCGTCGTCGAGGGTGCTCGTTCTGGCCAGCCGCTCGGTGAGTTCATGGAGCGTCGTGAGGTCGGACACCCAGCCGGCCAGACGGTCCTGGATGAAGGCTCCCGGTGCGGCGGCCACATCGGCCAGGGGCCCGGCAGTGTGTGCTGAAACAGGAACCATGGGATCGATTCCAGCCACTTTCGGCAGGTGAGGGGCGCTCATGGCAACCGGCTTTCCGACCAGTGCGTTTCGTCGAATAGCATCGCAAACCCCCATGTCATTCTGCGCCGCTATCAGTGCATCCACATGTACACGCACAAGTGAGCCGATGTCCAGCATTGTCCCTACGGCATTGGTGGTGTCCATGGGACCAGCAAGTTGGCCAAAAAATGCACCCTATGGCGGCCAATTGCGGTCGACTGGGTCCGGCTCGACAGGAGGTGCCCGCGGGGTGAAGTCCCGGCGGGAGCGTCATTCCGGGCCTGCGGGGTACGTAATCGGTGAGGAACCGGGGGTAGTTCCGGTCACCCCGGAACCTGGCAGAGGACCCGGGCGTCCTCAACTACGACGACCGCGCGCCACCCCCGAGTGGCGGGGTTGTGCACCAGCGGACGGCAGGCGCGACGCGCGCTGCCCCTCGCCATGCTTTTGGCTGGACCCGGCTCAGCTCGACTCGGCTCACGCTCGGTACCGACGGGTGACCCGCACCGCAGATATAGAGAGCATGTACGCACGGTGAAGTACCGCATACGTGATGTGACGCACGCGTGATGTGATGTGGCCCTCGGCGTTCAACGGAAAGGAACGAGCGCTCATGCGCGAGATCCTCGGAAGGCGACGCAGGCTCCGGCTCCGGCGCAAGGCAAGGCCCGCCCAGCTCGACGCGGCCCTGACCTGCGCCACTGCATGGCAGTGGCCCGTGCTCCCCGGAGTGGGACTGGACGCAGCCGGTGGTCGCGGTGACCGTGGCCGCGGCTGTGCCTGCCCCGATCCCGAGTGCGCCGTACCCGGCGCACACCCCTTCGACCCCGGTCTCCTCGCGGCGACCACCGACGAGCGCATGGTGCGCTGGTGGTGGAACAACCGGCCGACCGCGCCGATCATGCTGGCCACCGGTGGCCGTGCCCCGTGCGCTCTGAGCCTGCCGGCCGTGGCCGGTGCCCGGGCGCTGGCCGAGCTCGACCGCATGGACATGCGGCTGGGCCCGGTGGTGGCGACACCGACGCGGTGGTCACTGCTGGTCGCCCCGTACACCCTCGAACGGCTGGGTGAGCTGTTGCATGCCAAGGACTGGGTCCCCAGTTCGCTGCGCTTCCACGGCGAGGGCGGCTATCTCGTCCTTCCCCCGTCGGGGGTGGGTGCGGGACAGGTGCGCTGGGCGCGGGCTCCGCTGCCCGGCTCGGCGACGCCCTGGCTGCCGGACGTCGAAGCCGTCCTGGACGCACTGGTCGAAGCGAGCACCAGCGCTCCCGACGGCGGCAGCCGGCTCGCATACTGACGGGCGCGGCTGCCGGGGCCGGCGTACGAGCGGTTCGGTGGACGGCCCGGGGCGGACCGGCTCACCGCTTCGGGTGTGAGCCGGTCCGGGTTCTGCGGTGCGCGGGCGTGCTCCACCCGGGTACCCCCATGACGCCGATATCTTCGGCGCAGTGTCAGGAATTCCCGTCGGCCGACAGGCGGGTCCACCATGAATCGCCGCGTGATCGTTATGGCGAGTGTGGTGGTGTCCGCCGTCGTGCTTCCGCTCGCCGCTTCCGCCGAACCCAAGGAAAGCCCCGATTCCGTACCTGGCCCTGCAAAATCTGATGTCGACGGGCTTTCTGATGCACCTTCCGAAAAAGGTTCGGAGGGTGTTATGGGCACTGCCGCAAAGGGATCTTCGGACGGGAGTTTCGGTATGGGACTTCTGTCCGATACCGGCCGCTCCCGTGAGGCCGGTGAGGCCGGTGAGGCCAGAGTGGTCCCCGGATTCGGCGTCGCCACCGGCCCCGGCACTGTCGGTTTTGCTCCGCGGACCGTTGCCCGCTGCGGCCCCGAGCTGATTTCCCCCGAGGGAGCCGAGGCGCAGACCTGTGTCATGACCGAAGGCCGGGACATCTGGGCGCGCAGCTCCTACCGCAATGCGACGGGTGGCGAACTCCGGTCCGTACTCACCCAGATGGGGCCCGGCGGCCGGACCGTCGAAGTGCGCTGCACAGTGGACGCACAGGATGAGCCGGCGGTCTGCGAAACGCCTCGCCGCTCGTCGCACGGAGGTCCCGACGCGTACACGGCTGTGGCTGAGTACGCGGGTGAGGGGGCGGTCGAGGCGGCGGCCGAGGAGGCGCCGCTCCTGCTGAGGGCCGGTTCCAATCCGGCGTCCCCTGCGGCGGGTTGACGTCGGTCCGCAGGTGCTGTGCGCCGGGCGCCGTCCGCTCCGTGGACCGCGCCGCGCGCCGAGTCCGGGCATGAGAATGCCCGATCGCTGGCGACGGGGGATGCACCAGCGACCGGGCTTCTAGAACCGTAACAAGAGATCTGCCGTTCGCAAATTCGATCTCATGTATTCGGATGGCGATTTACCTGCGGGTACGACAGATGTGACGCGGGTCACCTGGCGGCCCGCAGGGGTCGTCACGTCCGCACGGTCAGCTGAGCGTCACCTGGCGGTTGGTGAGCCCGCCACGGGCCCGGCGCTCCTCGGCGGTGAGCGGGGCGTCCGAGGCGAGCGCTGTTCTCAGCCGCTCCGCGAGCTCGGCTGCGGGCTTCTCGCACTCCTTTGCCCCCATCGCGCTAGGCAGGTCCCAGACCGGAACCATCAGCCCGTGCGCGCGGAAGGAGCCGACCAGCCGGGTCCCTTCGCCGAGCGAGGATGTGCCGGCGGCGTGCAGCCGGGCGAGCGCGTCGAGCAGCTGCTCCTCGGGGTGCGGCATGACCCAGCGCAGGTGGTTCTTTTCCGGAGTCTCGCACCAGTACGCGGCGTCCACCCCGGAGAGCAGAACAGTCGGGATCGCCGCTTCGTTCGCGCGTTCCAGGGACGCGGACACCTCGGGCGTGGCGTTCTCCGCGTCCGGGACCCAGAACTCGAAGCCGGAGTGGACGACCGGCTCGAACGCCGCTTCCGGGTCGAGCAGGTCCTGCAGGCGCGGACCGTCGGCCGGCACGCGGCGGGCGGCGACGGGCGAGCCGGGCTCGGCGGCCAGTGCACGCTGCAGGGTGTCCGCGAGGTCTCGGCTGAGGTCACCGGAGGGGGTGTCGTTCTGCAGCGCGACAAGGACGGAACCGTCGTCGCGGCGCAGTGCCGGCCAGGCCATCGGCAGCACGGTCGCGAGCGTCACGGACGGCACACCCTCGGGCAGCCCGCCCTTGAGTGTCAGCTCGACCGTGGCGGCGGGCACCAGCTCGCGCAGGGCGACCCAGTCGCATTCGCCTGCCAGGCCCTTGAAGGGGCGGTGGACCAGCTCGGTCACGGCCTGGGCGGCGGCGCGGCCGTGACACGCCTTGTAGCGGCGGCCCGAACCGCACGGGCAGGGCTCACGAGCCCCGACCACCGGGATCTCTCCGTCCTTGAGTTGCTGCTTCCCGGCCTTGGTCTGAGGGCGCTTCTTGGCCATGGTGGACTTTCTCCCGATTGCGACAGTGCGGTCTGGGCCGCGAGCCTAGCCGCCCGTGTCGGGTACGGGGCACAGACGCCCGGGCACCTGCGTGTACTACGCCGGAAGGTCGGCCGGGACACCGGCCGGGACGCCGGTCGGCACGCATGCCGGTACGCGGTCCGCCCGCCGGTCCATAGGCGGGTCTGTCCGCCGGGCTACGCCTCTGCCTTGCGTCCGGGTGGCGCGCGCAACGGGTGTGTCGGCGTCAGCTCGCGTCGTCGAAGGTGTCGGCGAAGTCCAGCCCGTCGAGTCCCGGCACGTGTCCATTCCTGGACCCATGACCCTCGCTGACCACCACCCAGACGGTGACCTCGCCGGACGAGCTGTCGCGTACGCCCCACTCCTCGGCGAGCGCGCTGATGATGTTGAGCCCGCGTCCGCCGCGCGCCGTCACCGAAGGAGTGGCCGGAATCGGTCTGGTGGGACCGCCTCCGTCGGTCACTTCGACGGTCAGTCCGCCTGTTCTGTCGACGCGCCATGCGGCGAGGACGTCACCGTCACCCACATCTGTGTGTCGCCCCAGCGGCCTGCCGTGTCGACAGGCATTGCTGAGAAGTTCGGAAAGGATCAACACAGCATCGTCGACGACCGAATCCGACACCCCGTAGCTGCGCAATTGCTTGCGCATCCGGTGCCGCGCCTGGCCCACGCCCGCAGGGCCATGGGGTACGGCCATGCTCGACGACGTGGGCACTTCCTGTGCCACCACCAACGCCACCCCCGAGACCTCCTTTGCCCCACGCCACGGAGTGAATGCCCTCCTGGGCTGGGCCGGAAACCGGCCAATGGTCTGCCAGTGACGCACTCGTAACGGTCGAATACAGGCCGAATGCGCCGGTGTACTCCTTGTAACTGATGCTAAAGATGACCCAGTTGCGATAGGACCTGTTTTGGGCGATTCGTGATGATTGCCTCGACGCCCAGGCGGGTGCAGAGCTCGACGTCCTCCGGTTCATCGACCGTCCAGACGTGCACGCGGTGGCCCGCGCGGTGCAGTCGCTCGATGTAGTCGGGGTTACTGCGTACGATCCGCATGCCCGGACCGGCGATCCGGGCACCGGCGGGCAGCCGCCCGTCGCGCAGCCGCGGCGAGACGAACTGCATCAGATAGACGGTGGGCAGGGTGGGTGAGGCGGCCTGGATGCGATGCAGGGAGCGCGCCGAGAAGCTCATGATCCGTACCGGTGAGGGGCCGTCCGCCGGCGGCGTGTCGAACCCGTACCGCTTCAGGAGGTGCAGCAGCCGTTCTTCCACCTGTCCGGCCCAGCGCGTGGGGTGCTTTGTCTCGATCGCCAGTTGCAGGGGGCGCCCGGCGGCTCGCGTCTCGACGACCAGCTCGAGCAGCCGCTCCAGAGTGAGCACGGAGGTGAGCTCGCCCGGCGCCGGGTCCCAGTCCGGAGACTCCTCGCGGTCCTTCCAGGAGCCGAAGTCGAGTGCGGCGAGTGCGGAGAGCTCCAGGGCGGAGACGGCACCCCGCCCGTTGGACGTGCGGTTCACCCGGCGGTCGTGGACGCAGACGAGGTGGCCGTCGGCGGTGAGGCGTACATCGCACTCCAGGGCGTCGGCGCCGTCCTCGATCGCCTTCCGGTATGCGGCCAGGGTGTGCTCGGGTGCGTCGTCGGACGCTCCGCGGTGTGCGATGACCTGGATGGGGTGGTGCGGGGTGTGCTGCCGTGCGTGGGTCACCACGTCATCGTGTCACCGTGGGGCGACGGGCGCGTGCACCTCGCAACGAGGGACCGTTTTGCCGGATATAAAGATTGGTGTGCGGACGCACAGGTCCTGCTTACAGTGGCCTGACAGGTCATGGGAAAAGCTGGATCCAGGCACGTGTACAGCGGATCTCTTGCCGAAACTGATGAGGAACCGAGGAGTAAAGAGCTGTGAGCACAGAGAACGAGGGCAACGAGGGCACCGCGGCTCAGGCCGTTCCGTCCGTTCCGTCCGCACCTCCCGTGCCGGCCGCTGCTCCTGAGGGCACGCCTGCGTCCCCGCCGGCGCCCGCGAGCCCGGAATCGCCGGAGGCGACGGCAACGGAGCAATTCCAGCAGCCGGAGCAGCCGTCTCAGCAGCCGCAGCGCTCGAATGACTGGCCGCCGCCGCAGCCGCCGCAGTCCCAGCCTGCGGGTACCTGGCCGCCGCCCCCGCCCGCTGTTCCCGCGTACGCCCACGGTGCGGGTGGTGACGGTGGTCCCGTGTGGGGCGCCCCCGGCCAGCTGCAGACGCCCGAAGCCCCGCGCAAGCGGCGAGGTGGCGGCCTGGTGGCGGCGGTGGCAGTGGCGGCGCTCGTGGCGGGCGGTATCGGCGGCGCCCTCGGCTACTGGGCGGCCGACCGGAACGACAACAACTCCTCCGGTTCGACCACGGTCACGGCGTCCAACCCTCAGGTCCTCAAGCGCGATGCCGGTACGGTCGCGGGCGTCGCGGCCAAGGCGCTGCCGAGTGTGGTCACCATCGACGCGCAGAGCGGCGACGGCGAGGGCGGCACGGGCACCGGTTTCGTGTACGACGAGGAAGGCCACATCCTCACGAACAACCACGTGGTGGCCTCCGCGGCGAACAGCGGCCAGCTCACGGCGACGTTCTCCAACGGCAAGAAGTACGACGCCGAGGTGGTCGGCCGCGCGAAGGGTTACGACGTCGCGGTGCTGAAGCTGAAGAACGCACCGTCGGGTCTCACGCCGCTCGCCCTCGGAAACTCGGACCAGGTTGCGGTCGGTGATTCGACGATCGCGATCGGCGCGCCATTCGGTCTGTCCAACACGGTCACGACGGGCATCATCAGCGCCAAGAACCGCCCGGTGGCCTCCGGCGACGGTTCCGGTGGCAGCAACTCGTACATGAGCGCACTGCAGACCGACGCCTCGATCAACCCGGGCAACTCCGGCGGTCCGCTGCTCGACGCGCGCGGTGCGGTCATCGGCATCAACTCGGCGATCCAGTCCACCGGCAGCAGCGCGCAGTCTCAGGCGGGATCCATCGGCCTCGGCTTCGCGATCCCGATCAACCAGGCGAGGAATGTCGCCCAGCAGCTGATCAAGACCGGTCAGCCGGTCTACCCGGTGATCGGTGCCACTGTCACGATGGACGAGCAGACCGGCGGAGCCGTCATCTCGGACCAGGGCTCGGGCGGCACCCCGGCCGTCTCGCCGGACGGTCCGGCGGCCAGGGCCGGTCTCAAGGCGGGCGATGTCATCACGAAGTTCAACGACTCGGTGATCGACAGCGGCCCGACCCTGATCGGCGAGATCTGGACCCACAAGCCGGGCGACAAGGTGACGCTGACGTACAAGCGCGACGGCAAGGTGTCGACCGCCGAAGTCACCCTGGGACAGCGCAAGGGCGACAACTGACCGGACCGGCTGTCCGCAGTCAGGAAAGATGCAGGTGAGGGGGTGCCGGGCGATTCGGCGGCCCCCTCGGAGCGAGTGTCGGGCCATCTCAGGGAGTTCTACGATCAGTTGACCCCGCACAGGCAAGAACCCGTAGCCCTGGCCTTCGAGGCGAGGCTACGGGAACTCCTTCCACCGGTCAGCGGATCGCTTCATCCATGAGCAGGTGCAGGAGACCGACGAGCGATCCGATCGGTTTCCAGGTCAGACCGATGCAGAGCCGGACGGGTTCGGCGCTCTTCGCGTCAGTGTGACGAGATGATCTTACGGAACCGTTCAGTCGGGCAGGTTCATGCGCCTGCGGCGCAAGGTCCTGTGCTGTCCCTTTGCCCCGTCATTGAAGACGAAACGCCAGATGAATCGAGGGGTGACGGCGAGGAGGACAGCGACGGCCGCGACCCCCAGGCCGGCTCCGGCACCGAGGACGCACACGCGACTCAGCCAGATGTGATGGTGGTCGTCGGCCCAGGCGCCAAGCGAGGCGGCCCCGAAGAGGAGCGCAGCGCCAGGGACGGCAGCGAGGGCGAAGAGCAGGCGGACACGCATGGTGATTCACCTCCGCCGCTCTTCGTGCACCAGGCCGCCACGGCGTCCCCGCCACCGCCAGATCACCCCGGCCGGCACCGAGGCGAACACCAGTGGCCCGGCGACACAGCGAATAAGGGCCGCCGGCCGGCCCAGCTCCTGGATGCCCATCCACCCCACCACCGCACGCTTATCCGCTCAGCGCCGGTTGGCAGCCCATCCGGCGCTGATCACCCGCCATGATGACCGCCCGACCGGGCTCGCGCGCCTGACCAGCATGGCAAAGAGGTCACGCCGCTGCCTTCCGGCGCCCGGCAACGAGCCTCACCCGCCCGTCACCTTTGGCCGGACCAAGCCGAAGACCTTGAGCGTATGGGCAGGACTGCGCCCGGCGCGGTGAGGTTCCTTCATTCTCAATGGACCCCGTGTGGACCGCGACGCCCGCGCACCGCGTGAGGCCGGTACGCTGTACCCGCTCCGACCCTGGTGGGCCGGGGCGAGGGTGGGTTGCCCGAGCGGCCTAAGGGAACGGTCTTGAAAACCGTCGTGGCGCGAGTCACCGTGGGTTCAAATCCCACACCCACCGCACCACCTGTGAAGGGGCGTCCGAGGGGGCGCCCCTTCTGCGCGCCTGCCCGGCATGTCCGGTCAAGGCGACCGGTCGGGGCTGCCCTACGGGCCGGCGGGGCGGCCGGAGGCGAGGCGGGCGGCCGAGGCGATGGTGGCGCGGGCTTCGTGTTCGGTGAGGCCGGTGCGGACGGCGGCCCCGGTGAGGGCATCCGCGAGGGCGTCGCCGAAGCCGTGTTCGTAAGCACGGCAAGCTGCCCAGAAGAGGCGGGTGTTGCGCTGTCCTTGGTGTGCCGCGAGGACGAACTGGACCAGGCCCCGGCCGTGGTGGGGGCGGGGCGAGGGGCGGTGAGGGCGCGCGGGGGGTGTGAGCAGCCACAGGAGTGCGCGGGGGCAGGGGGCCGGGGAGCGATCGGCGGCGCCAGGGGCGAGTCGGTAGGTGCCACCGGTGGTGACCGAGCCGGGGCCGACCAGGTAGCCGCCGGCGCCGCGGATGTCGATGCCCGGGGCGAGGCGGCCGGCGGAGTTCGGTACGGGCACCCCGGGCGGACCGGTGAGCCAGATGTGGCGCCCGCCGCTCGGTGTGATGACCGTGACGGTCGGCGGGATGATGAACAGATGGTGCAGGGCCAGCTGCTGGAGGGCTGTCGCGGAGTCGTTGCGGCCAGAGGCATCGATGTCGAGGTCGATGCCGATGAGGTGGTGAGGGGCCCGTCCGCAGGCGATGCCATAGCCGGTGGCCCATGGAGCGGCGGCGAACAGGGCTCGTACGGCGGCAGGGTTCGTGGTGGCGTCATGGACCCCGTGTCCGGGAAGGCCGCAGGCGCCCCGGCAGCTGACCGGCCGGTCGTCGCCGCGGTGGGGGGAGCGCAGGGCCGGGAGCTTGGTGGCGGACAGCGGGATGACAGGGAGCCCGTGCTCGGCGGCGGAGAGCGCGTGGGCGAGGGCCAGGGTGGCGGTCTGCCGGTCGGTGATGGCCATACTCAATTTTCGTACAGGTGTTCGAGAAAAGGAAGGGGTGAGGTGGGATCGGCATGTCGATGGGTGAGCTTGGGGGCACCTGGCGGCCGATGGGGGTGGATCGGCGAAAAATGCGCCGGAACGCTTTTCCTCCGCGGTGCGCGGGATCGCGTGGTGCGGATCCATGCGTGGGGGTGTGAACCGGGGCCTTGAGGGCGTGCGGGAGGTTTATCGGGTGTTCCTCATGCTTGCGGGGGAATCGTGGATCATGGGTGGTTCGTGGGGGATTCGGTGGGCAACTTTGGTCTCGCGACGTCGTGACCAATACCGGGGCGGTCGGCCAACCGCCTTGGGACAAGCTGCACTTCCGGTTCCTGGAGGAATTGACATGGCAAGCATCCGTACCGCCCGCGCCCTCGCCGCTGTTGCCGCACTGCCTCTCGCCGCCGCGCTCTTCAGCGGCGTGGCCCAGGCCGACAACGGCTCGTTCGCGAACGATGGATCGAACGCGGGTGTTGCGACGATCAGCGGCAGCGGAGTCGGTGGGGACAACTTCGGTAATTCGTCCACGTCGCAGCAGCAGGCCACCGGCTCCGGGGCGTCGAATCGGAGCAACTCGGCGCAGGTGAACGGCTCGGCCTTCACCGTGATCGATCAGTCCAATAGGAGCATCGCGGTGAACTTCACCAAACTCTGGTGAGCCGGGGCAGCCGCGGGCCGGTCGGGGGTCGGGGTGCGGCGGGGTGAACAGCAGCCTGTGCGAGGACACTTCGGTCTCCTTGCGCAGGCCGTTCGCGTTTCGGAGGGTGCGGGCGGAAGTGTTCGGGCTCCGCCGGCCTTGACAGCGATCAGGAGTCTGACGGACAGTCAGAAAATCCTGATCCGTACGCCCACGTCCGGGAGGCCGCCGCCGTGCACCTCGCCCCGACAGAACGTCAGCAGCAACTGCGCGCCGAACTCCGCGCGTATTTCCGCGATGTGATCTCCGGTACGGATCCGGCCGCTCGAGCCGACGCGGCCCCCGGGACGGACGGAACCCCTGGGGCGGAGGGGAAGTTCAGGCCCAGGACGACGCGTGAGGACCCGGTCGAGCAGCGTCGGCTGTTGCGGCGTATCGGTGCCGACGGGATGCTCGGGCTCGGCTGGCCCGTCGAGTACGGAGGGCGGGGCCGCGGACCCGACGAGCAGTTCGTCTTCTTCGACGAGGCGTACCGGGCGGGCGCACCCGTGTCCATGGTCACGCTCAACACCGTCGGCCCGACGCTGATGAGGTACGGGACCGAGGCGCAGAAGGAGTATTTCCTCCCGCGGATCCTGAGCGGGGACCTCGTTTTCGCGATCGGCTACAGCGAATCCGAGGCCGGCACGGACCTGGCCGCACTGCGGACCAGGGCGGTACGGGACGGAGGGGGCACCTCCCGCTCGAGCGAAGCCGGGAGTGGGGGCGACTGGGTGATCCACGGGCAGAAGATCTTCACCAGCAATGCGCAGAACGCGGACTGGATCTGGCTCGCCTGCCGTACGGATCCGGAGGCGCCCAAACACAAGGGCATCTCGATCGTCCTGGTTCCGACGGACGCGCCGGGCTTTTCCTGGACCCCGATCGAGACCGTGGGCGGACTGACCACGACGGCCACCTATTACGACGGGATCCGGGTGCCCGCCACGAACCTGGTCGGCGAGGAGAACGGCGGCTGGGGACTGATCACCAACCAGCTGAACCACGAGCGGGTGGCGCTCGCGGCGATCGGGATGCAGGCCGAGGATTTCTACGAGGCGGCGCTCGCCTTCGCCCGTACCCCCGATCCGGCGACGGGGCGGTGTCCGATTGACGAGCCCTGGGTGCGGTCCCGGCTGGCCGAGGCGTATGCCCGGCTGGCGGCAACCCGCCTGCTCAACTGGCGTCTGGTGGGGGACGTCGGGGCGGGCTCGGTGGCCCCCGGGGACGCGAGCGGCGTGAAATTCGTGGGAACCGAATCGGCCGTCGAGGTGTATCGAATGTGCCAGGAAATCACGGGCGAGGCCGGGATGGTCAGGGGCGGATCGCCCGGCTCCTTCGGGGACGGGGAGCTGGAGCGGATGAACAGGGCGGCGCAGATCAACACCTTCGGGGGCGGGGTGAGCGAGGTGCAGCGGGAGATCGTCGCGACGATGCGGCTCGGCATGAAGAGGGGGAAGCGGTGACGGACGCAGGGGACCAGTTGTACGGCAGGCTCAAGGCGTACGAAGGGCGCGCGGCCGCCACGGCCGGCGTTGGCAAGGACCTGGTCAACGAGGCGATGATCAGGCACTGGTGCGAGGCGATGGGGGACGGGAATCCCGCGTACGTGGGGCCGGGGGCGATCGCGCCGCCGACGATGCTGCAGGCGTGGACGATGGGTGGCCTGTCGGGGCACCCCGACCGGTCCGGGGCGTACGACGAGCTGTTCGGCCTGCTCGACGGTGCCGGGTACACCTCGGTGGTCGCGACCGACTGTGAGCAGGAGTACCTGCGGCCGCTGCGGCCTGGGGACCGGATCACTTTCGATGCGGTGATCGAGGCGGTGTCGGAGCGGAAGACGACGAAGCTGGGGACGGGCTATTTCATCACGACGCGGATGGACGTCCGAGCGGCCGGTGTACCGGCCGGGACGCATCGCTTCCGGATCCTGAAGTACACGCCCGCAGGGGGGAAAGGGGGGCAGCGGGGTGGAGGACGAGGGTTGAGGCAGAGTGGCCGGAGCCTGCGGCCGAGACCGGTGATCAACCGGGACAACGCCGGTTTCTGGCAGGGCGTCGCCGAGCACAGACTGCTCATCCAGCGGTGCTGGGAGTGCGAGACCCTGCGTTTTCCCTGGCTCCCCGGGTGCAATGAGTGCGGCTGCCAGGAGTGGGACACGGTCGAGGCGAGCGGCGAGGGCACGGTCTTCAGTCACGTCGTGATGCATCACCCGCCCTTCCCCGCGTTCAGCACCTCCGACGACGCCGGGCCGTACGCGGTGGCGCTGATCGAGCTGGCGGAGGGCGTGCGGATGGTCAGCAATGTGGTCGGTGTGCCCTACGACAAGGTGCGGGCGGGGATGTCGGTGAGACTGGAATTCCTGCGTACGGACCCCGAGTTGGAACTGCCGGTTTTCCGGGGGAGCGAGGGCTGACATGGACTTCACGCCCACGGAGGAGCAGGGCACGGCGCAGGGGCTCGCCGCGCAGATCTTCAGTGACCTGGCCACGCACGAGCGACTGGCCGCCGCAGGGTCGGGGTCGGATGCCGAGCTGTGGAAGGAGCTGTGCGCAGCCGGGCTCACCGCCGCCGTCGAGGAGGTCGGGCTGCTGGGCCTGGTGCTGCTGTTGGAGGAACAGGGCAGGACGACCGCGCAGGTGCCGTTCGCCGCGAGCTGTGTGTACGGGCTGCTCGCCGTCGCCGACCACGGTACGGACGAGCAGCGGGAGCGACTGCTGCCACCCCTGCGGGACGGCACGGCCGTGGCCACCGGAGCGTTTCCGGCACGCTCCGGTCCACGGACCGACGGGGAAGGACGGCTGAGCGGCGTCGTGCCCTATGTGCCCTGGCTGCGGGACGCCACCCTGGTGCTCGTGGCGGATGCGGACCGGGTGCTGTGGGTCGTGCGGACTGCCGATCCGGGCGTGGTGGTCGTGCCGGTGGAGACCACGGCGCCGTGGTCGGCGGCGCGGCTCGTCCTGGACCGGGCTCCCGGCGAGCGGCTCGGCGGGCAGGGGCCGGAGCTGAGCCCGGAACCAGAAGCAGAAGGGGGAACGGGCCGGGAGCCGGAAGCGGAGACAGGAGAGGCAGCGGCAGCAGGGATGTACGGGGCGGTGCTGGCCGCGAGCCGGACGGCGTTCGCGGGATTGCAGGCCGGGGTGTGCGCCGGGTCGCTGGCCCGAGCGGTCGCTCACACCACCACTCGGGAGCAGTTCGGGCGCCCGCTCTCCACCAACCAGGGGGTGCTGCTGCGCGCAGCCGACGCCCATATGGACACCGAGGCGATACGGGTCACGGCGTACGAGGCGGCATGGCGCCACGACCAGGGTCTGGCCTATGGCGCCCAGGCGCTCACTGCGGCCTGGTGGGCCTCGGAGGCCGGCAAGAGAGTCGTACACGCCGGACAGCATCTGCACGGTGGTACGGGCGCCGATCTCGACCACCCCGTCCACCGCCACTTCCTCTGGGGCCGTCAGCTCGACTCCTATCTGGGATGCGGCAGTGAAGTGCTCGAGGAACTGGGTGAGTTGCTGGTGAAGGAGGGATCGCAATGAAGGTCGGCGAGGAGCTGGCACCGTTGGAGATCGCGGTGACCCGCACCCTCATCGTCGCGGGTGCCGTCGCCTCCCGCGACTACCAGGACGTGCACCATGACGCGGAGCTCGCGCAGCAGAAGGGTTCCCCGGACATCTTCATGAACATCCTGACGACCAATGGCCTGGTGGGACGGTACGTCACAGACCACTTCGGGTCGTCTGCGGTGCTCCGCAAGGTCGCCATCAGGCTGGGGGCACCCAACTACCCCGGAGACACCATGGTGTTGAGTGGCGCCATCACGGCCCTCGATGACGCCGGGACGGCCGAGGTGACGGTCGTCGGCGCCAGCGGGCTCGGCAGGCATGTCACCGGCACGGTGACCGTCAGCGTCCCGGAGGGATCGGCATGAGCGTGCGCAGGGCCGATTCGCTCGGCGGCCGGGCAGCAATCGTCGGGATCGGGGCGACCGAGTTCTCCAAGGATTCCGGGCGCAGTGAACTCAAGCTGGCCGTCGAGGCGGTGCGAACCGCCCTGGACGACGCCGGGCTGACCCCCGCCGATGTCGACGGTCTGGTCACCTTCACCATGGACACCAGCCCCGAGATCACGGTGGCCCAGGCGGCCGGCATCGGAGAGCTGTCGTTCTTCTCGCGCATCCACTACGGCGGAGGGGCGGCCTGCGCCACCGTGCAGCAGGCGGCGCTCGCCGTGGCGAGCGGGGTGGCCGATGTCGTGGTCTGCTACCGCGCCTTCAACGAACGCTCGGGGCGGCGTTTCGGATCCGGGGTGCAGCACCGGGAACCCACCGCCGAGGGGACGGCGCTCGGCTGGAACATCCCCTTCGGGCTCCTCACCCCCGCCTCCTGGGTGGCCATGGCCGCCCAGCGTTATCTGCACACCTACAACCTGACCCCGGAGGCCTTCGGTCATGTCGCGGTCACCGACCGGCGCCATGCGGCGCGCAACCCGGCGGCGTACTTCTACGAGAAGCCGATCACCCTCGCCGACCACGCCGCGTCGCGCTGGATCGTCGAACCGCTGCGGCTGCTCGACTGCTGCCAGGAGACCGACGGCGGACAGGCGATCGTCGTGACCAGCGCCGAGCGGGCCAGGGACCTTCCGCGCCCGCCTGCGGTGATCGTCGCCGCCGCACAGGGCGCAGGACGGGCGCAGGAGCAGATGACCAGCTTCTACCGTGACGGGCTGACCGGGCTGCCGGAGATGGACGTCGTCGCCAGGCAGCTCTGGCGTACCTCCGGACTCACCCCTTCCGACATTGATGTGGGCATTCTCTACGACCACTTCACCCCGTTCGTGCTGATGCAGCTGGAGGAGTTCGGCTTCTGCGGGCCGGGCGAGGCCGCCGACTTCGTGGCGGACGACGCGCTGCCCCTGAACACGCATGGAGGTCAGCTGGGGGAGGCGTATCTGCACGGGACGAACGGCATCGCGGAGGCGGTCCGG
The DNA here is from genome assembly GCF_043200055.1 of Streptomyces sp. NPDC048496. Lineage (NCBI taxonomy): Bacteria > Bacillati > Actinomycetota > Actinomycetes > Kitasatosporales > Streptomycetaceae > Streptomyces > Streptomyces sp. NPDC048496. Next base: position 12,249 of record NZ_JBICXB010000001.1, on the reverse strand, counting down.
CAGATCCGGGGCACGTCGGTGAACCAGATATCCGGGGCGGCCAGAACCCTGGTCACAGCGGGCACAGGGGTGCCTACCTCCGGACTGATTCTGGGCACCGACGATTGACCGTGGCGGAGGAACGGGCCTGTTGCCTCAGGGGGCGACCCTGAGTCCTGATGACGAGCTCTACTCCTCCAGGAGGTGGGGCCGGCCCTACCCCTACAACCTGAGGCGGACGTGGCTTCGGGACCTGGGGCCGATCCCCCGGGTAGCACCCGCTCCTAGCGTGGACCTATGACCACGCCAGTCTGCACGGGCGCCTCCAGGGGAGCCACTGCCGCCACCGGACACGCGCCGCTCACCTCGCCGGCGTCGCACACGCAGCATGCGTCGCATGGTTCACCGGGATCGCACGGTTCGTATGCAGGGCGGGTGCCCTATGCTCCCTACCCGTCGTTCTCGTCGTTCGTGCGGGCGCGGGGGCCCGTGCTGCTGCGTACCGCGCGCTCGCTGACCGCGAACCCGAGCGATGCCGAGGATCTGCTGCAGACCGCGCTCACCAAGACGTACGTCGCGTGGGAACGGATCGAGGATCACCGGGCGCTCGACGGCTATGTCCGCCGGACCCTGGTGAACACCCGCACCTCGCAGTGGCGCAAGCGGAAGGTGGACGAATTCGCCTGCGACGAGCTGCCCGAGCAGGAGACGGCTCCGGCGCCCGATCCGGCCGAGCAGCAGTCGTTGCACGATGCGATGTGGCGAGCCGTGCTGAAGCTCCCGGACCGGCAGCGGGCGATGGTCGTCCTGCGCTATTACGAGGATCTCAGCGAGGCGCAGACGGCCGAGGTGCTCGGCGTGTCCATCGGCACGGTCAAGAGCGCGGTGTCCCGGGCGCTCGGCAAGCTGCGCGAAGACCCGGAGCTGACCCCCGTCCGCTGACCCCGCGATCCCGTCCGTTTGTGATCCGGCTCAAGCCCGCGAGACCGCCGGCCTGTGAGCCCCTGTGGGTTCCTCTGAGCCCGCATACGCCGGTGAGCCCGCACGCGCCGGTGAGCCCGCGTGAGCCCGCGTGAGCCCGCGTGAGCCCGCGTGAGCCCGCGTGAGCCCGCGTGAGCCCGCGTGAGCCCGCGTGAGCCCGCGATCCCGCCAGTCCGTGAGCTCGTGACCCCGCTCGTCGGCGACCAGGCCGTCGAAGTTGAAGAGTGCATGAAAGACGTCCAGGTCACCGGCCGATTCCGGTCCTCAATCCCGGGATTCCGTGTCACGGGCGCTCCGCCGATGCATGCAGGAGAAGTCGACAGACGCCGATTCGTATCCCCGGGACTAGTGACATACCGCTCGGTATGTGCGCAGAATCGGCGGAACCTTACTGCCGCGTAGCGCCCACCGGGAGGACGCCGTGCTGAGCACCATGCAGGACGTACCGCTGACTGTCACCCGCATCCTGACGCATGGGATGACGATCCACGGGAAGTCGCAGGTCACGACCTGGACCGGCGAGCCCGAGCCGCAGCGGCGAAGCTTCGCCGAGCTGGGGCGCCGTGCCACGCAGCTCGCCCACGCCCTGCGCGACGAGCTCGGTGTCATCGGCGACCAGAGGGTCGCGACCCTCATGTGGAACAACGCCGAGCATGTCGAGGCGTACCTGGCGATCCCCTCCATGGGCGCCGTGCTCCACACGCTCAACCTGCGGCTCCCCGCCGAGCAGCTGATCTGGATCGTCAAGCACGCCGACGACAAGGTCGTCATCGTGAACGGCTCGCTGCTGCCGCTCCTCGCGCCGCTCCTCCCGCAGCTGACATCGATCGAGCACGTCGTCGTCGCCGGGCCCGGTGACCGTTCCGTGCTCGACGGCGCCGTGCCGCGGGTGCACGACTACGAGGAACTGATCGCCGGCCGCCCGACCAGCTACGACTGGCCGGAGCTGGACGAACGTCAGGCCGCCGCCATGTGCTACACCTCCGGCACCACCGGCGACCCCAAGGGCGTCGTCTACTCCCACCGCTCCGTCTACCTGCACTCCATGCAGGTCAACATGTCGGAGTCGATGGGGCTGACCGACAAGGACACCACGCTGGTGGTCGTCCCCCAGTTCCACGTCAACGCGTGGGGCCTGCCGCATGCGACGTTCATGTCCGGCGTCAACATGCTGATGCCGGACCGGTTCCTGCAGCCCGCCCCGCTCGCGGACATGATCGAGCGCGAGAAGCCGAGCCACGCCGCCGCCGTTCCCACCATCTGGCAGGGTCTGCTCGCCGAGGTCACCGCCAACCCGCGCGATCTGACCTCGATGGCCCGCGTCACCATCGGCGGCGCCGCCTGTCCGCCCTCCCTCATGGCGGCGTACGACAAGCTGGGCGTCCGCCTCTGCCACGCCTGGGGCATGACCGAGACGTCGCCGCTCGGCACGATGGCCAACCCGCCCGCCGGGCTGACCACGGAGCAGGAGTGGCCGTACCGCATCACCCAGGGACGATTCCCGGCCGGAGTCGAGGCGCGACTGGTCGGCCCCGGCGGCGAGCATCTGCCCTGGGACGGGGAGTCGGCCGGTGAGCTGGAGGTCCGCGGTCCCTGGATCGCCGGTGCGTACTACGGCGGCGCGGACGGCGAGGCGCTGCGCCCCGAGGACAAGTTCAGCGAGGACGGCTGGCTGAAGACCGGTGATGTCGGCGTCATCAGCGAGGACGGCTTCCTCACCCTCACCGACCGCGCCAAGGACGTCATCAAGTCCGGCGGCGAGTGGATTTCCAGCTTTGCGTTGGAAAATGCCCTGATGGCGCACCCGGATGTGGCCGAGGCCGCCGTCGTTGCGGTCCCGGACGAGAAGTGGGGCGAGCGTCCGCTGGCGACCGTTGTTCTCAAGGACGGCGCGATCGCGGAATACGAGGCGCTGAAGGCGTTCCTCGCCGAGTCCGGCATAGCCAAGTGGCAGCTGCCGGAGCGCTGGTCGATCATTCCGGCGGTGCCGAAGACCAGCGTCGGGAAGTTCGACAAGAAGGTTATCCGTGAAGCATATAGATTGGGTGAGCTTGACGTGACCAGGGTCGACTGACCTCGGTCGAGCCCCTGCACACCCTGACGCACCCCTGCTGGCCTGTGCTGGCAGGGGTGTTGCGCTGCCCCCCGAAGCAGCCCGTACCGCGTCTTCCGCACCCGCCATCGCTCAGAGGGAGCGTGGGGCACCCCAGGGGCGTACACGGTCGTCTGCGCCCCGCCGAGGATCGGCCGCCGCGCTTTCCCGTAACGGAAACTCGAACCCCTTGCGGCTTGCTACGTACCCCCGAGAGCATCAACGCGACACCGTCACTGACTGAGGCGGTGCGGGAAGTCCCGTACCGCCCCCGTCCGTCGTCGGCGACGACAACTGCCTCAGTTCGTGCCGATCTTCGCCAGCAGGTCGACGATGCGGGACTGGACCTCTTCGCTCGTCGAGCGTTCCGCCAGGAAGAGCACAGTCTCGCCGGAGCTGAGTCTCGGCAGCTCCGCCCGGTTGATGTCGGCCGAGGTGTAGACGACCAGCGGGGTCCGGTTGAGCTGGCCGTTCGCGCGCAGCCAGTCGACGATCCCGGCTCGGCGGCGGCGTACCTGCATCAGGTCCATCACCACCAGATTCGGCCGCATCCGGGTGGCGAGGGAGACCGCCTCGCTGTCGGTCGAGGCGCACGCGACCTGCATGCCGCGGCGTTCCAGCGTCGCCGTCAGCGCCACCGCGATTTCCTCGTGCTCCTCGATCAGCAGTACCCGCGGCGGGTGCTGCTCGCTGTCGCGGGGGGCGAGCGCCTTGAGGAGCACCGCGGGGTCGGCACCGTACGCCGCTTCCCGCGATGCCTGTCCCAGACCGGCCGTCACAAGAACCGGAACCTCGGCCGCCACGGCCGCCTGGCGCAGCGACTGCAGCGCCGTACGCGTGATCGGCCCGGTCAGCGGGTCCACGAAGAGCGCGGCGGGGAACGCCGCGATCTGGGCGTCCACCTCCTCGCGGGAGTGCACGATCACCGGCCGGTAGCCGCGGTCGCTCAGCGCCTGCTGGGTGGAGACGTCGGGCGCGGGCCAGACGAGCAGTCGGCGCGGGTTGTCCAGCGGTTCCGGGGGGAGCTCGTCGTCGACCGGCTGCGGCGATGGACGGTTGGCGACCTCGACCGCGCCGCCCGGGCCGTCCAGCGGCTCCGGACCCTCGGCGCCCTCGTCGGGTGCCCCTATGGCGTACGAACGCCCCTCGGCGGCCGGGGCGGAGAGGAGTTGCCCGGAGGCATTGGTGGTGGGCGCGGTGCCGGGCTGGGGGGCGGCGGCCGGTGCGATGGCCGACTGCGGCAGGGCGGGCTCCGCGGCGAGCTCGTCCTCGGGCGGGGCGGCGAGCTTACGCCGACGACCGGCACCGCCGAGCGTCTGGTTCTGCTGGTGCGCGAGGTGCTGGGCGAACGGCACGCCCTGTCCGAGGGTCCGCACGCTGAACGCGCGCCCCTGCGTCGAGTCGGGGGAGGCGGGTGCGGCAGCAGACACCGGCGCCGACGCGGGCATCGGTGCCTCGGCGGGCAGCGGCTGTCGCCGGGGGTCTGGCGCGGGCTCGGCCACGGGAGCGGGCTCGGGCGCGATGGTGACCGGACGGCTCTCCGCCGGGCCGGCCGGGGCAGTGGTGGCCGTGGTACCGGCGGTGTGCCCCGTTCCGGGCCGGGTCAGGTCGTCGCCGGGCGCGTTCGGGGCGGCCAGGCCCTGTCCCGAGGTGCCGTTCTCCGGCCGGCCGCCGGGCTGCAGGGGCCGCTGCGCGGGTTCCGGCTGTTCAGGCTGCTGCTGGGGCGCGTCCGGGGCGTGACGGGCACGGCGGCGGCCGGTCGGTGCGGGGTGTTCCTGCGGCGGTGTGTGGTGGTTGTCCTGGGGCGCTCCCGCGGCGTCATGGCGTCCGGGCAGCGAGGCGTCCGCATCACCGGCCGTGGGCGGGATCCGGTCGGCGTCGGCGGGCGGGAGGGCGAATGCGGTACGCGGCCCCACCGGTTCGGCCGCGGCGGCTCGGTCCTGCGCGGCCGCCAGCGCCCGGCGGGCCCGTCGCCCGGTCGGCTGCTGCTGTACCTGATGCTGGGTCTGCTCGGTCTGCTGACTCTGTGGTGTCTGCGGTCGGCCGGTCCGGGACACCGTCCGGTCTTGCGCCGGGGCAGATGCGAGGGCTGGGAGGGCCAGCTGGTTCTCGTTGCCCTGACGCGCCAGTCCACCGCCCGCGGGCACCGGCACGGGCGCCTCGGCGGGCACGCCCTGCGGCGGCACGGTCTGCCCACGCTGCGGACGGTTGCCCACGCCCTGAGCGCCCTCGGCCGCCGTCACCACCGACCCCTCGGACGGCGCTGCGGCCGCGGGCAGCGCCAACGCCTGCCCCGGCCGCTCCACGGGCTGACCGGTGCCCGTCTCGGCCGGGCTGGGCCGTCCCCGCCTGCGACCGGATCCCTCGCCCCGCTGGGCCGGGACGAGCTCGTGGGGCGACTGCTGGGGCTGCTGTGCGGACGACTGCTGAGCCTGCTGCCCGCCGTGCTCGTCCTGCGCCGCCGCTTCACGACGCGCCCTGCGCCGCCCCGTCGGCTCCGCCGCAGCGGTGTCACCGGACTCGGCCCCCGAAGCGGCCGTCCCACCGCCCACCGGGCTCTCCAGGAAGGCGTCCGTCGACGCGCGTCGCGCCCTGCGCCGTCCGCCGCCCGGCGTCCCCTGCTGCTGCCCGGTCTCCTCGGGCGCAGCCGGAACGGGGGGCATCTGCGGCGGCAGTACGGTCCCCGCCCCCGCGCCCAGCGGCACTTCGAGGACGTACGCGCTGCCGCTCATCCCCGGCATCTCGTGCGTCTGCAGCACGCCGCCGTGCGCCCGTACGATCCCGCGCACGATCGGCTCGTGCACCGGGTCTCCCCCGGCGAACGGTCCGCGCACCTCGATCCGTACGACCTCACCGCGCTGAGCCGCCGCCACGACCACTGTCGAGTCGACGTAGCCGCCGCCCGGCGCCACCCGCGTCCTGCCGGTCGAGTCGACCCCGGCGACGTCCGCGACCAGGTGGGCGAGCGCCGTCACCAGCCGCCCCGCGTCCACCTCGGCCTCGATCGGCGGCGCGTGCACAGCGAACTGCGCGCGCCCCGGACCGATCAGTTCCACAGCGCCGTCGATACCGGCCGTCACGACCGAGTCGAGCAGCACCTTCTCCTTGACCAGCGTCTCCGCCCCGTTGTCGAGACGCTGGTAGCCGAGCACGTTGTCGACGAGCGTCGTCATCCGGGCGTAGCCGGCGGCCAGGTGGTGCAGGATCTGGTTGGCCTCGGGCCACAGCTGGCCCGCCGGGTCGGCGGCGAGCGTCGAGAGCTCGCCGCGCAGCTCCTCCAGCGGCCCGCGCAGCGACTCGCCGAGGACGGCGGTCAGCTGTGCGTGCCGGGCGGTCAGTTGTGCGAGCCGCTCGGTCAGCTCCTCCGACTCGACCGCGGACCGCTCGGTCCGGTCGGCCAGCTCGGCGGCATGCCGTTCGGCCAGCCCGGTGACCTCGGCGGTGTGCTGCTCGGTCAGCCGGGTGACCTCGGCGGTGTGGCTCTCGGTCAGCTCGGTCAGCCGCGCCGTGTGCTCGTTGGTGAGTTCCTCGTACGGCCGGCGGTCGGTGAACGTCATCACCGCACCGACCAGCTGGTCCCCGTCCCGGACGGGCGCGGTCGTCAGATCGACCGGCACCTGCGCCCCGCTCTTGGACCACAGCACCTGCCCGCGCACCCGGTGCTTGCGACCGGACTTGAGCGTGTCGGCGAGCGGCGACTCCTCGTACGGGAACGGCTCGCCCTCCGCACGCGAGTGCAGGATCAGCGGATGCAGCTCCTGGCCGCCCAGGTCGCTGGCGCGGAAGCCGAGAATCTGCGCGGCTGCGGGGTTGACCAGGACGACCCGGCCGTCGGTGTCCGTGCCGACGACCCCCTCGGCCGCGGCCCGCAGGATCATCTCGGTCTGCCGCTGCGAACGGGCCAGCTCGGCCTCGGTGTCGACGGTGCCCGACAGATCCCGTACAACGAGCATCAGCAGCTCGTCGCCCGTGTAGCTGCCGTTGTAGCCGGCCTGGAAGTCGTTGTACGCGGCCTGCCCGTCCTCCAGGCTGGCGCTGGTGACCTCGACGGGGTACTCGTTGCCGTCGGTCCGCCGCGCGATCATCCGTGTCGGCTTCGTCCGGCCCCGCTCGTCCGCCGCCTCGGGCCTGCGCATCGACCCCGGGATCAGCTTGGAGTCGAACTCCGGAAGCAGATCGAGGAGTCCGCGACCGACGAGCGCGGTGCCCGGCGTCTCGAACATTTCGAGGGCGATGGTGTTGGCGTTGACGACCGTGCCGTTGCAATTGACGAGCAGCAGCCCGTCAGGGAGAGCGTCGAGTATGGCTGCGAGGCGAGCAGCGCCTCGGGATGGCCTGCTGCTCACGACGACGCTTCCTCCCTGGTTACCGCACCTTGCCGGACAGCGGGCCCCATCTTGCCCCTCGGGCCGCAGGCTGTCACTGGAGGAGTCTAAAGGCAGGGGAGGGGCATCCGGTGGCGGATACGCGCGGAGCTCTCACCAAGGTTCTGTGCATACCGCGTACGACCCCTGCCCCCGACATGTCCCGTGACGGCCCCGGCCACCCCGGGTCACCGGACATTCGGCAGCACTGGCCGCAGGTTGTTCCAGCGTGCGATCTCGCATCCGTTGCTCCGGTCGAAGGCGGCGTCGACACGCTGCCCGTGCCAGGTTCCGGTGACCCGGGCCGTGGCCGATCCGCCGAACTGCTGGGCGCACAGGGTGTCGGCGGGCACCGGACGGAAGGGGTTTCTGCCGTCGCCCGTGGACTCTCCCAGCTCCGCGAGCCGGTCGCACGCCTGTTGCGCCACCGGGTGGCTGCCACCGGCGGGGAGGCACTTCAGTTCGTACACGCCGTCGGCGGCGCGGTATCCGGAATCCGAGACCGTGACCGTCAGCTGGGTCTTTTGGGCGCCGTCGTCGCCCTGGAGCGCCGGTACCGGCAGCGGGAGGGGCAGCGGAAGGTGGCCGGTGGCAGCGGTCGCGGCCGGTGCGGCGGCGGACAGCACGGCGAAGGACGTGACAGCGGTGAGGGCGAGACGGCGCAGCATGCGGGCTCCTGTGGACGTGTGGAAGGCGGATGAGGCGGTACCCCGTCATCACTAACGCTCCGCATGCCCCGGCGTTGCGCAACCCGAAGGCTTTGCCCTGGCGGCCGTAGGCCTAGTACCGTAGGCGGCGATTGGTGAGGCAGTGCTCAGCTGTGTCATCATCTGCACGCACCACTCGCGTTCGCGCGGGGTGTGCTGGAGGCGTCGCCTAGTCCGGTCTATGGCGCCGCACTGCTAATGCGGTTTGGGTCTTAAAGCCCATCGAGGGTTCAAATCCCTCCGCCTCCGCTTGATCACTGAAGCCCCGTGCCACTGGCCGGGGCTTCAGTCGTATCCGGATGGGGCGCGCGACCGCGACGGCGCGTGCAGAGATGGCCCAACATGGCGTTTCCGCAGGTCAGGGGCGGTTTGGGTAATGGATTTCGCGTGACGGCGCAGGTCATGTAATGTTGTTCCCGCAACGCCGACCAGGCAGAAAAGCCCGGAACGCCAAGCACTCGTAGCTTAACGGATAGAGCATCTGACTACGGATCAGAAGGTTGCAGGTTCGAATCCTGCCGAGTGCACAGCAGACCAGAGGCCCTGTGGAGTAATCCACAGGGCCTCTGGCTTATGTCTTGACGGCAACCGCGTGCGGGAGTGCATGAGGGGTGTCCGGTGGATCTTGGCACGGCGGCCCTGATCTGCCTGACACCCCCTGGCTAGGGTCCCTCCTCATGGACACCGGGGCGGGGATTCCTCACATCAGGACACGGACCGCGGTACGGCCGTGGAGTTCGTCCACCGGCCGACACCGCGGACTTCGAGGAGGCACTCCGTGCGCGAGCCCGTCGGACACCCGCGGGTCGAGCCCAGGCGCTCATGGCGCCGCTGATGGCGGCAATCGCCGTGGTCGTCGTCTCGGCCCTCAGCGATGCCACGCTGCCCGTGTGGATCATCTCGCTGGTGGTCTCCGTGGCAATCGCGTCCTGGGTCACTGTGCGAGGGCTGCGCCCATGGCCCGCTGGATGTTCAGCGTTGTAGACCCGTACGGGCAGTACCGCATGGCGGCCGACGAACGCGGCGTGGCCACCACCGGTGAGCGGGTGTCCTTGACCATGGACTGGACGGTGTTCCGGGAGTATCTGGAGACGCCGAGGCTCTTCGTGCTGCTGGGCGGCGACCGCGCGGCCGGAGTCGCGCTACTGCACAAGCGGGGCGCCCAGGACCCCGCGGATGTGGCCCCTCGCCGCCTGTGCTCGGGGTGCTGCCTGTTCGCCTACTGGTGACTGGTGTCGCGGGCCGCGCTCACGATGAGATCGGTGACCGCCTGAGGGTGGGAGATCAGGGACACGTGCGAGGAGTTGATCTCCACCGTCTTGCGCGCGTGTGCGCGCTTGGCCTCGTACCGCTCGAGGCTCGGGTCTATGGCCCGGTCCTGCGTGCCGACGAGCACGTAGACCGGCTTGTCCCGCCAGGCCGCTGCGGTGAGCTTGTCGGCGAACGCCGACTGCGCGATCGGGCGCTGCGTCGACGCCATGACGGACGCCTGCTGCTGCGGGAGGTCCTGGGCGAAGGTCGCGTGGAGCTTGGCGGCCTGGATGTACACGTCTGTGCCCGTGGTGCCGTCGCCGTTGCGGAACGGCACTTGCTTGAGCGCCTTGGTGAGCGGGGCGGCCGGGAACTTGCCGGAGAGGCTGGCGAACGACTCACCCTTGTCCGGCATGATCGCGTTGACGTACACCAGCGCCTTGACGTTGTCGAGCCCGGCGGCCGCCTGCGAGATCACCCCGCCGCCGTAGGAGTGTCCGACGAGGACGATCGGCCCCTTGATGGTCTTCAGGAGGCTGTTCAGGTACGTCGAGTCCTGGGGTATGCCGCGCAGCGTGTTGGGCGGGGCGATGACCTGGTAGCCGCCCCGCTGCAGGCGCTGCACCACTCCGTTCCAGCTGGACCCGTCGGCGAATGCTCCGTGTACGAGCACCACGGTCGGCTTCTGGCCCCCCGGGGCCGTGCCGAGGTCGTCTGCGGCGTGAGCCGGCACCACGGTCAGGGCGGAGAACATCGCCACTCCGAGGGCCAGTCTTCCCCCGCCTGATTTCAAGATCCCAGAGATGGTCATGTGCTTCCATTTCGTCGGCGTACAAGGTGAACTCAGCCTTTTCGGCGAATGGGAACAGTAAGGATCGTGCGAAAGGAGTTGGCCATAGCCGCCGCGATTGCCGTATCCGGTCGGCGACGCGAACCCGGACGGGAGCCTCCGGCGCAGAAAGCGGAGAGTCGGCGTTACGTGCTAGATCAGCGTAGCCATGAATCGCCGGCGGGCAAGCCGAGCGGTTACCCAGAGATCGGTGAATGGCACCCACAACCCGGGCGCTCGTTAGCCGCCCGTCCACCTGTGGGTGCAGAAAGCCGAACCCGCCACACCGACGGCCGTCCCTCAGGCCTGCCCCTGGAGCGCCTTCTGGCACGCTGCCCGCAGCGGTGCCGTCGCGGACCACTCGACTGGACGCAACAGAGGTGCAGATTGAAGCTCTCGGATTGACTCTGGGCCAGGGGACTGCAAACCAATACAGGCAACCGGCACGAGGGCGTCCACCAGGCCCGAAAAGGTCTGGATCACGTGCCATTTCAGGTGGATGATCTTTCCGACCTGGAAGCGCGGATGGCATAGCTGGACGAGTCGGGGATCGAGCATACTCCGATCAGGGCACACTCCGATCAGGGACGAAACGGAACCGTTCGTATACTCGACGGTCGAATTCCGCGACCCGGACAACGTCCAACTTGAGTTCGTCGCCGTGGGCTAGAGGATGGAACTGCAGGAGGCGGGCCCCACTCAACGGTCAGCGTGCCCCAGTCCGCTCCACGTGGAGCTCACTCCGCGGCCAGAGCCTCAATGACCGCTGAACCAGCAATATGAAAGGACGCACATCAACATGGCGAGTGCAGCACTCAAGAAGGTCCTCATCACAGGGGCGGGTACCGGCTTCGGGTATGAAGCCGCCATGCGCTTGGCGGAAAAGGGATTCGTCGTGATCGCCGCGGTGGAGATCTATGCCCAGGTCCAGACGCTGAAGCGGCTGGCGGCCGAGCGAGGGGTAAGCCTGCAGGTCGAGAAGCTCGATGTCACCGACGACGGTGATCGTCGCAAAGCTCTCAACTGGGGTGTGGAGATCCTCGTGAACAACGCAGGAGTCGGCGAAGGTGGCTCAACAGTTGACATTCCCGCACCGAACATCCGGCACCAGTTCGAGGTCAACGTCACCGGACCGCTGCTCCTCACTCAGGGGGTCGCCAAGCAAATGGTCAAGCGCGGCGCCGGAAGAATCGTTTGGGTCTCATCCCGAGAGGGCCTGAACGTCAACCCCTTCACCGGCATCTACTCCGCTTCCAAGCACGCGGTCGAGGCGATCGCCGAAACCATGGCCTACGAGCTGCAGGAGCACAACATTGAAGTCGCCACGGTCAACCCCGGGCCATTCCTGACCGGCTTCAACGACCGGATGTTCCAGACCTGGGAGAGCTGGGAGGACGACCCGTCTCAGCGGCTCTTTGACTACTCCAAGCTCGCCTTCCCCCGAGCACAGTTCGATCCTGAAGCGGTCTATGCGACGTTGACGTCCGTCGCGGCCGGAGAGGTCGACAGTTTCCGTAATCTGGAGCCCAAATCGATGATCGAAGAGACCAAGCACCTCCAGCAGGTTCCCTGGGAGCGCAAGGTCACGGATGGCCTCGGGACCCGGCATCAGGCCATCCAGCACTCATACGAGATGCAGCCGGAGACTCCCGTCGCTGGCTGACCGCTTCCCAACGGACGTAAGCAGTCCGGCCTGAGATGCGCTGGAGCAGATCACAGCCGGACGACGGTGATCGCAGACGGCGGCTACCGAGGCACCAGCCTGGTCATCCCGCGCGGCCGCTAGATAGGCCAGGACGAAACTGCCGCCCTGACAAGAGGAACACAACGCCTCCCACCGCAGGGTCCACGCACGCGTTGAACACGTTTTGTCCGCGTGAAGAACTGGAGGATCCTCCGGCCACAGGTTGCGGCCTCCAAGACGCCCGCTCACACTTTCTGTATACGTTTAACCTCGATTCGTCTGCGACCTGATGGGTCCCGCTGGTCCGGCGTCTTGCCCTGATTTGTCCGTCCGGCCGGTGCAGGGGCCTTCGCATGCGCTGC